>JAUNIO010000063.1:0-19582 GCA_030535355.1 bacterium | reverse complement strand
CGGTCCTCCCGGTCCACCCGGTCCGGGCATGGGACGCGGTGTCGGTCTTGGGGACGGCTTAGGTCCTGGCTTGGGTCCTCCGGGATGCGGCCCTCCCGGCCCTCCCGGCCCGGGCATGGGCTTAGGACTTGGTTTGGGACCAAAAATAGGCCCTCCGGGCATAGGCCCGGGCTTGGGACCTGGTTTAGGTCCGGGGGTGAAAATGGGTCCGGGCATAGGTGCCGGTTTGGGAGCAGGAGGCCGTCCTATTGGACCGGGCATGGGATGAGGATGCGGGCCAGGTGGAGGCGGAGCCGGACGATGTATAGGCGGATGCGGCCTGGGCCTGGGTGGGGGAGGCATAGGCCCAGGATGGGGCAGCGGAGGATGTGGCATGTGGCCGTGTTTGCCGATGGCATAGCCTATACCGCCTCCGAGCAGGCAACCTAAAACAGCTCCCGCAGCCATACCGGCAGGGCCGGCAGCTGCTCCCATGAGAATGCCGATTCCTTTACCTATTAAAGCTCCGGCTAGACCGCTTTTAAGCCCTGAATGTTTGTTGGCGTGAGGCTTGCCTAAAATACCAGCGCCGACTTGCTTGATGCTGGCCATAAAAGATTTAGGGCTAACATGCTGCGCTTGTTGGGCGCTGGAAGCGCCGTGAGCCTGATTCACGCCAATACCGTTTAACATCATAATGAACTCCTTATGATATTGGGTATTATTGCAAGATATTTTTGCTGACAGTTATTTGTTAAGTTCGCTGACTTGGCGCGGCCTGGCGTTCCAGCAGCAAACGAAGGGGATAATAGTGACCGCCGAGCAGATGACCAGCCCTAAGAAAGCGTGATCCCAGCCGTAGTGGTCGAGCACGTGACCTAGACCCCAGCCGGAAACAATACCGCTGGCATAGCCGAAAAGACCGGTCATGCCCACTGCGGTGGCGGCGGCTTTTTTAGTGGCTAGATCGGTTGCCATAACGGCGACCAGCATTTGCGGCCCGTAGATCAGGAAACCTACCAGCAGCAGCATAGCGCCGTAGACGAAAGCGTTGTTGGTCTCTATTTTCCAGAAACCGTAAATAGCCAGGGTGCTGAGCAGCATATAAGCTACGCACACCGGAGAGCGCTGTCCCGCGAAAAATTTATCGGTCAGCCATCCTGCCAGGAGCGAACCGCACAGGCCGGCGATCTCAAAGCCAGCCACCATCCAGCCGATATTGGCTAAATTTATACCTTTATCGGTTAGGAAAGCCGGAGCCCAATTGACGAAGCCGTAGCGCAGGACGTAAATGAGGAAGTTGGCTATGCAGATAGCCCACAGGGCGGGATTATTGAAGACGTTATGGCAGAGGAAGTGGAAGAATTCTTTGGTGGTCTGTTTTTCTTCTTTTTCGATTTTAGCTTCTTCCAGTTTTTGCTCGCCCGTATAAACTTCAGGCTCTGGAAGCCCTAACGAGGCGGGAGTGTCGCGCAGGCGTTCCAGCAGGAATAGCGAGGTCAGACCGGCTAGGGCGGCGGGAACCCAAAATATGTAACGCCAGCCCATGTATTGTCCCAGATAACCTGCCATTACCAAGACGATGGAAAGACCCACCTGGTGCGAGGTATTCCAAATGCCCCAATAGACACCGCGCTCTTTGGAGTGATACCAATGGGTGATGACGCGTGAACAGGGGGCAGCCCCCATGCCTTGGAACCAGCCATTTAAACACCAGAAAAAAATCAGCACGCCTACGGTGGCGCTCATGCCGAAGAAGAAATTGGCCACTGCCGACATGAGCAGGCCGAAGGCCATGAAATAGCGGGGATTGCAGCGATCTCCCAAAAAACCGTTAAACGATTTAGAAACACCGTAAACCACGTCGCCGAAAGACATGACTTTGCCTAAATCGGCTTTGGTCAATCCTAGCCCTGCATTGGGAGCGGTCATTAGAGGCACTGCCAAAGATATGTTTTTGCGCACAAAATAATAGACCGCGTAACCAATGAAGGTAGCGTATAGCTGGCGAAAACGCCAATATTTATACTTTTCCTTCATCTCTTCTTCGGTTTTGTAGCACGGCGGCTGAGCTTCGGGCGGTTCTATGAATTTTTTTACAAAGGACATGGCAACCTCTAATTAGTTGGTGATGAAGAAGATAAAATAAACTAATTTTTTTGGGGAATATTGATAAAGCCCTGCTTTTTAGGTATGCTGTATTTTCAAGATTATAATAGAAACTTGCAGAGTAAATTTTTATGAATACGTTAACTTCCTGGCGCTGGGGGCTGTTTGGCAGCAGCCGCGCCGTACTGACGCTGGGGCTGATGATGGCCCGCCGCGATTGGCCTTTGCTGGGTATCTGCCCTGACCTGTCAGCTGATCCTCAAGCTAAATCTCCAGGGCTGCCTGCCGCAGCGCATGACCTGCCTTCTTCCGCTGCTGTGAGAGCGCTGCATAGCACTTTATTGTTAGGCTGTCCTGTTTACGGCTTAGCTGAAGAGCTGCTTCAGAAGTGCAGTGCTTTTATAGCAGCGTCTGACATGGCTCATCAGCTGACAGCTATGACTGACAAACCTGTCATAGCTGTGTCAGACGCTGCAGAGGTTAAAGTAGAAAACGCAAACGCGCCCTGTCCGCACGTGTCTCCGCACGTGTTTTCTATCGGGGAAGATGGCCTGGCCCAGCCCTGTAATCTGCGCATTTTCGCTGCAGATGAGCAGGTTTTGTCTGACATGCGTCAGGTTTGGGAATATCTGCAGCCTGCACAGGCCTGGAGCAGCGACGCGGGAGTGCTGACTTGGGAGCAGGCCTGGATTCTGACAGAGCCTCTTTTTGCAGATAAGCTAACCGCCTGATGTCATCGAGCCTTAACGAAATGACATGGGGCAAAAGCATAACGCCGTTTAGTTAGCGATCAGCTAACCTGCGAAACTATCTGACTCCCCCTAAAGGATGGGAGGTGGAGATGTCGCGGCTGCGACAGAGGGGGTGCCCAAGACTGTTGGGAGGATCGAGGTCTAACTTGTATCATATGCCTGCTGGTACGCGGGTATGAACGTGGCGATAATTGTACACGAGCCAACATCTCCCATGTCATCGAGCTTTAACGAAATGACATGGGGTAAAAGGATAACGTTTTCATTTACCAAAATTAGCCATTTGGAAACTTTTCCAATGTCATTGGGCATTACGAATGCGCATGTCATTGGCCGTAACACGATTAAATGGAGCTGTTCTGGCCTAAGCGTCAGATTAGCTGGAGGATAAATATTATGGCTCTGGCCGAACGCCAATCCGTCGCTTTACTCACCGACTGGCGCGGTACTGCCGCCCCGCATATTAGTCAGGCTTTGTTACAGGCTGGCTTCGCTTTATTAGTTAACGGCAGCCAGGATGAAGTTTTTCAGTATCCCCTGTTTGAGCCAACAGCTAAAGTGCTGGCGCTGCCCTTTGATATTACCAATGAGGGAGCTATCAATTCCGTTCTCGCGCAGGGGGTAGATTATCTGGGCGGCGTTGATGTGGTGGTCAATAACATTTATTTTTGGAATGACGCTGCGCTCGACGATATTACTGACATTATGTGGACTGAGGTTTTACAGCGCGGCGTTAAGGGTACTTTTAATGTCTGCCGCTCCTGTTCTAAGCTCATGCGGGCGCAAAAATACGGCAAGATCATCAACATCATCAGTACGGCGGCTCTTACCGGCACATATACGCAGTATGCTGCCGGTTGCGCAGCCATTCAGTCGCTGACCCGTTCCCTGGCCAAAGAGCTGGCTCCCGATGTGCGCATCAATTCTATCGCTACCGGGCTGGTCGATGAACCCTGGATCGATGAAGATGGCCCAGAATTCCGTGCCTTGCTCACCAAAGATATTCCTCTGAAGCGCCTGTGCAAAAATGAAGACATCGCTGAGGCTGTGAGCTATTTGGCTTGCGGTGCGGATTTCATGACGGGACAGATGCTCGTCTTAGACGGCGGCGAGTCGATGGGCGGATAACCGGGGCACTGGGATGGATGGCTTTTTTTGCATAGATAAACTCAATAATCTGATCGGGGTGCTGCTGATATCCGGGTGTATAGCTTGGCATACCTGGCAGGCACACCGGGGCAGGCGCTCGTTTATACGTTCCCTTCCGGCGCTGAGCGCGATAGAAGACGCCGTCGGCAGGGCTGTCGAAATGGGACGCCCAGTTCTCTATATTCCCGGTATCGCTGATATCGATGATGCCCAGACTTTGGCGTCTGTGTCGGTGCTGGAACGCGTTGCCGAAGATGTGGCCGCTTACGATATGCCTTTGCTGGTTCCCAACTGCTGTTCCATGGTCATGTCCATGACCCAAGAAGTGGTGCGCAGCGCTTATGCAAAGGCGGGCCATCCCGAATCATTTCAAAGCGACTACGTGCGTTATCTCTGCGACGAGCAATTTGGCTTTGCCGCCGGTGCCAGCGGCATTATGATGCGCGAGCGCCCAGCGGCTATCTTCTATATCGGCAATTTTTTGGGCGAGGCTTTGATCTTGGCGGAAAACGGTAATGCCAGCGGAGCGGTGCAAGTGGCAGGTACGGCTACGGTTTCTCAGCTGCCCTTCTTTGTAGCTTCCTGCGATTATACGCTGATCGGAGAAGAGCTGTATGCGGCTTCGGCTTATCTCTCCCAGGACCCTATGCAGATAGGCAGCCTTAAGGGGCAGGATATGGTCAAAGCCGTGATTATGGTTATTATTGTGGTTGGAACGATACTCTACAGTTTAGGTTTCACTTGGATAAAAGACCTGCTGGCCGCCTAGGAGCGCTGTAAGGATATTGTAAAATATGAAACGCGAAGTACCTTTGTTGATTACCTTTATCGCTGGCGGGGTGATGATTATCCAGTTTTACACCTCGCCCCTGAGCTGGCTGGGCGATCTTTTCAACGATTTTTTCAACATTATTGTCACCTGTGCCTATGTTTTGGGGGCTGCCAGCCTGCTGATAGCCAACGGGCGTAAAATTCAGCGCCAGGCACCGGGCTGGGGGTACAATGCGGTTTTGCTTCTTTCGCTTTTAGCCACTCTCGTCTGCGGCTTTTGTATTTTTCCCCAAGGCGGGGGAGAGGCCGCTTTGCCGACCGATGCGGGAACGCCTTTTGCCTGGATTTTCCAGTATATTTACACGCCGATGTCGGCGGCTACTTACAGCCTTTTAGCTTTTTATATCGCTTCTGCCTCGTACCGGGCTTTTCGGGCCCGTTCGCTGGAAGCGACGATTCTCTTGACAACGGCTTTTATGGTGATGCTGTTCCGCATACCTTTGGGAGAGTATTTGTGGGAGCAGCTTCCTGTCTTGCACAGATTCCCGATAGGAGATTTTATCGAGACCTGGATTATGGGGAGTTTTAACACCGCTGGTCAGCGCGCGATTATGCTGGGAGCTTCTGTGGGGCTGATTTCGGTCTCCCTGAAAATATTGCTGGGCATTGAACGTTCATATTTGGGGAGTGCTGAGTAAATGCTGGAAAAACTAAACACTCTGGATCGGCGCTGGATTTATCTGGTTATAACCGTGGCGGTTGTCATACCCATCATTTTTCCCATAGGCCTGCCCATTAAAATATCTCAGCACACCAGGCAGTTTTACGAGCGTATCGAGAATCTGCCTCAGGGGGCTATAGTCTGCATGTCCTTCGATTACGGACCCGGCACCAGAGTAGAATGCCATCCCATGGCTGAGGCGGCACTGTATCATCTCTTCTCCAGGCACTGCAAAGTTGTCGCTGTGGCTTTGTGGCCAGAAGGCGCTCTGTTCGCCCGCGAAGCGCTGCGAGAAGTGGCTCAAGAAACCGGGGCTGCTGAAGGCATTGATTATGTTAACTTGGGCTATAAAGCCGGCGGCGAAGTGGTTCTGCGTGGTGCGGGAGACGATTGGCGGGCCTTTTTCCCTACAGATATTGACGGGCGCAGCTGGGAAACTCTTCCCCTGTTAGAAAATGTTAAAGGCTGGGATTCAATTGATTTAATCTGTGCCTGGTCCATGGGAAAGCCCGGGGTGCTGGAATATGTGCGCGTCGTGGGGGGAACGTACCATCGCCCGATCATCACCGGCACTACGGCGGTAACCTCTCCAGAAGCTATGCCCTTGCTCAACAGCGGGCAGATAGAGGGTATTTTGCAAGGTATGCGCGGGGCCAGCGAATATGAGACTCTGCTGAACCGCCCCGGTTCGGCGGTGAGAGGAATGGACGCTCTGTCCATGGCTCATTTGGCCATTGCTGCTTTTATCATAATGGCCAATGTGATCTATTGGCTGAACAAGAAGCGCGGCCAGCGCAGTAATTCTGCTAACGGAGGTGCGCGGTAATGGACAGCAATTTAGATATATTGGGACTCTGGATTGGCGCTGCGCTTTCTCTGTGCATTTTCAGCTTTCTCTATCGCGACAACCCTCTTTACCGCTTGGCCGAGCATGTTTTTGTAGGTGTTTCGGCGGGATACTGCATGTGTGTCGGCTATTGGCAGGTTCTGCACCCCAATTTAATTGCTAGGCTGCAGCAGGGAGACTGGCGCTACGCGTTTGCCGCGGTTTTGGGAACGATGCTTTTGCTGCGCTTATGGCCTAAATATGCTTGGATGGGCCGCTGGCCTTTGGCCTTCATGGTGGGCATATATGCGGGATACAATATCGTTTACACCATGCAGGCCCAGGTCTTGGCTCAAATCGGCGATACTATCCTGAAGCTGTGGGGGAATGCCGATTGGACGATAACCTTAAAAAATTGGCTTATTTTAATCGGTGTGCTGTCCAGCCTGACTTATTTTTATTTTTCTGTCGAGCATAAGGGGATAATTATCGGAAACGCTGCCCGCGTAGGAATATGGGTACTGATGATTACGTTTGGCGCAACTTTTGGCTATACGGTTATGGCTAGGGTCTCTCTGCTTGTAGGCCGGGTGATGTTTTTTCAGGATGTCTGGATGCGCACAGCCCGCTGGCTGGGGGTAGCCTGAAAATGGATGTTCTGGGAGAGCAAACATGAAATTGGAGCTTAAGTTTCATCCCGCTGCTGAACAGCCTCTGAAAGCATGTCTAATTACGGCCTTTATCGCTTTTATGGGGGGCGTAATGTTTTATGTGCTCAATAACGCCTTGGTCGTGGGAGTGCTGCTGGCGCTGATGATTGGCAATCTGCTGCCGTTTTATTTTCCCACTTATTACACTTTAGATGAAACAGCCTTGCGCATGAAACGGCTAGGCAAAGAGCGGGTATATCCTTGGGATAAATACCGCAGCTTTATGGTGCAGAAAAATGGCGTAACCTTGTGGACGGTGGCGGATTTATCTGCAGCTTCTCAATCTCAAGACCGCCGCGAGAAAATGGCGGTTTTGCGCAATTCGGTTTTTTTGCTCATGACTCCGCAGATGATCGGGCAGGCTGAAGTGATTCTGCGGCAGAAGCTGGCTGTCACGAAAACTGGAGAGTGAGTATGGGCTTGAACTGGTCTAATATGTGGTCTTTAGCTGGGGACAATGCCGCGCCTCTAGAACCAGAAGTTTGCCTGTCTGGAATGAGTCTCGACGAGGCGGAGAAGCAAAAGTTTTTGGATCGCACAGCTAGAGCTATAGTGCGCAGGCGGCTTACGGTTCCGGCAATTTTAGCCCTAGAATCGCTGCAGCCTTTGAGTTTTATAAGCAGTCAGGCTTTGCTCGTGCTGAGCCCTTTGCTTAGTTTGGCGCTGAACTGCCGCGATTTGCAGACGCTTTACCTTTTGCTCGAAGAGCGAACCGGCATAGAGCGTTTGCTTGCGCTTATTGAAAAATACGACGGCGAGCAATATGACGGCGAACAATGCGCTGGAGAAAAGCGTTAGAGATTATGAGCAAGGTTAATGTACCGCATTCTATTATCGCTACCGACTGTGGCAGCACTACCACTAAGGCTATTCTCATCGAAGAGCGCGAGGGCGAATATCGCCTGGCCGCCCGGGGAGAAGCTCCTACGACTGTAGAAGCGCCAGCTGAAGACGTGACCTTGGGAGTGCGCAATGCTATAGCTGAAGTGTCTGAGCTTATTGGGCGTCCCCTTCTGGATGGGCAGCGCAATTTGATTAAGCCCTATGACGGAAAGCAGGGGGTGGATATGTATTTGTCCACTTCTTCGGCGGGCGGGGGATTGCAGATGATCGTGGCCGGGGTTGTGCGGCAGATGTCTGCGGCCAGCGCTCAGAAAGCAGCGCTGGGTGCCGGCGCCGTGGTAATGGAAACGTTTGCCGCTAATGACCGGCGTTTAGCTCATGAGAAGACCGAGATTATCCGCCGTCTCCGTCCCGATATGGTTTTGTTGGCCGGTGGGGTAGATGGCGGCACGAAAAAGCATGTAACCGAATTAGCTCAGCTGTTTGCCGCTGCTGATGCCCGCCCGCGTTTGGGCAGTTCTTATTCTTTGCCTGTCATCTATGCGGGCAACCGCGAAGCCCGAGCGGCGGTGGGCGAGATTCTCATGAAGAAAACTGCCTTAGAATTTGTAGAGAACTTGCGCCCGACATTGGAAACTGAAAACCTTCAGCCCGCCCGTTTGAAGATCCAGGAACAGTTTTTAGAACATGTTATGGCCCATGCCCCGGGTTATCCCAATCTCATCGCTATGGCAGATCGGCCTATTATGCCGACCCCCGCGGCGGTCGGGTCTATAATTCAGAGGGTGGCTGATAAGTACAAAGCTAACGTCTTGGGCGTAGATATCGGCGGTGCGACCACAGATGTCTTTTCCGTTTTTTCTGGCGTTTATAACCGCACGGTCTCGGCCAACTACGGTATGAGCTATTCTATCTCCAATGTTCTTAGCGAAGCGGGCGAGGACAGCGTTAAGCGCTGGGTGCCATTTAAGATCAGCGGCAGTGTTTTGCGCAACAGCTTAAAGAATAAGATGATCCGCCCTACTTCTATTCCTTACACTGTAGAAGATCTGCAGCTAGAACAGGCTTTGTGCCGCGAAGCTTTGCGCTTATCCTTTGAACAGCACCGTCTGCTGGCTACCGGCCTTAAAGGCGTGCAAAGGCAAGCTGATATTGGGGCTATGTTTGATCAGAGCAAAGATGATGATTCCTTGGTCAATCTGCTGGCTCTGGATATGATTATCGGTTCGGGCGGGGTTCTTTCTCACGCTCCTAAGCGCTCTCAGGCAGCGCTGATGATGGTAGATGCCTTTTTGCCGGAAGGCATTACCCGCTTAGCAGTCGATTCTATTTTTATGATGCCTCAGCTAGGTGTTTTGGGAGAGGTCTTTCCCGATATTGCAACATCGGTATTTGAAAAAGACTGTTTGGTGGAACTGGGTACGTGCGTAGCTCCCGTAGGCCCAGGCAGAACTGGCCGCACGATGCTCACCGGGCAAATAGGAGACCGTTTGATCAGTCTTAATTTTGGTGATTTGCAGCTTATTCCGCTGGCTGGCGGGCAAAATGTTTACGTGGAATTGCAGCCTGCCCGCGGTTTCGACATAGGCGCTGGACCCGGGCAGCTGTGGAAAGGCGTGCTCTATGGAGGTCAGGTGGGAATTTTGTTGGATGGCCGGGGGCGTCGCCCTTTCTCTCTGGCGGTATCGGAAGAAGAGCGCCTGCAGCAGGTTAAACGCTGGCAGGACACGGTTGAAAGAGCGCATTAAACGACATTGGCGGAGCATTGGGAGAGGGTATTTGGGAACTATGGGCAGCGCTTATGTACCGGGATTAAAGGTTTTAGAGAATACCAAACTGCAGGTGGAGCGCCGTCTGCCCTTAAAGGGCAGAGTAAAGGTACGCGTGGGAGAGCGCGTCAGCCATGAACAGATCGTGGCGGAAACGGAAATTCCCGGGCGCGTAGAGATGATCAACTTGGCTGCCCGCTTGGGCTTGGAAGCTGATGATTTGCCTTCGCACATGCTCTGTAAAGTCGGCGACTCTGTGCGCCAAGGTCAGGAACTCGCCCGCAGTGAGAGCTTTTGGGGGCTATTTAAGTCGTCTTGGCCTGCTCCGATCAGCGGTACTTTGGAGTCGGTTTCCGAAGTCTCTGGCCAGGCCGTCCTGCGGGCACCGGCTCAGAAGGTTACGGTTCAGGCGTATGTTGATGGCACCGTCAGTTCTGTGCTGAAAGATGAGGGCGTGATCGTGGAGACCTGCGGCGCTTTGGTACAGGGAATTTTTGGCGTTGGCGGGGAAAGCGCTGGTATTGTACACTGTGCGGTAAAAGAACCTGGCGAGACCCTGACTCCTGAGCTGATACGATCCGAATATCGTGGTTCAGTTGTCATAGGCGGCTCTCTGCTGACTTTGCAGGCTGTGCGCCGGGCTCTGGAAGTGGGCGTTAATGGTTTGGTTGCAGGCGGGATCGATGATGAAACGCTTAAGGAGATCTTGGGGTATGATTTGGGCGTGGCCATTACCGGTTCAGAACAGCTGGGACTGACTTTAATTATTACCGAGGGCTTTGGCTCTATCGCTATGGCTCAGCGCACTTTTGAGCTGTTTAAGCGCCATGAAGGCGAGCTGGCCTCTATCTCTGGCGCTACCCAGATACGGGCAGGCGTGATCCGCCCGGAAATTATTATCCCCAGTTCTGGCGCTGCCCAGAAGGAAAGCCAAGCTCCGCCGGAACTTAGCTTGGAAGTGGGCGCGGTGGTGCGTTTGATACGTGAACCTCATTTTGGTGCCTTGGCCACGGTGAGTTCTCTGCCAGCGGAGCTGGTGAGCATTCCTACAGGAGCGCGGGTGAGAGTAGCCGAAATTAAATTACAAGATGGTTCCCGAATGCTGATTCCCAGGGCTAATTTGGAGATAATCGCCGGTAGCTGATAAATGCTGTTGCGGCTAGCAGCCCTGCGAACTATCGGGTGAACTAACGAATGAATTCCCGGGTGATCTCTCGGCATTGTGATTGAGGGGAAAAGCCGTGTGCTTGCCAATACGAAACGAAAGGTAGTTGAACGATGCGCATTGATAAATATGCCGGTTTGGCTGTAGGAACATTCGCCTTGATGGCCGGCGTTCTGGCAGCGCCTCTGCTGGCTGATGACCAGACTGACAGCAATAAGTTTGATGCCGTCATTAAGATGGCTATGGCCTCGCCTAACAGCGCCCGGCGTCTGAGCGCTATGACCTGTGCTAAAGGTGAGAGGGGAACTGACGACAACATTCGCGTTTTGGTCAAAACCACCGATAAAGGGACGCAAGTTCAGGAGTATCTGTCTAGAAATGGAGGCCGGGTCAATTCCCGCCACGGCCATATTGTCAGTCTTACTTTGCCTTACCGGGCGCTGTCTGGTTTGTCAAAGCTAGCCTCTGTTTCCTATATAGAAGCTTCCAAGAGCGTAAAGTCAAACAACGACGTGGCCGCTGGCGATGAGGCTGGCACTCATTTGGCCTCTATGCTGGCTTCTTCTCCTTCGTACAGCGGTAAAGGGGTGGTAGTCGGGGTTATTGACACCGGCATTGACACTACCATGGACGCGTTTAAAGATGAGGACGGCAATTCGCGCATTTCCTATTTTTGGAATATGGAGGTCAACGATAAAAAACGCTATCCGACCGTGGTTACTCCTGAAGGCGAATCGCGCACTTACTCTTATGGTTCGGAGTACACTTCAGCCGATATAGATGCGCAGAGCGAAAAAAATCCCGTCTGCACCGATGAATATGGGCATGGCACCCACGTTTGCGGCACTATTGGCGGGCGCGACGACAAATATCCCGGCATGGCTCCCGCAGTAAATTTTATCGTGGTTAATAACACCACCGAAGATGAGAGCAATGAAGACGATATTTGGCTGGGGGCCGGAAGCGGCAGCACTTTAGACGCTTTGGAATATGTCATCAGCCGGGCGGAAGAGATGGGAATGCCCTTGGTGGTTAATATCAGCCAGGGCACTAATTTGGGGCCGCATGACGGCTCTACTTTGTTTGAGCAGGCCATTCAGGCCGATATCGAAGAGCGCAATCTCATCGTCTGCATTTCCTCGGGAAATGATCAGGATTCCTGGAAAAATGCTCAGGTGACCATTCCCGCTGGCGGCAGCGAGGAGGTAACCCTGAACGCTGAAGTATTTTATACCGAATTCGACGACGATTGGCTGCCTGGCGCGATAGATATTTGGAGTAACGGCAATCCCGCTCTGGACATGACGATTAAAAGCAGAGAGGCTGTACGCGAAATTCCTTATGCAGAGAGTATTGATACATACGAGGAGTTTGACGGCGTCGATTTGGCCTGCTTTAAGGAATTCTCCAGCTCTTTGAATGGCGATGATCATTTTCTGATCAATCTGCACAGCCGCGACTCAGAAGAAGATTACGATTACAGCGATGAAGAAAAGAACAAAAAGCGCGATGATGAAGGCGATGAAGGTGACGATTGGTGGGATGAGGATTATAAAGATATAACCATTACCTTTACCAACAAAAGCAACCGGGATGCTGTAGTGAACCTTTATCTGCAGCGCAACACTTTCTCGATGTTCTACGATCACATCGAAGGCGGAACGATTGGAATTCCCGGCTCTACTCCTGGGGCGATTACTGTAGGCGCTTACATTACCCGCGACGAGATTACCGACGAAGAAGGGACTTATGATTTAGAGCAAACCGTAGGCGAAATTACGGCGTATTCCTCGCAGGGACCTATGCGCACGAAGAAGCTGTACAAAGGGGTCAATGCGGTTAAGCCCGATATCGTAGCTCCCGGTTCGATGATTATCTCGCAGATGGCTACAGGCTATGAGCCTTTCTTCGACTTTGTTATAGACGATACTCACGTGGCTTTTGAGGGGACCAGCATGTCCGCTCCCGTAGCTACCGGCACTGTCGCTCTCATTCTGCAGAATATGCCCGACGCCACCGCGGAACAGATTAAAGAGATCCTTTTCGATAAGGCGATGCAGGACGAATTTACTGGCGCTGTGCCCAACGATACTTATGGCCACGGCAAGCTCAGCGCGTCCAGCCTGGAGAGCAGCAAAGTCGTTTCGCCCCAGCCCGAGATCAGCACTGCTGCCCGCAGCTCTGAGAACGGCGATAATTTGGTCATCAAGGGCAGCAATTTTACCCCCGCGCTGGATGTGTACATTAATGGCCTGCGCTGGAAAGCGGAGCTGGTGAACGTGGACGGCAGTACGATGATTGTCGTTCAGGGCGTTTATGCCAGCGATTCTCCTCTCAAGAAGAGCGGCGCAGTCGTGGTGGAAACTGTCAAAGTCGTCAACCGCTTGGCTAAAAAAGGCGCGAACAGCGCTGAGATCACGCTACACGAAAGTTCCGGCAAAACCATCTCCGAGATGCGCAGCGGTTCTGGAGGCTGCTTTATCGCTACTGCGGCTTATGGCTCTTATATGGAGCCAGAAGTTATGGCTCTGCGCCGTTTCCGCGATCGCAGCCTGATCACCAACGCCCCAGGCCGCGCTTTTGTGCAGCTGTACTATACTTATTCTCCGCCTGTCGCTGGGTATATCGCCGCGCATCCCGGTGCCCGCTGGGCTGCCCGCACGGCGCTGACGCCTGTGGTTTACGGGGTTAACTATCCAGAAGCGGCCTGGGCTTTCGCCGCGCTGCTGGGAATGAGCGGCTGGGCAGTTTACAGACGCCGCCGTTTGCGCAAAGAAGCTTAGCTTAGGTATGCGCTTAGGCGTAGTTTAGGCGCATACTTAGGCGTAAGCCTTCGAAGTTTCCGCTTAAGTTTTATTTTTGGCTTTAATGCAGCTTGGCCGCCTGTTGGGCGGTCAGGCTGTGTTTTTTTTTATGGCTTAGAAAAGATGGGATTTAAAAAATGGAATTTCAAACTGTGTAGAATATATATTAATTTATAATAGTTTTAAGCTTTATTATCGCTATCATTATTGTTATCGTTATCGGAAAGGTTATGGTTTGATGCGCATTAACAAATATGTCGGTATGGCTATGGGGACCTTCGCGCTGACTGCGGGCATCCTGGCCGCTCCTCTTTTCGCTGAAGATCAGTCTGCTAATAAATTTGATGCCGCCATTCGTATGGCTATGGCTTCCTCCAACGGCGCCAAGCAACTGAGCGCTATGACTTGCGCTAAAGGTGAATCCGATTTGACCGACGGCGTTCGCGTTCTCGCGAAAACCAACGACAAAGGCGCTCAGGTCAAAACTTATCTTCTAAAACACGGGGGCCGCGTCAATTCCTGCCACGGCAATATCGTGAGTCTGATTATGCCTTACGAAGCCCTGCGCGGCTTGGCTAAGCTTGATTCTGTCTCTTATATAGAGGCTTCCCGCGCTATGTATCCCAGCAACGATGTTGCAGCGGACAACGAAGTAGGTACCCATTTGGCGGCGATGCTGGCCCACTGCCCCAACTATACCGGCAAGGGGGTAGTGGTTGGAGTAGTGGATAGCGGCATCGATACCACTCTTGACGCTTTTAAGGACGAAGAGGGAAACTCGCGCATTTCCTATTTTTGGAATATGGATGCCAACGATACGACTCGCTATCCCACTGTTGTTACACCTGAAGGTGAGTCGCGCACTTATGACTATGGCGCTGAATACACGGCGGCCGATATCGATGCTCAGACAGAAGAAGAACCTATTTGTGTAGATAAGGTTGGCCACGGCACGCACGTGAGCGGCACCATTGGTGGGCGCGACGCAAAGTATCCAGGTATGGCTCCTGAGGTTCAGTATATTGCGGTTGCCCTTCCTAATGACACAGCCCGTCTCGAAGACCTTTGGACTGGGGCAGGCAGTGGCGCTAGCTTAGATGCTCTCGAGTATATGCTCAGCCGGGCCAAAGAGATGGATATGCCTTTGGTAGTCAATATGAGTTTGGGTTCTAATATGGGACCTCACGATGGCTCTACTCTATTTGAACAGGCCATCCAGGCTGATATTGACGAGCGCAATCTTATCATCTGCATTTCCGCCGGCAATGATCATGATAGTAACAAATCCGCTGAAGTTACCATTCCCGCTGGCGGTAGCGAGACTGTGAAAATCGACATGTATCCTTATAGCGAGTATGAAGACGATAGCCTGTATAGCGCTGTAGATATTTGGAGCATCGGCAATCCTAAGCTCGATATGAAATTAGAACTCGACGGCAGCGAGCGTACCATTGCCTATGAGGAAAGTATTGAAGAATATGAGGAATTTAGCAACATTCAATTGGCCTGCACTAAAGAGCTGGCTTCTAGTCTGAATGGTGATGACCGTTTTCTGCTCAATTTCCACGGTCCGTATGGCCTCGTCTCTAAAAAAATATCTGTAACTTTCACCAATAATAGCTCTGAAGATGCTGTGGTTAACCTGTATTTGCAGAGAAATACCGATTCTGAGTTTATCGATCATATTGGCGGCTGCACCGTGGGTCTACCCGGAACTACGCCTGGAGCTATAACGGTAGGCGCATATGCTTCCCGTAAAGCGGGTAATTATCAAGAAACGGTAGGCGAAATAAGTTCCTTTTCTGGACGGGGGCCTGTTCGCCGCGCTGATCTTTATAAAGGCCTTAACGAATTTAAGCCCGATATAGTCGCTCCCGGCGCTATGCTGTATTCCATGCGTTCAACAGGCAGCGCGGGTTCTGGTAAATACGTGGCTAACGGCGGCACCAGCATGGCCGCCCCTGTGGTCACCGGCACGGTAGCTCTAATCCTGCAGAATATGCCCGATGCCACACCGGCGCAGATCAAGGAAATACTCTTTGATAAAACCGGTTCTGACGGTTTTACCGGCTCGCTGCCCAACGACACTTACGGCCATGGCAAAGTCAATGCGGGCTGTATAGAAAGCTCGAAAGTCGTCTCCCCTCAGCCCACCGTGGGCACTGCGGAGCGCAGCAGCGACAATAAAAACGATCTGATCATCACTGGTGACAACTTCAGCCCCTTGGTCGATGTCTATCTCAACGGTATTCTTTGGGATACCGATCTGGT
The DNA here is from genome assembly GCA_030535355.1 of bacterium. Classification (GTDB taxonomy): domain Bacteria; phylum Vulcanimicrobiota; class Xenobia; order Xenobiales; family Xenobiaceae; genus JAFSXO01. Next base: position 3,713 of record JAUNIO010000063.1, on the reverse strand, counting down.
CATCTATGAAGGCCAGAAAATGCTGATTATTAAGAACGTTTTTGCTAATAATTCCCCGCTTATCCAGGACGGCCTCATCGATTTGCAGACCGTGAAAGTGGTTAACCGTTTGGCCAAAGCCGGTGCCAATAGCGACGAGCTCACTATCAGCGAAAAGAGCGGCAAAGACATCGGCAGCCTGAGCAGCGGATCCGGCGGCTGCTTCATCGCTACTGCCGCTTATGGCTCTTATTTGGAGCCTGAAGTTATGACTCTGCGCCGTTTCCGCGACCGCAGCCTGATCACTAATGCCCCTGGCCGCGCTTTTGTAAAGCTGTACTACACTTATTCACCGGCTGCCGCTGAGTTTATCGCTGCCCACCCCAGCGCCCGCTGGGCGACCCGGGTCGCTTTAACTCCGCTGGTCTATTCCGTGAACAATCCCGGTGCGGCTCTTACTTTAGCTCTGATGCTGGGCCTCGGCGGCTGCGCTATCTATCGCCGCCGTAAAATGGAGAAAGCCAGCTAATCCGTTTAGCTTCAAGCTTTATCTGTTCCCTTAAGCGAATGGCGTCAGCTTCCAGCTGGCGCTATTTTTATGGCTGCGCCGATATACTTATGATTGCGCCGCTAACCCCTTGACGATTTGCCCAGTCTTTGCTAATATCACAGACGACCTTTGGCTGCGCTGTTTGCTTACTCCAACATTGGGCGTGGCTAGGGGCGACTACAAAGGCTGTGTGCCTATGACCCTTGGCCCGAAGACTAGTTCATCTCAAGGCGAGGGTTGGGAGGAATTGATTTAATGGCTACCAAACAGGAAATTATCGCTCAGTACCGTTCTCATGAACACGATACCGGTTCGCCCGAAGTGCAGATCGCTTTGCTGAGCGACCGCATTGCCCATCTGACCGAGCACCTCAAAGTGCACAAAAAAGATCACCACACTCGCCGCGGCCTGCTCATGCTGGTCGGTCAGCGCCGCCGCTTGCTGCGCTACCTGACTAAAGTGGATATCAACCGCTACCGCGCTATCGTGGAGAAGCTCGGTCTGCGCCGTTAAAATTTTTTTCTTAGTTTGTTAAAAATGCCCGCCTATATGAATGGCCGGGCATTTTTATTTTGCCCAAAGCTGATCGATATCATTGAGTTGGAGATTAGCTAACCTGCGAACTATCTATCTCCCCCTAAAGGCTGGGAGGGGGAGATGTCGCGACTGCGACACTAAATGACATTGCCAAGCTGGTGGGTACTAATTGGGTGACAATGAGTGCTGCCTAATGCAGGGTATTCTTAAATTCTGCTGAATTTATCCCTTTTATATAAAGTGATAAGTGAATTGTTTTAATTTAGTGTGCTTCCGTTAAACCGACGGCAGCGCAGTTTTAGATTATTGCTTTAGATATTTTTCGCAGTTGGTTTAGTGTTTTAATTTAAAGGAGTACTCGAGGATGAGTAAATTACAAGAAGTCCTAGGGCAGCTCGCTGAGCACACTTATGTGCGCGAGTGTCAGCTGGGCAACAAGGTCCTGCGCATGGAAACGGGCAAGGTGGCCAAACAGGCAGGCGGCTCTGTGGTAGTAACTTTAGGTGAAACGGTAGTATTGGTTACGGCCTGCGCAAACCCGGTTGCTCGCGAGGGTGTGGACTTTTTCCCTCTTACCGTGGACTATGAAGAGAGAATGTACGCTGCTGGCAAAATTCCCGGCGGCTGGATTAAGCGCGAAAGCCGTCCCCCGGAAAGAGCGATTCTGATTTCCCGCGTTATCGACCGTCCCTGCCGTCCTTTATTCCCTGAAGGCTTCCGCAATGATGTGCATGTCGTCGGCCTGTGCGTATCCTGTGATGGTGAAAACAACCCCGATGTTCTGGCCCTGTGCGGTGCAGGCGCGGCCATTTCTCTCTCCGACATTCCCTTTGAAGGCCCGGTAGCCGGCGTGCGCGTAGGCCGTGTCAATGGCGAATTTATTATCGATCCTACTGAAGAAGAGCTGAAAAACAGCGATCTCAACCTCACCGTGGCCGGTACGCGCGATAACCTCAATATGGTGGAAAGCGGCTGTCTGGAGCTGCCCGAAGAAGTCTTAATTCAGGCCTTTGAATTCGCTCATGAAGCTATTCGCAAGATCATCGACATGATCGACGAGCTGGTCAAGGTCGCTGGCAAAGAAAAGGGCAGCTATGCTATTTACGCTCCCGATGCCGAACTGGAAAAAATAGTGCGCCAGTATTTGCAGGCTGATTTTGCCAAAGCTATGCGCATTATGGATAAGCTGGAGCGCCAGGCTGGCTTCGATGCCATTACTATAGATTTGCTGAAAGAGAAGATCGCAGCTGATGAGACCATCAGCGCTGAAGAGCGCGAACGCCTGCTGGCTTTAGTCGATACCGAAAGCGCTGCTAAGGATTATGCGGCTATCACTAAGCATATCAAAGAAGACGAGCTTATGACCATGATCGTCGATGAGGGTCTGCGCCCTGACGGCCGCCGCGTCGATGAAATTCGCCCGCTTTGGGCTGAAGTGGGCGTTTTGCCCAGAGCTCATGGCAGCGCTATATTTACCAGAGGGCAAACTCAGGCTCTGTCCGTGGCTACTTTGGGAACTTTATCCGAAGCTCAGACTTTTGACAACATCTTCGGAGAGAATACGCGGCGCTATATGCACCATTACAATTTCCCGCCGTTCAGCGTAGGCGAAGCCCGCTCCATGCGCAGTCCGGGACGCCGTGAAGTCGGCCATGGTGCTTTAGCCGAGCGCGCTATTGTCCCCGTTTTGCCTTCTGAGGAAGAATTCCCTTATGCCATCCGCGTGGTCAGCGATATTCTGGAATCCAACGGCTCCAGCTCTATGGCCTCTACCTGCGGTAGCACTTTGGCCTTATACGATGCTGGCGTTCCGCTTAAGCGCCCTGTAGCAGGCATAGCTATGGGACTGATTAAAAAAGGTGATAAGTTTGTCGTCCTCACCGATATTCAGGGCCTCGAAGATGCTTTAGGGGAAATGGATTTCAAGGTAACCGGAACGACTGAAGGCGTTACCGCCCTGCAGATGGACATTAAAATGAAGGGCGTGACCATGGACGTTTTGGCCCGCGCTCTGGCTCAGGCCCGCAAAGCCCGCTGTGAGATCATCGATCTCATTGAGGAGGTTATTCCTGTACCTCGCACCGAGCTGTCCAAATACGCTCCCAAAGTTGAAGTTATCACCATCCCTGTCGATAAGATTAAAGACGTCATCGGCCCCGGCGGTAAAGTTATCAATAAAATTATCGCCGAATCTGGCGCTAAGCTGGAGATCGAGAATGACGGGCGCGTCTTTATTGCGGCCGTAAACGGAGAATCGGCTACTAAAGCTAAGAAGATGGTGAACGATATTGTTCGCGATCCTGAAGTAGGCGAAATCTATGAGGGCACAGTTCAGCGCATCATGGACTTTGGTGCCTTTGTTGAGATTTTACCGGGTAAAGAGGGCTTATTGCACGTTTCTAAGCTTAAGCCTTATCACGTGCGCAGTGTCGAAGACGTTGTAAAAGCAGGTGATGTAATCAAGGTCAAGCTTGAGGAAATTGATAACTTAGGGCGTCTGAACCTCAGCCGTGAAGGTTTGTGGAGTGACGAGGAACTCGCGGAAGCCGAGTCATTGGGCAACGCTAGTGCCTTAGATGATCGTCCTCGCAATTCAGGGCGTGAACGCCGCGAACGCAAAGAGCGCCCGGCTCGCGAGGAACGCCCG
>JAUNIO010000062.1 GCA_030535355.1 bacterium | reverse complement strand
CCGAAAAGAAACAGCAGGCGCAAGACGGCAAAGCAGCTAAAGCAGCTGAAAAGAAACAGCAGACACAAGCTGCCAAAACAGATAAAGCGGCTGAAGACCAGCAAAACGCTGTTAATAGTCCGCTCAACGGCTCCTCAAGCACTCCCGCACAGACAGAGGCAGAGGAGAGCAGCGAAATTGCTGACTTAGTCTATGACAGCTCCTGGCCTCCCCCCCAAAACCGGCCCCGCACAGTCTCCACATTCTGGCAGCGCATTCCTTCCATGCTTATGTTTTTGGTACTGGTATGCGCCCTGATTTGGATTTCTTTGCGAATTATTGCCCCATTTAGCGAAAAATTAACAGGAAACACCGCTCCGAAGAAACAAATAAATGTGATTGAGCGAAAATCTCTAGGCCCCAACAAAGCAGTCGTGCTCCTTGAAGTTGCTGAAAAGCGTTTGCTTTTAGGCATTACAGAGAAAACGATTTCCACGTTGGCAGAATTGGAATGTCCCCCACCGCCTGAGAACTCCGACGATACCGATACGGACAAGAAAGACAAAACGGACAAGACAGACCAAAAGAATTCTCCGCCCAGAGATTTAGTGAAAGAAGTCATCGCCAAGCATTTGGCCTCGTTGCCTTCGCTCAAGTAGGTCAGACTTAGGCGATTTATCGGTACGCGACTGATTTAGGTTGAGGAATATGAGAAGTTTGCATTTAAAACGCGCCCTGCCCTGGTGTATAGCTTTATTTTTAACTGTGGGCGCAGTGCTCTTTTTCACCCAAGAAGCCTGGGCGCAAAATCAGTTTCCCCAAATTAATCTTCCCGATATAACTATCAACGGCAAGCAGCCCGATGAGAAAAAGAACTTTTCGACTATGCTGCTGCTGTTGGGCGGTTTGAGTATGCTGTCCCTGGCCCCTTACATTTTGGCCATGTGTACAGCTTTTATCCGCGTTATGATGACCTTAAGTTTTTTAAGGTCAGCTATGGGTACCCAACAGGTTCCTCCCACTCAGGTGCTCATGGGCTTAGCGCTGTTCCTCACTATGTTTGTCATGGCTCCAACCGGTGAAAAAATCAATAAGGAAGCCATTCAGCCATATCTATCGGGAAAAATCCAGCAACAGGAATTTTTCGCAAAAGCGTACAGGCCCATTCAGCAGTTCATGCTCTTTAATACCCGGGAAAAAGACCTCATGCTCTTTATGGACATTGGCAAAGTCAAGGGCATTAAAGACAAAAACAAGATACCTTTCTATATTATTTTGCCGGCTTATGTTTTGTCGGAAATTAAAACTTCTTTCCAGATAGGCTTCCTGCTGTACGTACCCTTCCTCGTTATAGACATGGTGGTAGCCTCAGTTCTCATGTCAATGGGTATGTTCATGCTCTCGCCCATGTCAATTTCACTACCATTTAAGTTACTTCTTTTCGTTCTGATAGACGGCTGGCATCTCGTCATTAAAGGTGTAGTTGAAAGTTTCAACTATCCCAAGTAGCAAGGTGATGACGCCCTGCGGAACGTGTGTTTCCCGTTCCGCTCTGATTTCCCAGAAAGGAAATTTTCATGCTAATTCTAGCTGCTGAAACCTTCAATGATGGCTATATCCTGTCGCTTTGTTCCCAGGCTCTGTATCTAGTGCTGATACTGTCAGCGCCCATGTTAATGTCCGCTCTTTCTGTAGGTTTGTGCATCAGCGTTATTCAGGCGACGACACAGGTGCAGGAACAGACGCTGTCTTTTGTGCCTAAGATTGTTGCCACGTTCGTAGCCATCATCGTCTGCGGAACCTGGATGTTCAATATGCTCAGCAACTTTGCCATGCGCATTTTTGCAGACATTGCTAAGATGGGTGTCCACTAGCCAGTGCCGCATAGTCTATTACGAGCGCCCTAGAACGCCCATCAACTTTATAGGACTGGCCAGTTCATTATTTAGCGTGAGATAAAACATGATTGATGGCGGCATAAAATTACTCTGCGTAGGATTACTGGCTTTTACGAGGATCTGCTTAATCTTCGTACAAGCGCCTATTTTCGGTAGTAACCACATTACTAACACCGTGCTGGTAGGCTTTGCGGCGGCGGTTACTGTGGTGATGTTTCCTCATCTGCCCGTGCCGGCAGATATGCCTAACGACGTATTTCCTTTTATCCAGGCATTGCTTACCCAAGCCTGCGTAGGTTTGGTGATCGGCTACATATCCTTCCTGGTGATGGCCACAGCCCAGTTCGGCGGCGAACTGATGGACATCCAAATGGGTTTATCCTCAGCAGCTTCCTTTGACCCAGCTAGCCACGGCGCCATCAACCTCATCCGTAAAGTGCAGTTTTACACCGCCATGAATCTGTATCTCTGCCTCGACGGCCATCACATGTTGCTCAAAGCCATCAATGCCAGTTTTAGGGTCGTCCCGCTAACCCAATTTCACTTTACCGAAGGACTCTGCATGGAATTGCTGCGCCTAAGCAGCCAGCTGCTGGTAATTGGTACTCAGCTGGCAGCTCCGGCCCTGGCCGCCATATTTATCAACCAATGTGCCATGGGTCTGCTAGCCCGAGTAGCTCCGCAGATGAACGTGTTTATGCTGAGCTTCCCTCTCAATATTGCTATTGGGTTCACATTGTTAACACTAAGTTATCCTTTTATCTTAAGATTGTTGGGAATACAGTTTGAAATTAACCTTGATTCCCTGGTAAAATGTATTCAAATGATGGTACCCTCGGGGAGGTGATGAAGCGTGGGCGGGCAAGATAGCGATAAAACTGAAGAGCCAACCGAGCATAAGCTCCAAGAAGCTCGGAAAAAAGGCCAGGTTATGAAGAGCCAGGAAGTTATTTCTGCAACTCTGCTGCTGGCTATTACCGGAACTATGATTGGCTGCGGCTCCTTCATGCTCGGCCAAATACGCGAACTTTGCAGATACATTTGGGGATTGGTCCCGGTTTACGATATGGCCAGCCGTGATTTGTTTTCAGATATTCTGTACATCATGGGCACCATATTGATCACCCTGTCGCCTCTGCTGGTAGTCGGTTTTATTACCGCTATCGCAGTCAATTTAGCGCAGGTACAGTTTATTTTCTCCACCGAGACCCTTAAGCCAAGTTTAAGCAAAATCAATCCTATCGAAGGTTTTAAGCGTATATTCGGCGTCAAATCCTTGATGGAGCTCGTCAAACAGCTGGCTAAGCTGGGAATTGTAGGCTACATCTGCTACAAAGTGGTAAGCCAAGCCCTGCCGGAATTGCTTCCCGCTCCAACTTTGCCGCTGTTATCGACCTTAACCCTGGTCGGCCTGACTGTTAAGTCGCTGGTTACCAAAGTGCTTATGGGCATGATCGTAATCGCCGCTGTGGACTACGTCTTCCAAAAGAAGCAGTTCATGAAGCAAATGCGCATGAGTATGCAGGAGATCAAAGACGAATACAAAGACACAGAAGGCAACCCTCAGATCAAAGGTAAAATGCGGCAGCTGGCGCGCCAGAATGCTCAGGGCGGCGGCGGACAGATGAAGAATGTGCCCGATGCCTCGGCAGTAGTTACCAATCCTACTCACTTCGCGGTTGCTCTGCGCTATCAGCAGGGCGTTGACCCGGTGCCTATAGTGGTAGCTAAAGGCGAAGACCTGATCGCTCAGCAGATAAAAGTTATCGCTGAAGACCATGATGTTCCCATCGTTGAAAATGTGGAACTGGCCAGAGCTCTATTTAAAGCCTGTGAAGTGGAAGGTGCCGTGCCTACCGAGCTTTACAAGGCGGTCGCGGAAGTCCTAGCTTATGTAATCAAGCTGAAACGCAAACGCGAACTGCTGCGTCGGCGCCGGGCAGCCCGCACAGCGTCCAAGCCTCAAGTCATGGCACCGCGAACGAATTTCAGCGCTGCCAATATGAGCCGATCGCGACAATAAAAATAAAGGACAATGTAAGCGCCAAACGTAGTTTTGGCGCTTACTTATTAACTGATGAATATGCTTTAACATTGGCTCATTATAACTCCCCCTAAAGGCAGTCCCGTTCAGTTAGCGATCAGCTAACTTGCGAAACTATCTGACTCCCCCTAAAGGATGGGAGGGGGAGAAGTCGCGGCTGCGACAGAGGGGGTGCCCAACCAAGGACGCCCAAAGCTGTAGGAAGAATCAGATGTTAACTTGACTATAAAGCTAGCCTATAACGCGAACATTAACGTGCCGCAAGACGCAGCGACAAGCATATTTGACGGTTACGGAAAATAGCCTAGTATTAACACTTAGCTTATTATAAAATAGCTAGGTGTTAATGCTTTTTAAGCGAAGAAATATTTTTAGTTAGAATTTCACGCACTGGAGTATTTGTATGGGCGCTCAACCGGGTGGCAACGTACACCCATTAATGAAACTGATGCAGCACTCTGACATCGGTATCGCCGTTGTCATTGTAGGCATTGTAGCCATGCTCATCGTTCCCTTCCCCCCCGAACTGCTGGACATTTTCTTGGTTTTCAACCTAGGCTGTTCCATCATTACGGTATTGATCTCCATCTATATCGAAGAGCCGCTGCAGTTCGCGGTATTCCCTACAGCCTTGCTCGTGGCGACGCTGTTCCGGCTAGCGCTGGACGTCTCAGCTACGCGTATGATTCTGCTGCACGGAGACGTTAAAGACCCGGTCACCAAAATGCCGATAGGCGCTGGGCACTTGATACCGGCTTTCGGTCAGGTCGCAGTAGGCGGCAACCTCATCGTCGGTTTCATCATGTTCATCGTGCTCATCATCATTCAGATCATGGTCATCACCAGCGGTGCGGAACGTATCGCTCAGGTGGCAGCCCGCTTTACCTTGGACGCTATGCCAGGTAAGCAGATGGCTATCGACGCCGATATGCACTCCGGCGCTATAGATGCTGACACAGCGCGCAAAATGCGTAAAGCCGTAGAACGCGAAGCCGACTTCTACGGTTCCATGGATGGTGCTGGCAAGTTCGTCAAAGGCGACGCTATGGCAGCTATCGTCATCATGATCGTCAACGTCGTCGGAGGTATTACCATCGGCGTGCTCATGAAAGGCATGACCGTTGGCGACGCGCTCAACACTTACGCCATTCTCTCTATCGGCAACGGTCTGATGACCACCCTGCCCGCCTTCTTAATGTCTACGGCCATGGGTATGGTCGTCTCCCGCGCTGCCTCCGAAGCCAACCTCGGAAGCGACATCGTGGAGCAGGTCACCGCCCAGCCCGGCGCTCTAAAGTTAGCTGCCGGATTTATGGCGCTTTTGGGTATAGGCTGCCTCGTTGGAGGCTTAGGCATCATGATGGTCGGAACTTTCGCCATCTGCGCCAGCGTCTTCTGGGTAGCCGCTACGGTCATCGACAAAAAACAGGAAGTCGCCACTCAGGTTACCGCTACCACCCAGGACACCAAGAAAAAAGAGACCAACAAAAAGCCGGAAAACGTGGTCAACCTCATGCAGGTCGATCCCATCTCCCTGGAAGTCGGCCGCGGCCTGCTCTCCCTGGTGGACCCCAACCAAGGCGCCAAACTCCTGGACCGCGTAACTTCAATCCGCCGCCACATAGCTCTGGAAATGGGCATCGTGGTGCCGGGCGTGCGCTTCCGCGACAATTTGCAGCTTAAGCCCAACGGCTACGTAATCAAAATCAAGGAAATTGAAGTGGCTTCCGGCGAAGTTCAGGTCAACCAGTTCTTAGCCATCGGCCCTGAAGAAAAGCTCAAAAACCTGCGCGGCACCAAGACCGTAGACCCCACCTACGGCATGCCCGGCGTCTGGATTTCTCCCGAACAGCGCGGCGATGCCGAGCGTTTAGGCTGTATGATCTTTGACCCGGTCAGCGTCATCGCTACTCAGCTGACCGAAGTAATCCGCACCAACGCCAACGAGCTGCTGGGACGTCAGGAAATTCAGGCCCTGATAGATACCGTCAAAAAGACTCACCCCGCCGTGGTCAAAGAAGTTATCCCCGATGCGCTTTCGCTCGGTGAAATTCAGAAAGTATTGCAAAATCTAGTTAAAGAGCGCGTCTCCATCCGCGACTTGGTATCCATTTTGGAAACTATCGCCGACCATGTGCACATGACCAAAGACCCGGAAATGCTGACAGAATTCTGCCGCCAGTCGCTGTCCAGGGTAATCTGCAAAGAGTATTGCAACAACGAAGGCAATATCAACGTAATTACTTTAGACCCCTCTATTGAGCAGACTATTCAGCAGTCCATCCAGCGCACCGAAATGGGTTCCTTCCTGACCTTGGATCCCAATGTGGGCCAAGAGATTCTGCAGGCGCTCTCCAATCAGGTAGATGCCCTGCAAGAGCGAGGTTTGCAGCCAATTCTCTTGGTTGCGCCTACCGTGCGCCCTGCGCTGCGCAAACTTACCGACCGCTCCTTCCCCAGCCTGGTGATCCTGTCCTGGAACGAAATCGCTCCCAAGATCAACGTCAACTCGGTAGGTATGGTCGCTTTCTAAGCAATCACACTCTCTATCTTATTCTATCTGCAAAACGCTCTCGCCTCAGATTAGGCGAGGGCGTTTTTATTGCGCTAGGCGCAGAGCAGAAGGATGGCTATGTTTCAATAAGAAAAGACACCTTAGTTAACCCCAATAGAATTCTGGAGGTAAAGCCATGCCCGCAAACGATTTCCTGACCGAACAAGAATATAACGCTTATCGACTTCAGGCCCTGGACATGGTGCGCAAACATCAAAGTCCTACTATGGCCGACACTCTAGATGCGCTGCAATTAGAGATATTTGAAAACGGCGGACAAGGCTGCTATTTCTTCGATATGCGCGGTCAGCGTTATTTTGACGCCGCCACCGGAGGCGGTGTTTTTGCTTTGGGCCACGCCAATCCAGCGATCACCGAAGCTGTCTGCGCTCAAGTGCGCAAAGGAGCGCTATCTACCCGGGCTGGTTTCGTACCCAAACAGCTGGAACTCTTGCAAAAGCTATCGGAAATAACTCCAGGGCACTATCAGCACGGTTACATTGGCAGCAGCGGCACAGAAGTCATAGAAGCCGCCCTGCGTTTGGCCCGTTTAACCACAGGGCGTCCCAAAGTTATAGGCATGGAATACAGCTATCACGGCATGTCTATTGCCACTATATCTCTGACGGGAATCCCCTATTGCCAAGCAGGATCACCCAGCCAGCTGCAAGATGCCAAAATCATACCCTATGGCAGCTTAGAAGCCGCTGCCGATGCTATAGACGACAGCACAGCTGCGGTCATCCTTGAGCCTATCCAATGGGCGGCCGGCTGCCGCGTCGCCAGCAGCGAATATTTGCAGGGCCTGCGCCGCCTTTGCGATGAACGCGGCACAATGCTTATTTTAGACGAAATCCAGACCGGCATGGGACATACCGGAACCTGGTTTGCTGCCGAGCGCGCTGGCATAGTCCCGGATATTCTCATCATAGGCAAAACTCTATCGGGCGGGGCCGTGCCTGTAGCCGCCATAATGTACAGCGAAAAGATTGCCCAGGCTGAAGCCCAAATCCCCGTTTTCCTTAATTCCACCTTTGCTGGCAATCCTTTGGCCTGCACTGCCGCCCTGGCCACTATCAAATTTATACAGGAGAACGATCTGTTAAAACGCGTTGAGGCCATCAGCCAATTCATAGACCGTCAGCTGCTGCAGCTAAGGCAGGAATATCCCGACATCATAGCTTCACAAAACGGCTTAGGTCTGATGCGCTGCCTAATCGCCTCTGCCCCGCAATATGGCCTATTGCTTTCCATGTTCCTGCAGAAAGAGCACCATATTTTGCTGCCTTCCCTTTCGTACAATCCCGCTATGCTGCGCCTTTCACCTCCCTATATCGCCAGCGATGCCGAGATAGAAAAGCTCTTCGTCTCCATAGGCCAGGTCTGCCACAAGCTGCGCACAATGGGTTCCGAGGGTATCCAGCAACAGCTCGCTCAGGATCGGGATAAGATCACCGCATATCTGCAGAAGAAAAAACAGCTGGAACATTGCCCCTAAAGCTTCTTAAATTTGAATAATTTACAGGAGCTCAGACTTAAGGTCCGAACTGATCGGAAATCTATGCTTGCAGATTGCGCACAAAGTTAGTTGTTCGCTTAGGAGGATCGCTATGTCGGTTCAAATAGGTCTTAGCCCTGAGGAGATGCTCACCGTTTATAACCGAATGTTTCTCGATGTCTGGTCCCGTTATAAGGAGCGCATCGACTGGCAGGAGGCCAACATCTCTGCCCGGCTTCAGCAAGGCCAAACCGTCGATCTCAGCGCATGGCTAACTAATGTGCTTGAGGTAGCTATCACAGCATCGCGTGACAGCGCCGTCCTCACGATGGCGGAGAACAATGAGCGTATTGCAGCTAGCCTCGAGCAGGCGGGGATTGCTTGGCCGGAAAGCGCTGTAGCGGCTGTAAACGGTGAAGTGAAAATTAATTGAAATTATTTTCCTTTACCCCCTTTACTTTTCAGCCGTTTGCAGTGATAATAGGGGCAAGAAAAAACTTTAGCAATGGAGGCCCAAAACTATGGCAATGTCAACCGCATTTTCTGTCGCTCAGATGCAAATGACCGACTATCAGAATGCTCAGACCATTCAGACCCAGATCGCTGCTAGCGCTCAGAAGTCTGAGATGGAACGCTGGAAAATCCTCCAGGACACCCAGACCAAATGCTTTGAGATCCAGCAGGATGTGACCGTCAACCAGGCTAAGACCCAGGATAAGATGTTCGGTAAATGGGACGAGTACATCCGCGGCTAATCTTTAGCTAGGATATAAAAAAGAGTTCGAGAAATCGGGCTCTTTTTTTGTTTTAAAGATTATTCTTGTCTCCATCCCAACTTAACTCAACATTTATCTATAGCAAAGCAGGTTTTCCATAGCAATTCAAAAATTTATTAGGCGCTTTTTTTGCAGCTACGTTTTTCAACACTACCAGTTAGAGCAAGGCAGCGCAGTTTAGCCGCGTCTGCTCAGGCTTATAACTTTATTGATTACGCTTACGCTAGAATTGTGAGGCAATTATATGATTCCAGTATTAGAACTCAAGACCCAGTATGCTGCCATTCAGCAAGAAGTTGAAGAAGCTGCACTGCGCGTGCTGCGTTCCACTCGTTACATTTTAGGCCCGGAAGTTCAGGCCTTTGAGGAGGAATTTGCCGCCTGGAATGGGTCTGCTCACGCCATCGGCGTGGGCAATGGTACTGATGCACTGCAAGCCTCCCTGCGCGCTCTGGGAATTGGCCCCGGTGATGAAGTGATATGTCCTCCGCATACTTTTATCGCCACCGCGGGCGCAGTTTCTCTGACGGGCGCTACTCCGATATTTGCCGACATCGACCTCGACACGTTTAACATAAACGTCGAAAGCGCAGAAAAAGCCATCACTGCTAAAACAAAAGCTATAATCGCCGTTCACCTTTATGGCCATGCCGCTCCCGTCGATCAGCTCAAAAAAATCGCTGACGCTCACGGAATTTACCTGATAGAAGATTGTGCCCAAGCTACGGGAAGTCTGCTAAACGGCCAGCACGTCGGCACTTTTGGCATCTGCGGATGCTTCTCATTCTTCCCCAGCAAGAACCTAGGCGGCATAGGCGATGGCGGCATGATCATTACCAATAACGATGAGTTTTACGGAAAAGCGCTTATGGTGCGCAATCACGGCAGCAAAGTCCGTTATTACCACGACATGATCGGCACCAATACCCGTTTAGATGAGATTCAGGCCGCCGTTCTGCGCGTTAAACTCAAATACGTTAACGAATGGAATACGCGCCGCCGGGCCGTAGCCGCTGCTTACAACAAAGGTCTGGAAGGCGTAGCCATCACCCCCACTGAACGTCCGGGATGCTATCACGTTTATCATCAATATACAGTGCGCGTACCCGAGCGGGATCGCTTTGTAAGTTTTTTGAATGAACACGGAGTCGGAGCGGTAATTTACTATCCAGTAGAGCTGCACATGCAAAAGGCGTTTGCTAACGTTGTTCCCGCTGGCTTCAGTCTTCCCGCCAGCGAACAGGCCATGAAAGAGGTCATGTCCTTGCCCATGTATCCTGAATTAAACGATGAGCAAATCAGCACTATAATCGACACCTTAAAACAGTTTAAGCCTTAGAGGTGTATCCCAATGTTCCCTTGGCTGCGCCGCAATTTGCATTCCGGATTAGGCCCACTCAATCTTGAGCAGGACTTGGCTGCATGTATGGACGACAAAGTCGGCTATGCTTTGTCTGAAAAGCAGTTATGTGCGCAGTTTAGCGGATCAGCTTTGCTGAAAGACGCTAAAGCGCTGGCAGCTCAAGACAAAACTTCAGAAGCTGTCAGCGCTTTAGGGGAGCATTTTATGTACCGCGTGCAGCCCAAAGCGATCACGCACCATTCCGATATCAGCGCCTTACGCACTAAACTGCGCCGTTTTGACGCTAATTACATGCAAAACATCATCGCTGGCGCTAACAGAATCGTCGAACATACCTTTACAGGATTCAATAATCAGGAATATCATTTTTCCCGCGGAATTGACTGGTTCAGCGATTTCGCAGGCAACAGCTGGCCGCGTCTGCATATCAGCGAAATAAAACAGCGCTTTAACGACGGAGTTCCTCTCACTCCCGACCCGATGGGTTCTCTTGGCAACACGTGGAAACTAAACAGTCACCGCCATTTTTTGCTCCTCGGGCAAGCCTATTGGCTGACCGGCAACGAAACTTATGCCGCTGAATTTATAGTGCAAGCGGTAAAATGGTGTCAGGAAAATCCTCCTTTATTGGGAGTTAATTGGTATGATCCCCTCACCGTAGCCACACGTTTAGTTAGCTGGTTATTGGCGCTGGGCATGTTTATAGAATCTCCGCAGCTGCAGCCCAGTCAAATGGCTATGTTTGCAGAGACTTTGCTGTCCCACGGAGTTTTATTAGCCTTTTGGCTGCAAAACAAAGAAGCCCAGCAGCTTCCGATAGCCGTAGCACTTTCCATGTTGGCCGATTGGATGCCAGAAGTGCGCTATGCCAAACATTGGCAAAGTCTGGTGGAAGAGTCCTGGGATGCAGCTTTAGCAGCAGAATTTAACGAAGACAATTTTCAAATCAGCACCTCGCCAGCCCTGCAAATTAGAAGCTGCGAGTGGCTGCTGCTCATGGCTCTGCAGCGTCAGGCCTGTCTGCTGAGCTTGCCCAAACGCATCAGCGAACTGCTCAATGACGTTTTAGAATCTCTGCAATGTTTGCACACGCCAGCAAACCTAGTCTATGATTTGGGCGGATACCCTCACCAGGAAAACTTTATGGGGCAGGGTTATTCCACCTCCGGCCATATCAGGAATCTGCTGGCCTTAGGGGCTGTGCTTACCAAACGCGCTGAACTATATTACGGTCTGCCTGCAGACCCTCCTGAGCTGTTATGGTGGCTCGGAGAAAACAGCTGGTCCGACCTCAAAGAATTGTCACAGCAATACGAGCCCAGCACAGCCTATTTATTTTCCAAAACCGGACTCGGCGCTGCCCGCACGGGCTGGGATGAAAAAGCCACCCACGTCACGTTTAAGGCTACTCCCAACAGCTCTTTGCAGCCAGAATGGCTGCCAGAAGAGCAAAAGAATCCTCAGCTGCTTTTTCACAACGACGCCCTGAGCTTAACCCTAACCATCGAAGGTGAGCCATTTATACTCGAACCCGGTTTAGCGAACCCTAATTCACCGCACGATTACCGTATGTCCCGCCTCGCCGCTCACAGTGCTCCGCGCCTGAGCAACGAGCTCGAGCCGCCGCTGCCCCCAGCTATGGTAGCCCAGTTAACCGAGCAAAAAATCACAGTACCACAGGCCATATACTGTTCACAGCTAGTTGGCCAGCGGCCCCACAGCCAAGATCAGGTTCAATTCGGGGCGAGCCGTTACGCTTATACCCCCGATGGCCGCCGCGTAACCATCACCCGCCATGTAATTTTTATGCCTTCCAGCAAAGTTTTGATATTGAGAGACAAATTAGAGGGCCAGGGTGAAGTGCCTTATGAATGTAATTTTCTGCTTTCCCCCCACCTGTATCCTATGATGCGCGGCGATATGGGCTGCCGCTTGCTGGGGAATAAGGTAAGCGCCAGAATCATCCCCCACTTGCCCCAAAAAGCGTTTTACAAAAAATACAAAGGCAGCGGTAAACCGTTTTTAGGCTGGTTCTACGCTCCCAACGGCAAACTTTCTCCCGCCAATTATCTATGTTATGCTCACCATTCCGTAACCTTGCCCAGCAAAATGTATTACGTACTGCACTGGAATACGCAAGAAGCGGATCTGCCTCAACCCGGCGATATTGATAAATTAATAGGCGACTAAAAACGTGTCCCCTTCTCCGATCGATAGATTACGGGAATTAGTGCATTTTGAATTAAGCGGCTGGAAACCAAGAGAAGTGCTTTGGCTGTTATTTTGCTGTGCTTTAATCATTCTTTTTTCTTGGAGCACAGACACGTGGCTAGGCATTCTGGCAGCCGTTACAGGAATAATCAACGTCATTCTCAATGGGAAAGGCAAGCTGAGCACTTATATATTTGGCCTAGCTAATATTATTTTATACACATACATAGCTTTAGAGACCAAGTTCTACGGTACAGTGCTGCTCTATACGCTCTATTTTCTGCCTATGAATGTCTATGGCTTCTTATCCTGGAGCCGTTATCTCAACCGAGAAACATTTGAAGTTGAAAAACGCCGGGCTAACGGGTTCTGGCGCGGGATCATCGGTGGAAGCGCTGTTCTGCTTACCATAGCAGGCGGTTTACTCCTGCAGCACATGCAGAGCAATATGCCTTATTTAGATGCCTGCATTACCGCTCTGTCCATAACCGCCATGGCAGCTGCGGTCAAGCGCTGCGCAGAACAATGGTTTCTCTGGATTGTTGCTGACGCCTTAACCGCTGTTATGTGGGGGTTAACCTATCTGCATGACGGCTCCAATCTGGCCGTGCTTCTAATGTGGATACTGTTCACCATCAACGGGGTTATTATGCACTGCCGCTGGCAGGCAGAGATCAATAGGCAAACCTCTATTGAAGCTGCTGCAGCCAATCAATAGTAGCCTGTCTTCCATTAAGGCGCTCATATTCCAAGATCGTGACCACGCCGCGCCCTAGAATAAAGCTGCGATAGCTGCAGAGTTTTTTAGCTTCACCTGAGAGTCCGACATCACACAAAACGTGATATTCAACCCAGCGCGCCATTCCTTCCTTAAGCCCCTGATGTGCGCGCAGAAGTTTATGCTCGGCCTGAAAGGCATGGGTTAATTCATGAGCCAGCACCGCCTTAAATTTGCGGCGTTCCATACCGGGAATCAGCAAAATCTCGTGTGACAGGTCTTCGCCCAGCCAGCGCGTAGAATAGCTGCCAATATGAGCCCCAGCGCTAGCTATCGCGCGTTTCCAGCTGCGGGTACGAGGTTTTTCTAAATTAATGATTACCGGATGCTTAAGGCTTATGCCGAAATTTTGCTTAAGATATGGCGCAATTTCTTTCAGTACCAATTTTGCCTGAACAGAATTATCAATAGTCTCGGCCAAGCGAAAGTCCGATGTATTCAAGGAATATTCGGTTTGGCCAGTCACGCATAATTCAATAAAACGACAGACGCAATTAATAGCTCGAACCAATAAATTGGGCATATCGTTATCTAATTTGCGCAAATAGGAAGAAAAAATCCTCTAGAGAAAATTATTTGTTTATGAAAATGAATAAAAATTGGCTAAGTCTCCTAAGCTCCTGCGGAATAGCCGCTCTGGCCTTTATGCAATCTGCCTGGGCCCAGAATCCCCAGACGGATAATCTGCCCAATCCCCTGCCGACCAATGCCGCCGCAGCCCGTACAAAATCCCTGGAAGCATACGGGACAGCCCCTGTCGAAGCGCAGTCCTGCGATGAGCAAGCTACGCAAATCCAATATGCCCATACAGCAGCCAGTTTAGACGCCCTCTTTGATCTTTGCCTTCAGGCTCACCCTCCCTTCAGCGCCCAAAAAACCGCTCTCATAGACGACATTCACGATCCCGCGCTGATGCTGGGCTGGCTCAGCCAAGCCAAAATTCTCCGCGAGCACCGCTCCTCCAAGAAAAACATCTACATAAAGGCCAGCAGCCAGTCCTGGAACCTATTTAAAGAAAAGCCTCCTCAAGGCAAATTGATGTTTCACGCCGATATTGACGGAGACAAAATCCCCGATAAGTTTATTCTCGGCCCCGACAGCTGCATCTCAGTGGTAAGTCAGGGACGGACTTTAGGCAAAACTGACTGCATAGGCTCGTTTCACGGACGCACTATAGGCCAAGGCAGCTCGTCTATCCGCCATATCGACTATACTGAAGTGCTCAAAGTGACCGATGTTAAGCGTCTAAGTGAAGAGCGCATCAATATCATCGTTAAGCTTCGCGTAAGCGAAGCCTTGGGCAACCGTTTGGTAGGGCAGTATGATTACCTCCGGGAGTTTCCCCTTGATGTAGCCGCGAGCCACAACGCACCCAGCGTGGTCATAGAAATTCCGCGTTCTCAGCGCGTTGACAAATTAAAAAACGTACCCCTACTGGGCATAGTAGAAGCACCAGAGGGAATTGCCAAAGCTAATTTGCTGCTCAACGGCAAAGAGGTATGGAACATTCCCGAAGGCCTCCAGCTGCGCAAACTGACTTTGGATTTATCTTTAGAGCTTCAGCCAGGCCCCAATGAATTATGGGTCAATGTTTGGGATAATGCGGGCAAAAGCTTTACGAAAAAAGTGCGTTTTATGGCACCTCCCAGCACCAGCGTAACTTCCAACCGCGCTTTGCTCATCGGCACCGACAGCGTAGGAATCCAATCGGTAAGCAAAGCCCGGGAACAGCTGCTGCAGCGCAATTATATAGTGAAAACCCTGCGCGGCGAGGAAGCGAATTTAGAGGCTATCACGGCAGCCATGGATACTATATGCCAATCCTGCCAGCCCGGAGACCGCGTGCTGGTCTATTTTGCCGGGGCTGCTGACTGGGCTGACAAAGAACGGGTGTTCTTAACCAGTGGCTCAGAGGCTAATGGCAGCGGCAATCTTCGTCCACTCCACGATCAAGACTGGATACGCTGGCAGAATGAATTGTCTCCTTACAGAGTCTGCTACATTTTCGATACCGTCGCTACCCCAGAACTGCAGCGCCATGCCAGAGGCAAAATTCAGGATATGCGCCTAATCCGCGATCTGAGCGGACTGCGTAATTTAGTGCTAACCTCCGGCAATCCCGACCAGCGGCTAGGCACACCTAGCAAGCTCAACGACACGCTCATCGAATTTTGGAAGAATTCGCCTAAGAAAGACATCTACGATCTAAACGTACAAGCCTACGAACGGCTGTGCATCCAAAACGAAGTTTTGCCTTTGCTGACGGGATATTAAAAGCAAGCAGGTAGCTATCAGTCAATCTTGAAATCTGTGTCGCTAAAATTAAAGCGGCATCTTACTTGTGTTTAAATAGATTTATATAAATACTGGAGGTTTATAATGGATCGTCTCGAGTTGTTAAGCGACCTTTCCATCCCCGAAAAGACCAAAATGGTCTTGTTAGTTATGGACGGCCTGGGTGGCCTCACCAATACCGCATGCGGCCAGACAGAATTAGAGCACGCTCTCACCCCTAATTTAGATGAATTAGCTACCACATCTGAGCTGGGTCAGACTATCCCGATCGCTCGCGGTATTACTCCCGGAAGTGGCCCTGCTCACATGGCTCTCTTCGGCTATGAGCCCCTCAAGTATAACATCGGGCGCGGCGTACTTTCTGCATTAGGGGTGGATTTTGACCTGCAGCCCACGGATTTAGCCTCTCGTATTAACTTCGCCACTATTGATGAAAACGGTTTGGTCACCGACCGCCGTGCCGGCCGCATTCCCACCGAAAAGTGCATCGAGCTGTGCAATCTCATTAAATCTCAAGTCAGCATTCCCGGCGTCGAAGTCTTCATCATGCCCGAAAAAGATTATCGCGCTGTCGTGGTATTCCGCGGCCCTAAATTCTCCGACAAGATCAGCGACACCGATTCTCAAAAGACTGGAGTGGCTCCTCTTCAGTCCCATCCCTTAGCCGGATACGAAGAGTGCGAAGGCGCTCAGAAAGCCGCTGAAGTGGTCAATGAATTCCAGAAGCAGGCCTTCGAAGCCATTAAGAATCATCATCCCGCTAACGGCTTGCTGATGCGCGGTTTCGCTATGCGCCCGGAAATGCCCATGTTCAACGAGATTTACAAATTCCAATCGGCCTGTATCGCGATTTACCCCATGTACCGCGGCCTAGCCCGTTTGGTGGGCATGAACATGCTGCCCGTTCCCGCCAGTATTCCCGATGAGTTTGAATGCCTGAAGTCCAACTGGAATAAATTCGATTTCTTCTTCATGCACATCAAATATACAGATTCCTTCGGCGAAGACGGCAACTTTGCCAAAAAGTGCGCCATCATTGAGCAGGTCGATCAGCTGCTTCCCAAAATTTTGGACCTCGATCCCGACGTTTTGGTTATCACCGGTGACCACTCCACCCCCTGCCAGATGAAGAGCCACAGCTGGCATCCCGTACCCTATCTGCTCTACTCCAAGAAAAACCGCATTAAACCCGGTCAGGACAGCTTCGGAGAGATCGCCTGCTCCGCCGGCACTTTGGGGACCTTCCCCGCGGTCGAAAATATGGCTCAGATGATGGCCTATGCCGGCCGCCTCAATAAATTCGGAGCTTAAGTTCTGAAACCGTAAACATAAAAGCCGCTTCTCAAAGAGCGGCTTTTATGTTTACAGCCTTGCAGCCCACGCAGTTATGCGCCAAGCGCCTAACTGCTTTATTTTATATCGCGCACAATACCGCGCACCAGCTTAATGAAGCGCTGGCAGGCGCGTTCACCAGCTCGAATCACGGCCTGTTCCATATCCTCGCTGTCTTCATCGTTGAGCACGTCAGTAATGCAGGTCACTCCGAAAACTTTCATTCCACAATGAGCCGCTTCAATTATTTCCAAAACCGTAGACATACCTACAGCATCGCCTCCCCAAGCGCTTAGCATGCGGTTTTCGGCAGCTGTTTCATACGATGGCCCCAGCATACCCACATAAATGCCTTCGCTTAGTTTAAATCCTTCACGGCCAGCAACCCGCAAAGCAGCTTGGCGCATATCGCCGTCATAAGCTGTAGTAACCGGGAAAAAACGCGGTCCCACTTTATCGTCGTTGACTCCGGCACAGGGATTGCAGCCGGTCATATTGATGTGATCTTTAATAATCATCAGCTCTCCCAAAGCCAAATCGTTGCGAATGGCTCCGCTGGCATTGCTGATGATCAAGCGCTTAGCCCCCAAGGCGCTCAAGACTTGGATGGGAAAAACCACCTGCTGCGGAGTCAGTCCTTCGTAAAGGTGAACCCGTCCCCGCATCACGGCAACCCTCTTCCCCTCTAGCGTTCCCAAAAGAAGCTCGCCTTTATGGCCAGGTGCCGTAGAAGGCGCAAAACCTGGAATATCGCCATAAGGAATGGCTACTGCGTTTTCCAATTCATCGCCGAATTTATCAAAACCCGAGCCTAGAACAATAGCGTACTCCGGTTTGACCACGGTTTTGCTGTGAATGTAAGCAACTGCCGATTCAATGCGCTGAGAAAGAGAAACCATCTGCTTTGATTCAGAACAATTTGCAGAGCATACTGCCGGAGCCGCCCAAGCGGGAAGATACAATGCGGACACAGCGGCACAAGTGACCGCCGCACTTAACAAACAGCGTTTAATATTCATACTGTTTTTTTCTGGAACTGCGCTGACAAACCTCTGCAAACGTTAGCTAGTCACTATCTCAATGAAATTGCAATTATTAGTAATTATGTACCTTGACGGAGTGATAAATTAAAGTGATTATTATTAAATGATGAACGTTAATGATCTGTCTCTAAACCGCGTGTCTTTTTCCTCATGCCCCACGTCTTCTGCCCTAAAAAGCACAGCGGCAGACAGCCCAGCGGCAGCACCTCTCAGCGATCAGGTATCCCTGGGTTCCAAGACAGCTTTAGACCCTGAGACCTTGGGAACAGATGCCCGCAAAATGTTAGAGCGTTTTGATTTTTTTGAAAAACGCGATGCCATTTTAGCGAAAGGGACAGAAGGTGACGATAAAATCCACATTACCCCCGGCGAAGACGGTGGTATCGTCGTCGACATTAACGGTGAAAAGACGGCTTACACTAAAGCTGAGACTCGCAATTTAATTATAGATGCCGATAAAGGCAACGACTCCATTACCGTTGATGAACGCGTAACTAATTCCCTGCGCCTTACCGGCGGAGAGGGTGATGATTATATAATCGCAGGCTCCGGCAACGATTTAATTTTTGACAATTACGGTTCCAATATCATCAGCGGAGGGGCAGGCAACGACATCATCGTCGCGCACGGTCTAGACGTAGGTCCGCGTGAAGGTTACATCAATCGTCTAGAAGGCGGAGCGGGCAATGATTATTTAGAAGGCGGCAATGGACGCGACTATCTCGACGGCGGAGAAGGCAACGATACCCTATACGGTTTGGGCGGAGACGACGAACTCCACGGCGGCGCGGGAAAAGATTATCTCGACGGCGGCCAAGGCAATGATATACTATTCGGTGACGCGGGGAATGACAATCTCATAGGCGGTACGGGTGATGATAAGCTGTTCGGCGGAGAAGGCGACGATCTGCTGCTGGGAGCATCGGGCAACGACCATTTAGAAGGCGGAGCGGGCAGCGATCAGGTTATCACCTCTGGCAGCGGTGATGCTATCATCGCTGACGGCAGCGATAAGGCCGCCAAGTTAATAGAAACAGCGGCAGTTCCCGATAATTTTGTCAGCAAAATGCCCGATCAGATCGATAACGATCGCCTGGCCTCTGATTTAGAGTTTTTAGCCAATACTGAGCATGGGCAGCTGCTCTTTGAGGAAGTGGCCAAAACCGGACATCAGGTCAGAATGAAACATACCCATTACGGAAGCAGCTGCACGTTCAGTCCCGGTTACGATCAAAAAGGCGTAGGCAGCGATTCGTGGGTGCACTACAATACCACTAAAGTTTCCTTCGACAATAACAAAGCCTGGGCCGAACGCGCTCCTGTAGTCGTCTTTTTCCACGAACTTAGCCATTCCTACAACGTTGCCCTGGGCAATGTCGATAACAAATGGTATGATGCCCAAGGCAATATTGTTCCCGAGAAGAGCAAAGGCGGTACCCGCGGGGCGGAACTGCAGGCAGTAGGCATCTACACTCCAGGCCTGGAGAATAACCCCCATCTGCTGACAGAAAACGGTATGCGCGAATTCCTAGGATACGCCGAGCGTACAGAATACTAAATGAACACTAAATAATTGAAACTTAACTTCAGCGTAATAATTGCATCTTTACTTTATAGTTATTAACGTGATATATTTTAAAAGTTGCTAAAGTATTTGTTCCAATGTCATTTAGTTAAGACTCAATGACATTGGAAATGTTGACTCATATACAATTATCGTCACGTTCATGTCTGCGAATAAGCTAGAGCATAACACAAGCTAAACCTCGATTCCCCAACAGTTTTGGGCACCCCCTCTGTCGCATTCGCGACTTCTCCCCCTCCCATCCTTTAGGGGGAGTCAGATAGTTTCGCAAGTTAGCTGATCGCTAACTAAATGATATTAGAATTTGTCCTATGGCATTTACCCCTACATTATCAAATTGATCAGTTAAAAGTATTATATATGCGCGTTAATAATCTGCCGTTAAACAATTCTGCCACCCTGAATTCCTCCTACAGCTCAGCCCCTCTAATGAAGGACAATGAGGAAAGTTCAGCCCCTGTCAGCACCAGCGACCAAGTCTCTTTGGGCAGTAAGGTAAAACCGGACCCAGAGACCCTGGGACGCGATGCCCGCCAGTTGCTGGAGAGCATGGATTATTCCGACAGGCGTCATGCTCTCCTGGCTGCCGGCAGTGACGGCGACGATAAAATCACGGTTACTCCTGGAGAAAACGAAGGCATAGTCGTCGATATAAACGGCAGCAAAACTGCCTATACCAAATCCGAAGCGCGTACCTTAATAATAGATGGCGGTAAAGGCAGCGATCAGATTCTCGTTGACGAACGAGTAGCTAACTCCCTGCATATCACGGGAGGAGAAGGCGATGATTATATTATAGCCGGTTCTGGTCATGACACTATTGCCGACAATTACGGAGCCAACATCATTAACGGAGGAGCGGGCAATGATGTGATAATTGCCCACGGTTTAGACGTCGGCCCGCACGAAGGATATATTAACCGCCTAGAAGGAGGCAGCGGCAACGATTATTTAGAAGGCGGCAATGGACGAGATTACCTTATTGGCGGAGAAGGCAACGATACCCTATATGGCTTGGGCGGAGATGACGAGCTCCAGGGCGGTGCCGGAAAAGATTATCTCGACGGCGGCCAAGGCAACGATATTCTCTATGGCGGAGAGGGCCACGACAGTTTAGTAGGCGGCCAAGGAGATGATCAGCTATATGGAGATGCCGGAGATGATTTGCTAATCGGAGCTTCCGGCCAAGACCATATAGACGGCGGAGAGGGCAGCGATCAAGTGTTCAGCTCTGGCTCAGAAGACTCTATAATCGCCGATCAGCAGGATCAAGCTGCGAAAATTATCGCCACGGTCAGCGTGCCTGAGAATTTTTCCCTCAGAATGGAAGATCACATCGATAATGATCGCCTCGCCTCAGACTTAGAATTTTTAGCCAGTACCGAACATGGACAAAAACTGTTTGCCGAAATAGCGCAAACCGGCCATGAAGTTAAAATCAAAGAAACCCACAATGGCAGCACCTGCTCATTTAAAGAGGGTTTTGATCAAAAAGGCGTGGGCAGCGATTCTTGGGTACATTACAATACCGCTAAAGTTTCCTTTAACAATAACAAAGTCTGGGCCGAACGCGCTCCTGTAGTCGTGTTCTATCACGAATTATGTCACGCTTATAACGCCGCTATTGGCAATATTGACAACAAGTGGTACGACAGACAAGGCCATATCGTACCTGAAAAGACTTACGGAGGCACCCGCGGCGCTGAACTGCAGGCAGTAGGGCTGTTCACTCCAGGCCTGGAAAATAACGACCCCCTGCTGACCGAAAATGGTATGCGCGAACTCCTAGGATACGCCGAGCGCACAGAATATTAAACAAGCGATGAAGCCAAGATCAATGAAGCCCATGCTTCGGTAAAGATAATAGGCAATAATATTATAGAGATTAATGCTATGGAACGCAAAGAAGATCCCACCCAGGGCTGGGACGAACTCAGTCATGAAGAAATAGTAAAACAAGTTCAAGAACTGCGCGATAAAGTCGAGGCTATTCCTGCCGAGATCATGGAAGACCTCATGGCTGATATGGATATAGGCATTTACAACAAACGCGGGCAGCTGCTGGGAGAGAAGTCTTTTTTATTGCCCGGTGCCAAACGCGAGCACAAGCCATATCCTTTTATGTATTTATCACGCCTGCGCAACAGTACAGACAATATGTTTGTTTATTGCAAAATAAAAGTGCTTAAAGTTGCAAAATAAAAATGCATAGATT
>JAUNIO010000061.1 GCA_030535355.1 bacterium | reverse complement strand
AGGAGAAGGTTCCGGAGAAGGGGTCGGCGTAGGCGTGGGCGGCGCCGCTTTGACTATAACACCCTCTTCCGAGATCAGTTCATAGCCTGCCAAGTTCAGCACAAAGACGGTTTCGCCTTCGGCCTGAGCCACATACCTGGCCGGTTCGGCATCCGCAGCCGCGGTATAGGCCACCACGTCTTCATCGACCGGAGCCAGGACGGTCACGGGGACTTCCAAACCTCCGGCAGTCACCGCTCCGGCTTCGGGATAGAGTGCATCGCCTACCGTACATTCAAAGCGCCAACCCTTTTGAGCGGCGTCGGGCACAATGAAGAACAGTTCGGGAGTACCCACCGCGTCAGCCTCGGACATGGTGTAGACATCCTGCCCGTCCTGCAGAGCGACGGCGTAGAATTCCGGCGCAGAATCGGGAGCATCTCCGCTGAAAGTATAGACCAGCATAACGGTCTTTTCGGGGACAACGGCTTCGGCCGCTATATAATCCCCTTCTCTTTCCATATCGGCGATAACGCTCTGCAGCAGATAAGCGCCGTCCAGCATATTGCCCTCGGCGTCGTAAGCGGCCACGGCAGCGGTAACCGCCGCGGCGGACACTTTGTAAGCGGTGTCCTGTTGGAAGTAATACTTAACCGTGTCGGCGGCCGGCTCGGGAGTCGGTCCCATTTCCCGGTCCTGATCCGTACAGCCGGCGGCGGTCAGCAGCACCGGCAGGCACAATACGCCGAGCAGAAGCGCATAAATGCACCTCCGCTTATTCAGCAATTCCCGAAATACAGTCATGCAACCTCTCCTAACTATCCCCCGGCGCAAGTCCGTGCCGCCGCGGGCAGGGCATTCCTAATTAAATTTGCCAGTACAATATTATACACATACTTAGCAGATTTTAAATATTTCTTAATCGAAAAATATTCAGCATACCCGTAAAAAACATTCAAGATGACAGCTGCGCGCTCAACGCCGGCTGCAGCAATTCCAACAGCTTTATTAATTGACAGAGAAAAAGGGCTGCGATATAATAAAAGAAAGGTGCCGCAGGCAGACGGTTTAGACCCTAGATTTTGGTTACATAGCGACCGTTACCCTTGGACAGATGGCGGTCGTTATTGCTTTTTTCGACTAATTTTGCCTAAAGCATAGCCTAAGGCAAAACCAATGCTTACACAAGCCAACCCAAAACTGAGCACGCCCAGCAAATTTTCGATTGTCAGCACAACTTTAGCCCCCTTTCATAAGATTCTCTTGCGAGTTTCATAATCGAAAGGGCTAAGGCCCCTTCGAAGCGAGTCGAAAGGGCTAAACCGCCTACCGTTATGCAGAACCGAATTCAGTATTGCAGACAGGCTGACTATCTGCAGAAATTGAAAAATATTCAAATTATTAATGCTTCACAGATCAGGCTGAACTAAACGCCATAAAAAGCGGCATAATTTAAGACAAGCTCGCTTAACAAACTCCCCGCTTCCGCAAAAAATGCGTTAAGATAAAGCAATGACCAAACAAGCGCAGGACCGCTTCCCGCAGCGCGCGCATTCGACCAATTCTCACAGGGTCGCTGAGAGCGGCGGAAATATTTAAGCTTGAAGCCGGCAGCAGATAATAAAGGCCCTGTCTTGGCAGACGGGGCCTTGCTGTTCATAAACTTAGGTCTGTCATAGAGAATATATCTTATTTATTTCTGCTCTTCAATCAGCTCGAACAAGCTGCAAGCCCAACCTTCATAACCTTCGGCATATGCCGTAACCCAATATTCGCCGAAAGGCAGATCCTGAGCCGGTGAAATAGCCCAGTCATCGCCAACTGTTCCCAACGTAAACCATCTGCCTTCAGTGTCTATTTCACCATCAGAATTTTCGAACTCGAAGGTTAAGGTCACAGTCTCCGAGGCAATCCGCTGCTCGTTAGAATCATAAACGGTCAAGCGCAGCCAAACATCTTCAGTCGCGCCTGCGGCATAAATGCAAGGGTCCGGATCAACATCAATATTACTTACGTACAGTTTGCTGCCGGATTCGCTGCCGCCCTCGACCATTACGCTGAAAGAAGCCTCAAGGACAGCAGTTTCATCGTCAGGATCGGTATAGACAGCCTTAACCCCCACGGCTTCCTCAGCAGCCTCAACTCCGGTCACGACATTGCCTTCAACGGTAAGCGCAGTGGTTTCGGCAGCCAAAGACAAAACTAGGTTTTTGGGATCGACATTCACAGTAATTGAGGTGGCCTCGCTCAAAGCCGTAACCGCAGAAGCGGCAACTGTGACATTTTCACCCACGGCAATAGTGACCACGTCGTCCTCAGCTTCGGGTTCTGTGGCAAGAAGCAGGGAAGAATCGGCCAGCAAAGCGGCCGCGTCTTTAAAAGCGGGAGCGTCGGCGGCGGTGAAGTCTACGGTACTCCTGCCGCCCTCGCTGAGTTTCACGCCGTCTTGGCAGAGAGTTCCGACAGGCTTGACATCTTTGTCGTAAACCATGACGGCCACGGCGGTAATAGCGCTGAGGTCATTGAGTTCGGCCCCAGCGATATCTTCCTCGGAAATAGAAGAAGACATCAGCACTTTTCCTCCGCCCAGATCTTTCCAGAATCCGGCCCCGTCCCATTCGCTGCCTTCGGCCGCGAAAGATTTCTTAATAGCGGGTTTGTCTCCGGCGATCAGCGTAACGACCATATTGAACGCTTCTGAAGGCACATCAAAGCCTTTTTCGGCGGCATCTTCATCAGCGGCCGCATCGGCCATACCGACTATAACGTCTAATCTGGCGCCTCCGGCATCGTAATCGACTGCAGCGGGAGTGCTGTCACCCTCGGAACAGCCTGAGACAATAAAGCCAAACAGTAAAACGGTCATAACCAATAGAGAAGAAAACTTATACTATTTCTTGGAAAAACCGATCATGTCCAGTTCCTTTCCTTAAAAATTGGAATCCATATACTATTATGCCGTCACAGACATAAAACGATAGGCAGGCAAAATTCGTATCTTTAATAAATTGACCTTTAACACAAGCTGAAATACCGCGCCGCCGCTTACATTTTATAATCCTGACTCACTGCTATCCGCCAGCCGCGTTCACTGCATACTGCGCTGATTATAGTTATAAATGCTGGAACTGTTGACATAAGTTCGTTTATATTAGCACTTAAAACACTCCAATATATTGCAGGATTTTAAACATTTATCTAGAACATCCACACAATATAACAAACATTAGTATTACATAACGACGAAACATATTCCCAACGACAGGAAGTGATATTCATGAAATTTGTTCACTTATCGGATCTGCACATCGGCAAACGGTTTTTTGCAGAAAAGCTCATCGAAGATCAAAAGCATATTTTGCAGGAGATCTGTCAAATAGCCGCCGACAAGAACCCTGACGCCATAGTCATCGCCGGCGATATTTACGACAAATCCGTGCCTCCTCTGGATGCTGTGCCCATGCTGGATGAATTTCTTTACCAGCTGCGTCAGTATCCGATCTTCATGATCAGCGGCAACCACGATTCCGCAGAGCGCGTAGCCTTCGCTTCCCGCCAGCTGAAAGAGAACGGACTGCACATTTCCCCAGTGTATGACGGCAGTGTCGCGCCCATAATTCTGCAGGATGAGCACGGCCCAGTTAATTTCTACATGCTGCCCTTTATCAAACCCGTCCACGTGCGTCAGGCCTTTCCCGACGAAGAGAGCGAGATAAACTCCTATACCGACGCGCTGCGGGTCGCTATCGCCCACATGAACGTCGATTACTCCCAGCGCAATGTGCTGATCACCCACCAGTTTATCACGGGCAGCGAGCGCTCAGACTCCGAAGAAAACGTGGGCGGGGCCGACAACGTAGATGCCAGCGTTTTGGCGGGTTTCGACTACGTAGCTTTGGGGCATCTGCACGGGCCGCAGAACGTCGGTTCCGAGCGCATCCGCTATTGCGGGACTCCCTTAAAATATTCGTTTTCTGAGATTAACCAGGAAAAATCGGTCAGCGTGATCACCTTGGGAGCTAAGGGAGAGTTTGCTCTAAAGACAGTGCCACTTCACCCCCTGCGCGATCTGCGCCGCCTGCGGGGAACGTATATGGAACTGACCGACAGACAAAATTATGTGGGTACAGATACTGACGCGTATATGCACATCACCCTAACCGACGAGCAGGACATACCTGACGCTATGGCCCGGCTGCGCACGGTCTATCCCAACCTCATGGTCTTGGATTACGACAATACCCGCACCCGAACGCACAGCAATGCCATCAGCGGTGCCGAACAGGTACAGCGCAAATCTCCGCTCACCCTATTTGAGGAGTTGTACCAACAGCAAAACGGCCAGCCGCTGACCGATGAACAGAGCGAATTCATGCACAGCCTTATTGAATCCATCTGGGAGGAAGAATAATGAGACCTATTAAGCTGACCATGACCGGCTTCGGACCTTACGCCAAGGAAACCATTATTGACTTTGAAAAATTGGGAAAAGCAGGGCTGTATCTAATTACCGGAGACACAGGGGCCGGGAAAACCACAATATTTGACGCCATAACCTTCGCCCTCTTCGGGGAAGCCAGCGGCGAAAACCGCGACAAGAATATGCTGCGCTCCAAATACGCTGATGAAAACACACCTACTGAAGTAGAGCTCATCTTTGAATACGATGGCAAGCGTTACACGATTAAGCGCAATCCCTCCTACGCGCGGCCCAGAAAACGCGGCGGCGGCACTACCGAAGAAAAAGCTAAGGCTGAGCTGATTTATCCTGCTGAAGACGGGCGTCAGCCCCTGACCAAAGAGGTCGAAAAAGCTGTTGCCGAAATTTTAGGCTTAGATCGCAGCCAATTCTCCCAGATCGCCATGATCGCCCAGGGTGATTTCCTGAAACTGCTCTTAGCCAAAACCGAAGATAGACAAACCATCTTCCGCAATATTTTCAAAACCGAATTGTTTGAAAGGCTGCAGAAACGTTTGAGCGAAGAGGCTAAACAGACAGCCAGCGCCCTGAAACAGACCCAAGATTGCCTCACACAAGACCTCGCCCGCTCGCTGTGCCGCGAGGGAAGCGGCCTATATAGCGAGTGGGAACGGCTGAAACAGCAGGGCACAGCCCTGCCAGCTGAAGAGATGCTGAGCATTCTCGGCCAGCTGATCGCCGAAGATGAGCAGAACTACGCCGAGAACCAGCAAGCCAGAAAGCTCCTGACCGAACAGAAAGACCATGTAACCGAAGAGCTTACCAAAGCCGAAGCTTTGGAGAAAGAGGCTGCGGATCTGGAGCAGGCTCAGAAAGAGTACGCGCAGCTGGAAAGCGAACAGCAGAAACGCGCAGAACAGCTGCTGCAGGCCCAAGCCCGTCAGCCGGAAAGCGAGCAAATGGTCAAAGAAGCCGCCACGCTGGCCGAGCAGCTGCCCGACTATGACGCTCTGGAGCAAGAGCGCTTTCAGCTGGCTGAGCTTCAGCGTCAGCTGCTGAAAGACAGGCAGGAACTGCAGCAGAAAGAGTGCGGGCGGCAGGCGCTGGACAAAGGGCTGCAAGACCTCAAAGCTGAAGCTAAACGCCTGGAAGATGCCGGAGCTGATGCTGCCAAACTGGAAGCGGAAAGCGAAAAGCTGCAGAAAAGCTTAGCTGATCTGACAAAACTGGGCAAATTAGCCGGAGTATGTAAAGACAGCGCTGCTGGGTTGGAAAAGGCCCAGCAGAATGTCAGCGCTCTTTCCATCCTGGCGGAACAGGCCCGCGCTGACTACGACGCCAAGCATAAAGCCTACTGCAGCGAGCAGGCCGGCCTTTTAGCGGCGGAACAGCTGTTTGAGAATCAGCCCTGTCCGGTCTGCGGTTCTCTGGAGCACCCTCACCCAGCTAAACCGTCCGCCCAAGCCGTCAGCCGAGCTCAGCTGGAACAGGCCAAAAAACGCGCTGAAGACGCCAATCGGCAGGCCGAACAGGCCAGCAGCCAAGCGGCCACCGTTATTGAGAGGAACAAAAATCTCCGCGAGCAGCTGGCAGAGCTGCTGCCGCAGGAATGGCAGGACAGCGGTCTAAGCGAGGTAATCACCCAAGCCCGGCAGCGCTATAGCGAACTGGATAGGCAGAAAAAAAATGCCGCCGCAGCCTTAGAACAGAGCAAAAAAGACCTGGAACGCAAAAAACAGTTGAATGAGCAGATCCCCCAGCAGGAAAAAGCCTTGGAAGAAGCCAGAATTTATTGCCAGAAGCTGGAAACTGGCATCAGCGCCCGACAAGCGCAAAGCGAGGAGATGAAACGCCAGGCAGATGCCAAGGCCGGGAAGCTCAAATTTGCCGACAAAAAATCCCTCTCTGCGGAAATAGCTAAACTGCAAAAGGAGCGCCAAGCCATCCAGGACGGTATAGAAACAGCGCAGAAAGCTCTCGAACTGGCTAAAAGCAACTGCAGTCTCTGCGCGGGCCGCGTTAAACAGCTGAGCGAAAAGCTCAGCCAAGCGGTTAAGCCCGACAAAGACAAACTTTTCGCCGAGCAGCATAATTTGCACGGGCAAATCCAAAAAGCCAACACCACCCTGGAAAATATCAGCGCCCGTCTGACCGTCAACCGCGACGTGCTGCAGCGCGTCGGCCGCCAGAGCCAAGAGCTGGATAAGCTGCGGCATAAGTCTTCCTGGCTGACAGCGCTCAGCGATACGGCCAACGGCAATACCTCCGGCAAAGCCAAAATAAAGCTGGAGACTTACGTGCAGATGACCTACTTCGAGCGCATCATCCACCGCGCCAACGTGCGGCTAATGAGCATGAGCGGCGGACAATACGAACTGGTGCGGCGGCGGGAAGCGGCCAACAACAAATCGCAATACGGTTTAGACCTAGACGTCATCGACCACTACAACGGCAGCAGCCGCGACGTTAGGACCCTTTCTGGAGGTGAATCTTTCAAAGCTTCTCTCTCGCTGGCTTTGGGGCTAGCCGATGAGATACAGTCTTCAGCCGGAGGCATCCACTTGGACACTATGTTTGTCGATGAAGGCTTCGGTTCTTTGGATGAGGAATCGCTGCGCCAAGCTATAAAAGCTCTGCAAAACCTAACGGAAAGCAACCGTCTGGTAGGCATCATCTCCCACGTAACGGAACTGAAAAGCAGCATTGACAAACAGATTGTGGTGCGCAAGGACAGAGACGGCGGCAGCCGGGCAGAGATTGTGCTAAACGGCGCAAGGACATAGCCCAGCACACGCTATAGCACACACAATAAATATCTGCTGTTGTGTTTACAGCCCAGCTTTTAATCGGGGCGGCAGCCTGATCCGCTCAGACGGAAAAGCTGGGCAACATATTAATTAACCTCCAGCCCAACAAACGCGCAAAAGCCTGAACAGTACAGCATCAGGCGTTTGTTTACAGTGTTTTTATTTAGCGCGCTTTACGAAATTTTGCTTAAGTATACTGCGGGAATTCCGTTTCCAAGCTCAATTCAGCGCTCATATCTACCTCCTTAAGATGCTCGTACACAATGCCGAACAGCTGCACCCAAGCTTCCTGATAAAGCTGATTGCCCAACTCTGGCAGCACACGCTTTAGATTGTGCCACCGTTCCCAAAATTTGTCCACCTCGCTGATCTGCAGACTGTCAACCAGCAGCCAAAGCGGACTGTTCTGAATGCTAAGTTAACTAGGCTGCTCCTCCATCGAATAGACAATTAAATGATATTGTTCTAATTTTAACAAAATTCTCCTTAATCTCTCCAATGTTATAGCAACGTTCTGTTTGACGAGATATGCACAAATATCCACACAATTAAGCCGCCCTGTGCACAAGGCAAGCACTTCCATCTCCGTGCGTTCCAAGCTGACTCCGACTAGCTCACCGCTTCCGTCTTCCTGAATATGCAAATGTTTGGACAGCGCCAAAACGCGCATCGGATGAGCCTGCTGCCATACCGCGAATTCAGCCAATCCTCTTACTGCCTCACCAGCCGCGACCATTTGACAGCAGGCCAGCAGATGAGGATGGCGCATCAGCTCCTGGTACCACAGCCCGTAAGCTCTGAAGGCGCTGCGGCCGGCACACCAGGAAACAATACGCGAAAACGGCACCCTGCCATCCAGCAGCATCTTCCCCCGCTGTTGGCTCAGTTCCCGATCCATCGCCTGGACTTTAGCCATAATATCCCAAACTCCGAACCCCGGGGCAGTAGTTTGGGCGAAGTCATCGGCCGAGGTATAAAAATCGTAATCGGCGACAGACAATCCGAACCTGTCCGGATAACGGGTAATCTCGGTTTCCGGCAAAGGCCAATAACTGATCACCCCCAGTTCAAGGGTACCCTCTCCCAAAGCCTGCAGTTCCCGCGCAAAGGCTAAATCGCGCCGATAGGTATCTTCGGAAAAGAAGGCGCTGCCGAGGATAATATTGCCGTAGATCTGCTGAATGCCCGCATCGCGGCACAGCGCGACGACCTCTTTAATCTCTTCGGGAGAAGTCTGCTTATGATAAGCCTGCAGGACTTCCGAACAGCCGGATTCAATGCCCAGCTGCAGGCGATGCAAACCGGCATCCGCCAGCATTTTTATCATCTCGGGATGCTTGGCCAGAGTATGAACATGCCCCTCGCAGAACCATTGAAAGTTGCGCTTTTCCCGGCGTTCCCGTACCCCCTCGCACAGTTCGCGCAAGCGGTTTTCATCCAGCGTCAGCGTATCGTCGACGAACAGCAGATAGAAATCTTCCAGCCAAGGATGTTCTTCCAGGTATTTGTCAATTTCCGCCAAAACATTAGCAACCGAACGCCATCTTACCCGGCGCGTATGTTCGCCTTCATGACAGAAAGCGCAGTGAAAAGGGCAGCCACGCCCGGTCATAATGCTGAGTTCCCCGCGCCGCGGTCTGCCTAACAAATAACAGTCGTCGTCTATAAACGGCAGCGCGTCTAAATTCCCAATTAATGGACGCTCGGGGTTAACCGCGAGGCAGCCGTTCCGCAGATAAGATATTCCCCTAATAGAAGCCAAGCTGCCCGTGCCGTCCAAAAGGCAGTCTAGCAGCTCAATCGCGGTCAGCTCGCCTTCATAGCGGGCTGCGGCATCACATTGAGAGCGCACAAAGAAATCCTCGCGCAGAGCCGTGGCCTGCGGGCCGCCTACGATGACCGGCAAATGATACTTATTCTTAACATAGCTGCTGATATAGATGTTTTCGGTAACGTTGGCGTAGTCGCAGTATAAGCCGATCATCCGTACCAGCCCCTGCGTACAGAGTTCGTCGATAATCCTCTTGCCTTCCTGCAGAGTGCCCGCCCACGCCTGCCCGCGGTAGCCATTGTCATTGACAAAAGCCGCTAGGGCGTAAATGCCCAAGAAACCGCCGTAATCAGGCGCTTCATTCAGGTACTTGCGGTGAAGATTGAAAAAAACTATGTCATTTTCCAGCAAGCTGATTCACTTCCTCGAGCAGTTTCTTTTTTTCAGCGATAATGGCGCGGTACTGGCGTTTCTTGCGCAGAAGCCGCTGACGGAACAGCTCTAGCCCCGTCGTCCGCAGATAACCGATGAGTTCCCTTCTCTCCTCGCAGCCGGGAGCTTTGGCCATAATATCTCCGGATGCTTGCAGCGCTTCAAACGTACAGCCCCCGTGGCATAGCGGCCATATTGAACAGCCGCGGCAGTCGTGCTGCTGCAGATAAGCATCGCGGCTGCGCACCTTCTGCGCCCGCGCGTTGGTATACAGCTCTTCCAGCGCATGTTCCGCCAGCGAGCCATAGCTGAACAGCTGGTTCTCGGTATCGCGCCCGCAGAACCCTAACGCCCCGTCGCTGTATAAACAGACGATGTCCGAGCCGCAGCAGCCGTTATATGTGCATTCCCCGACGCCATTGCCGAGGATGATCGCATCCATCAGCTTATCGAGAGGCTCAATAATGATATCGTCTTCTTCGCGCACGGCGCGTTCATACAGTTCTTGAAGCAGACGCACATAATGGCGGCGAATACCTTGAATGCAGGGACAGTTCGCCGCCCGTCCGCAGGGGATCAGCACATTTATCTTGCAGCACAAATGATTGTCCCGAATAAACGCAAAAAGCTGATCCGTATCTATATCCCGCTCAATGTTCAGAACCATCAGGATGCTGCCGCCCAGTTGGCGGCGGCGCAGCTCCATAATATTCTGCCAGACCCTGTCAAACGTCGGCTGTCCGTCACGCGTAGGCCGATTCGCATTCTGCAGCTCGCGATAGCCGTCCAGTGAGACCCCAACATTTACCCGGTGGCGTTCCAGCAGAGCCAAAGCGTCTTCATCCAGCAAATAGCCGTTGCTTTGCATGGAAAAAGTCAAGGCATAGTTCTCCGCCAGCTTCCGCTCGGCATAAGCCATAGCCTTCTCCAAGCGTTCTCGGCCCCAGAGCAGCGGTTCTCCGCCGTGCCACAGGATATCGACGTTCTTCTCCTGCCGCCGCGCCAAAAACTCCGGCAATTCGTCGATGAATCTGCAAAACAGTTCCAACGGCAGATTTTGCGCGGGTTTATCGCCTTCGCTGCAGTACACGCAGTGAAAATTGCAGGCAGTCGTCGTCTTCACAACAAATTGCATCGCACACCCCCGCATACCTATAAACGGTAAGATTTAAGCTGTTTTTTCAGCCCAGCCAGCTTATCAGCGTATCAGCTTATCGCGAGTTCAAATCATCCCGCAGCTGTCACAAAGCACTCTGCGGACAGCGCCAAGTTCCGCCGCTGTTTCTATTGAAAGCGCAGATCATTAATTTTTTGCAACAGGAGGTCTATCTGCTGCAATTCTTTTTCGTCGTCCCGTATATCTTCTTGCAATTTCTTTTCTATGTTCTGGACAGTTTTAGCATAAAGAACATCGATCTTCTCTAATTCAGTTTTTCCCTTAATCTCATGACAAAACGGGATAAAGGACACGAGAGCTTTATCTTCACTCCAATTTTTAACCGTATCGTCTAGACTGTCAATGATTTGGCGGCGCAATTGCCCTAGCTGCGATTTATGTTTATGTAATTCGGATTCTTTCTCTTTAATGCGCGTCAGCATCGCTTCATCAGCATATTTTGAGTATTTTGACTTAGACTTAATATGATCCTCAATCTCGGCAACGCCTATACCTATGACGCCCCCAACAGCCCCCCATCCCAAAATAGCAACAAACATACGCCTCTCCTCAAATGGTTATGTATCTGTAAAAAACATAGAACTAAATATCTATAATTAATATTTGGCTTTTTCCTGTTCATGCTGCTCGCGCAAATTGGACAGTTCTTTCTCAGCTTTCTGCGCTGAATTCTCTGCAGCCGAGAATTGCGTTTTCAGACCATAAATCTTATTTCTAGCTTGATAATACAGCCTCTGCAGCTCGTTTTTCAGCTTTGCATATTCAGCCCGTTTTTGGTCTATCTTCATGAGCGTTCCTCCGTGCCTCAAGCTCATTTTACCCAGCGCCGTCTTCTGAGCTTCCTGGAACCTTTCTGCCTGAAGCTGTCGGTTATCGCGCTGCCATTGGGCAAGGTGAGCAGTCAGATACTTCTGCAGTTCGGGAATACCGCTCCGCTCCAAATAAAGAGCTTTCTTCTCCGAATCATCAGCCCGCTGTGCTTTGACAAAACAAGCATTAGAGACTAAAAATACGCCCATCTTCTGCTTGAACTTCCCGGCAATTGTCTGCTCTATGCGCGTCCGGATCGCGGCTATCTGCTCCTCTTCACATTCCTCTGAAAAGGTCAGGATCAAAGCCACATGCTGCCAAAAATACTTTTCACCTACCACGTTAGCGATAGTTCTCAAGCAGTCAATTTCTTGGCGCTGCAGGTCTCCGGTCTTAACGCTATGGACGAAGAGAATAAAACAGGCTTTTTCGTATATGCCGCAGATTTCGGCGTCATTGGCTCCGTCGGCGTTAAATCCCGGTGTATCCACAAAATAGGCATTTTGGCAATAAGGCTCAATTTGGCTGATATTAGTTCCACGGCGGCCACTGCCCCTGAAGACTTCACCCCGCCCCAGCAGTGAATTGAGCAGGCTGCTCTTGACTTGATTAATTAGGCCGGCGTTGACAATATAAACTATGTCCGCTGCCTGCCGCAGCTCCTTCAGCTTTTGGGTTAATTCATGCAGAACCGCCTCCACAGCATACCTCCCAGTACTCAGTTCTTCGCTCCCAAAACATTCGCCAGACTCACCAGGCTCTGCATCAGTTGGTTATCTACAGCCTGGTTTATATTGTTTAGGCACTCCCGTTCCCTATCGGTATCTGCCTGACGGCTCAGGGTTGTTTGGATAATATAAGCTTGTTGAACAATGCGTTTTAGGCTGTCGAGCAAAAAACTATGACGCGCCTTTTTCTGAGCAGCGTATGCCGCATAGCTCATCAGCGCGGGCAAGCCGCTGTCTTTCTTGAACACATCGTAAGATACCGTCTCAATACCTTGATAATACTGAAGATTCTCCGCATGCGTATGCAGCCACGCCAGTGAGGGAGCATCCTTCTTGTGAGCTAATCTCACGCGTTTCAGATCGTCTATCGAGAGGCTGTTATCGGCATTCAGCTCGGTCACTCCCGCCTTTTCCGCTTCCACAGCGCAGAAGTATTCCAAAGCGCTTACGGGAAAGACAATGAGGTCCCGATAAGAGGCATCGATTCTTCCTAAACGCGTCTTTATGAAATCCACGGACATAACAGCCGATTGAGGAGAATTGCAGTCAGCGTATCTTACATCCAGTTTGTTCAGAGCCAAAACCAGCGCGTCAAGTTTGTTTTGCGCCCTGAACAGCTTATGAATGCTGTGCAAATACTCATTTTCAGATACAAGAAGATATTTAGAGTAGTCGATGATGAACACAGCTGCATCGCAGCTGCGCACAGCTCTTTGGGCGGCCTCGGCGTGATAAGTGCCCGCAGCATCTGGGCCGGCGGTATCTAAGATCGTATATGACGAAAAACGGTTCTTAGCTGAGCCGGCATATTCAATATACATATCGGGAAGCGAGAAGCCCGTCTTTTCATTATTTTGGGCCTCTCGAAAAAGATTCATTATGCGCTGTCTCAGCGCGGCGCTGGTTTTATAATCCTGCGCAGAGGCATCTCCCAGCTGCAGATGATACAGATCATCACGGCTACGCTTAAAAACGCAATTATTCGGGGTAGCCATCTCCGTGCTGCTGAGGGCCAGTTCCTCTTCGAGCAGGCAATTAACCAGCACGCTCTTGCCGGCTTTTTTTGAAGCTGCTACCGCCAAAGTTACATTTCTATGGATAATTCCCTCGATCAGCTTTTTAATCTCGTAAAAAGCAGTCAAAACTACATCAATATCATAAAGGCGCCTGAATTTAGTCGGGTTCCCGGCACAAATTTCTGAACTTACATCTAGTCTAAGCTCACTCAGCTGCCTAACAATAGTATGGCAATACTGCCGGAATTTTTGTGCGCTGCGCAAAAAAATGCTGATTACAAGTCCTTCGCGGAAATCCTGACGGAGAAAAAACTCTGCCTTTTCCAAGGGAAAGCCGAGATAAATCAACTGCTGAATAATATAAGCCAGATGCGCACGGTTATTATTTTCGGCAACAATTATACAGGGTGTATTTATATCCAGCTGGCCAACCAAAGCACTCATAGAGGTCAGTTCAGCAATGCGCCTGCCATCGTCGGTCAAATAGGAAAGTGATAAATCAGTTTTTTCGTAACAGACTTTAAATTTATAAAGATAATCATTATCTAGGCCTTCTCCAGCATCATAAAGGTTATCTATGAGATCATAGAGCGTGTTCTTACCGGCATAGACAAAGACTATTTCGCTGTCAGAGAGAAGAGAATCTTTAATCACAGCGACATTTTCCAAATTACTGCTGTCCAATAGTTTCTTGTATTTCATTTCCCCAAGCCAGGCGCTGCGCTGCCTCATAGTATGACAAGCCAGGCAATATCAACAATTATGCTGCAGTTCAATCTCTGTTCAGATACTGATCGGTCTTTTCGTAAACGGCGGCTAATTCTCCGATAAGATCCAGCAAGTCTTTATCTTTTTGGGTCAATTCAGGCTCAGCAGTTTTGGGCTTTTTATGTCTGTTAAGCCAAACCGTTCCACCTACACCTACAGCGATCACTGCAATCCCACCAGCAATTATAAGATTACCGCCGCTCAGCGCCACAAATTCCATGACACAGCACTCCGTTTCCGGCTATAGTATTGCTCAGAACAGTCTCTGACATCCACACGCAGAAGCCTCCGCAGTGATACTCCTCCATGCCCTCACACTTGCAGAGGGATAGATTAAATTAACGCTGCAAATATTTATCGGTATTATCGTAAACTGCCGCCAATTCCCCGATGAGGTCCATAAGGTCCTTATCTTTGGCAGTAAATTCGGCAGGCCGCCCCGGATTGTTGGGCAAGCTTTCCCCCCGTCTGCTGTCACTTTTGTCGCTTTGTTTGCGCATACAAGACTGATAAGCGCAGTAACCTACGCAGGCCGCAGCCGCAGCGCCGACCACGCCGCCGCAAACTACGAAAAATAGCAGTTGTTTAACAAGGTTCTGCGGCTTTTTCTTCTGAGGATACAGCATCCTCATCACCAAGTTTTTCAGAGTATCAGGAGATAGTCTGCCGTTCGAAGCATCCAGATTAATCATAGCTCATCTATTCCTTTCTTCTCTCTTCAAGGCCGCCTCGATAAGAGGCATTATCCGATCTCTATGACTGTGGATAATCTTGACTTTATCAACTGCGGAGAGCGCTTTCGCCACTTTATGGCCCAGTTCAGGAGACAGCCTCGTAAATTTTTTCGCAAACAGAGTCAATGCGTAAGATACGGATTCTTCTCCCGTCAAGGCCTTAACCGTCTCATCCAGAATGCTGTTGGCGGTATCGAAGTCCAAATGTTTACAGGCTGCTAAAAATGACTCGGCTTTGGCTCTGTCGTACTTAGAGATAATTTTCGCAATGTTCTGCAGCGAATCTTGCGAGCAAGCGACTATAGCGTCAAAAATAACCGAAGGCAAGAGCATACGAATCAGCTCCTTTCTTATTTATTTAGAGGCAGAATTATTTTCTGCCGGGCGGGACTCGTCAGTAATAACACCAGAGACGATACTATTCCAGGTTTCCATAAAACCGCGCGTGAAGGTGGTGATTTTCGAGATAACAACTTGGCGACGTTCGCGCAGATTGTTGTTTTCTTGATACACTTTTCTGTCGTCAATGGCTTGCTTAAAGCCATCTGAGTAAGCTTTATAACTTTTGTTGACAGCCTGGAACATAGCTGCTATTTCATTTACAGACGTCCGCATATAATTGTCAACAACTATCTTTTCTATAGCCGTTTTCAGTTGCCCGGATATCTCGCTTTCATATACCTGGTTTTTGAACGTCTCCTCCAATTCTTCTTTGCACAGCGTCCTAAACTTTCTCTCAGTATC
The DNA here is from genome assembly GCA_030535355.1 of bacterium. GTDB lineage: Bacteria > Vulcanimicrobiota > Xenobia > Xenobiales > Xenobiaceae > JAFSXO01. Next base: position 6,384 of record JAUNIO010000061.1, on the reverse strand, counting down.
CCCAGAGTCTTTATTTTTAAGGTAAAACTCATAATCCTTACCGGTAGCACCGAAAGGCCTGCGCAATAAAGTTTTAATGTTATGCCAATTCAACTTTTTCGTCTTAAAAAGCTTTGATAAAGAATCATAAATTTTGAGATCCTTGTCACTCCCACCGACAATTACTTCGTCGGGCGCAGAAATCGGCGCAGAAAATTCAAAATTGGGAACATCCGGCAAGGTCAAGTTTACGTTCTCTTTTTCTAACTTATGACGGCATATGTCGCTTTGCTTCTTAAGGTCTTTCATACGCTTTTCGACAATTATTTTGACCTCTTTGCGCAGTTTGTCCAGCATTTGATACGTGCCATTAGCAGCTTCCGAAATCCTTCGTTTAGAGACTTTATCCGCCAGAGCCACAAAGTCTGAGTTCGTGAACAAATTATCTATATCATGGCCGCTGAGCAGATGTTCAGAGGTGATTTTCTCCCAGATATCCTCTACGGCCAGCTCGTACATTTTCTCAGCGATATCTTTTGGCCGACTATACGGTTCAACATTCTCTTTGCGCCTTTCTATGATCTTCTCATAGTCGCCTTTCTCCTGGCTGAGTAAGCTTCTATCATCAGGACGTTCATGAAGACGTTCATCAAGATCAAGACGTTCTAGTTCCTCTTTTTTGAAGACGGGAGGTAAAACATCCTCTACTGCCTTTTCATAATCCTCGAGAATATTTTTAATCTTAGCGATCTTCTCATCATCGGCGTCAATCAGCGCTTGGATATTGCTGATATTGTCGAGGACGTGTCTGATGTTCCGCTGCTGCGCGTCAATCTTAAACGTGATGCTGTTGACGATCTCATCCCTGGCCTTGCTCCGGGCCACGTAAGAGACATAGCTCATGAGAGCGGGCATGCCGCTGTCCTTTTTAAACACATCGTAAGATATATTTTCAATGCCGTGATAGTTCTCAAGATTCTCCGCATGCGTATGCAGCCACGCCAGCGAGGGGGCATCCTTCTTGTGAGCTAATTTCACGCGTTTCAGATCATCTACCTTCAGGTTATTCCCGGCATTAAGTTCGTTTACGCCCGCCTTTTCCGCTTCGATAGCGCTGAAGTATTCCAAAGAGCAGGTGGGAAAAACAATGCAGTCCTTATAAGCGGGATCGATCTTGCTCATGCGCGTTTTCAGAAAATCGACCGACATAACGAAAGATTTGGGACTTTTGACGTCGGTATAGCGCACATCGATTTTGTTCAGGGCAAAAACCAGCGAATGGAATTTTTCCTGGGCCATAAACTGCTGTTTAACCTGGCGCAGATATTCTTCTTCGGATTTAGTCAGATATTTAGCGTAGTCGATCGCAAAAACCGCCACATCGCACTTCTTCATAGCTCTTTCAGCGGCTTCGCTGTGCTTGGTCCCGGCCGCGTCGGGACCAGCCGTATCATAGATAGTGTACGATGAGAAGTTATTTTTGTCAGTAACGTAGCTTATATCCATATCGGGGAGAGCAAAGCCCTTGGTGTCGTCATTCTGGGCATCTCTGAAACACTTATTGATAGCCTTTTTAATAGAAGCACAGTCAGCAAAATCTTGCCGGGCACTGCCGTCTTCAAGCTGCAGGTGATATTGTTTGTCTGCACTTTTCTTGTAGATACAGTTATTAGGCGTCGCCAATTCCGTACTGGTAGGCGCGATCTCTTCGCCCAGAAAGCAGTTGACGATAACGCTCTTACCCGCCTTTTTCGAAGCGGCTACGGCAAATTTCAGTTCGACATCAATGGCTTGGCGGATATAGTTTTCAATATCGCGGCAGGACTGCAGCGCATCCTCTATATCCTTCAGTCTCTTCTGCTTTTCGGCATCATTATCTTTCTCGACGCTCTGTTTGAGTTTTTCAAGCCCGGCAACGGCACTGGCACAGCCGTCCTGCAGTTCCTGTACCTTGTTCATAAAGCGACTGGTCTTGGCCGCGTCTTTTTCCTCTTTGCGCCTGAGGATATCGACCTTCTCCAGCGGATAATCGATATAAATCAGCTGCTGCACGATAAAAGCCAATTCCACCGGATCATCCTTCTCGACTACGATGCGGCAGGCAGTATTCCTGTCCAGTTTGGCAAGAAGAGCGCTCATCGAGGTCAGCTGGCATTTGTCTTGGCCGCCCTCGGCGGAATACTCAAAACCCAGGCCGGACTTTTCGTAGCAAACCTTTAATATGTAGAGCATTTCAGAGTCCAGGCCATCGCCGTCATTATAAAGGTCAGTGATATAATCGTACAGCGTGCCTTGGCCGGAATAGATAAACACCAGCGAGCTGTCTTTTTGGATCTCTTGTTTGACCAGTTCTATATCCGCGCCAATATCAGTGCCCTTTAATTCCTTGAACTTCATGGTTCTGCTCCTTTGCTTACTTAACTAAATCGTTGAGAATATGGCTAATCTCGCCGATAATAACGGCATTCTGTTCCTGCTCGCGGCGCTGCTTGTCCAAGAGCTGGTTTTCCCGATACTTGATCTTATAGAAGTTAGCGCTGATGAAAGCGCCAAATTTCTTGCTCTTCACGAAATCCACAATATCATCGATCGCTTTGACTTCTCGGGCCACAAACGGTTTTTCCATGCTGATGGCGCGGACAAAGGCATTGATCAGCACATCCTGCAGAATCTGAATATCCACGTCAAAGTCAGCTCGTAAGTCCGCGACGGAAGAGAGCCTGCCGTTGCGGATGGAATTGTGGAACTCCCCATAAAACTTTTCAAATTCCGGCTTATCGGCCACACTGCACTGTTTATATTTATTAATTAGCTGATAGAGCGTCTGGTTCAGCATATTGATCTTGAATTCATCGCTTTTATCGCCCGCCTTATCCGCCACAGTCCGCACTTTGGCGATGACTCTTTCTTTGCTGCCCAACACGCAGTAGGCGGTATCGAGATATTGCGCCGTCTCCTCCGGCAGAGAGCGCACATTCAAGAGACGGCAGACTTCATCGACGAGAGAGCGCACAACTTCTTCACGGCGGAAATAATGATGGAACAGCAGCATCATGCACAGCGGCTGATCTTTAGGTGCGACATCGATGTAAGCTAACTTATTTTCGCAGTCGGGTTTTTTATAGAAAATGGACAGACTGTACAGATCGTCGATGCTGTCGTAAAACTCCCGCAGTCTTTCAAAGCTGTACTGGCTGGTAATCAGAACCTGGTAAATATAACGCGAGAAACGCTCGATCAGACTCTGATAGTAAAGTTCATTGCTGTGGTCGGCCGACCGCAGATCGGTCCCAATATCATCCTTTATCTTCTTGGTCAGCTCGTTTTTAAGGTCCTCATAATACGGAGAGCTGCTGTCAATTCCCATAGCACTCAGCATTATCTCTAAAATCTGCGCCGAGTATTCGTGATGCAGCTTATCGGCGATATTGACGACGTTCACAGAGAAGTCATCATACATTACCTTAAACTTTTGCTCTCTGATATCGCCTTCGATACGGCCGACATCTTCATGGGTACCGACATAAGGGGAACGCTTGATAGCATCATCCAATTCTTCGTCGGTAAGGCTGTATTTTTCGGCAGTTACTTCAGCGGTGATGTAATCGATTATTTGCTGGGACAAGGGACGCTCTTTAGGCATTGAGGAACGAATCTCAGCTTTGAGCGCGAGCAGCTTCTTTTCCAGGGGAGTACGGATATCGTCAACCAGCTCTAAGGCCATAGCGACCTGTTCGGGGCTGTAGCTGCGGCTGGAGGCAGTATTTTCGTAACCTGAGCAAATATCGCTGAAAGCCTTAGTAATATCCGCATTAATGCGATTAATACGGCGCTTCAGCACTTCAAACCGCTCGGCATCATTGTATTTAGCCAAAGCAGAGCGCATAGCCTCAATGCCGTCGCCGTCCGGCAATTCCGCGCGGCGGGCATTGAACGAATCCAGCACGCGCCTGTCATTATCGAGCCCCGCCGCCTGCAAATGAGCCCGCGCTGAACCGAAGACGATTCTCTGCTGATTAGCGGAGATGACGAAGCCCTTATTAATCCACTCCGCGCGCGTATCCTGGATATTCTTGCCGATATCGCTGGCCTGATCGATCTTATTGGCAAAGACGAACAGCTTATCGTTGAGAGGATTGCCGTCATCATCGGACTGACGCAGAATGCTGAGCGATTCTCCGGTTAAACTAGGGCTCGCCCCGTTGGCGATCACGATAATGGCGTCGGCCGATTTCATGCGCTCCAAAGTCTGGATCTTGTGGAGTTCGGTGGGCGAATTAAATCCCGGCACATCAAAGATGACAGCGTTTTTCATAGCATTCAGCTTCTTGGAGCGGATAACTACCTGTTTAACCGCGCGCGCCTTGGATTCTTCAGTAATATAACTCTCTAAATCGCCGGAATTGATTCTGTCGGGGCCAAAGTTAATAGGCGGCGTTCCCAGCAGGCGGGAAAGACTATCGACATTGCGAATTATGGCCAATATATCTTCGTGAATCGAGTCGCTGTACAGACGCTTCTTGTCGTCCGACACCTCATTGTCAAACAATCTTAAATAATTAGCTTCACTAATGGTGTCAAACGAATACTGCTCGGCATTGGGAATACCCAATTTGCTGAGCTTATCTTTAAAATCGCGGTCAAATTCCTGGGCGGTATAAAATGAAACGATAGCGCTGTCCTCTTTATCGTCGCCGCTGTATTCGATCTGGGTTGAGGTAAACGTACAGCGGAGGTCTTTGGTCGGCAGTAAGTCGTTCTCCATCAGCGCATTGGCAAAAGTACTCTTGCCGGCCTTTTCCAGCCCCACAATCGCGACTTCAAATTCGTTGTTTTTCAGCTTCCTTAAGACAATCTCAGCTTCCGCCTGCAAATTACGGAGAAGTTTTTTGACTTCCGAACTGATAACTGTGCCGGAATCCATCTTAAGAATATTATTTATGACCCTGACCTGCGTCTCGATTTTTTCTATATACGATGCTTTCTCAGGATTCACCGCCATATCACCCATCAACCTATCCTTTCCATTACACCTGTAAGCATTATGTTTGTAAGTACTTGTTCCTCATTCTCGACCTAAGTAACGCACACCGTCCACGCTGTGAAGCCCAAACGATAACCGCAGTTTTAGACTCTGATTTAACGGCGCTGCCCAAAGCGAACAGAGACAAAAAGAACCGCCTAGCGAAGAATATACTTGCGCCAGCGGTTCTTTCAGATACAGCCAACTGCCAATCATTTACAATATTTGCAGCGACAATATTAATAAAGATTAGTTTATCGAATTTGCTTTTAAATAATTGTATTAATTTTGAAAATCCGTAAAAATTTTTATATATTAAGAGAGAGAGAGAGAGAGAGAGAGTTTATAGCGCCAATCGGAGTACAAATGCTACATCTAGCACTTACATTTGCGTTTATATCTATTACGCTTTGTAAGCTTTTACGCTCTCCCATTCTCAACATTCCTTCTGAACGTCGGTCATTACCTTAAAGCTGTATAGCTCTTTATAATAATCTTTACTATAAAGCGCTATTGCTTTGGCAAACCCGGTATAAAAAATATATTTCTCAGTTAGTCAAAGAATCCTTCCCCTATCACCGCGAAAGCAGTCTAATTTTCTGCCGTTTGCGCCGCCTTGGCCCACATTTTCCTTATCAAATTAGCTGAACGACATATTCTGTCATTATATATTGCTATAATTTTGGGAGATACAATAGTAGCTAAATATGCTCACCTCCCCCTCCAACATTTGTCCACCTCGCTGATCTGCAGACTGTCGATAAGCAGCCAAAGCGCACTGTTCCTCTCCGCTTTATTGATGAGGCTGGGAATGTCCAGCAGCAGAACCAGATACAGCGGTTCGCGCTTAGGGTCTTAAAATAGGCATAACATCTGCTTCTTACACAGCTGGCTAACAATAAGCATATCCGCCAAAAGAGGAAGCAGACAGCATACGCCAAAAATCAGACTGTGGAAGCACTGTCAGCCTTCTCCCGCTTCCAGCAGCCGCAGCAGTTCTCCCAAAGAATCAGCCTTAATAATCCGGGCAAACAAATTCGGCTCATCGCGGTATTGTAGGACAGCCTCGAGCTGATCGGGAGCAATATCACCGAATTTACCATACAGTACCTGTTTGATATTGTTGAGACGCTCTTCAGCCCGGCCTTTATTCTGCCCCTCAGCCAAACCAATATTTCTTCCCTCAAGCAAACCAATGTGTTTGCCCTCAAGTAAACCGATGTTTTTGCCCTCAGCCAGTCCTTCAGCCCGGCCTTGCTTAAAATAACGCTGACGGGAGCTGATCATATTGCCCTCGGCATCAAACCTATCGTCCAAATCTTTCATCGTATACTGCGGGAATTCCGTTTCCAAGCTCAATTCAGCGCTCATATCTACCTCCT
>JAUNIO010000060.1 GCA_030535355.1 bacterium | reverse complement strand
AAAAATCTTAAGTAAATAAAATCGCTCTGCTGTTGTCAAAACCGCCTTCAGAGAAGGCGACCGCTCGGAACCTTGTCCCGAACGCCAGGAGATAATAGCACTTTCAAGTAGCTATGTCAAGAGCAAAAACCGAAAATTAATAATCCGTCGCCGAGCTTTATAAATTAGAACAGGACGGCCGAAACGGCACGTCCTGCACATTGTCACTTATTTATAACTAACTTAGTAAGCAAGAAAGCTGTGACTTAGTAACCATGGGAACGGCCATAGTTATAGCTGTCCGCCGTACCATCGTAAATTGACTGTCCGCTGACAAAGGTGTAACCCAATTCATGCGCTTTCTTGAAGCTTACCTGACGCATCATTACGCCGGACTTGTCGCCAGAAGATTCGATGAGGATAATCGTCTGCGACACGGGATCGACGTACACCGGCATCATGGCATGCTGTGAACCCTTAGTCATAATGTCGCCCGCCTGCATATTGGCATAATTGCTCGTATGCTTATCGTGGACACCATTTTCGCTGTAGCCCAAGCCTAGCTGACCTACGTTCATGGAGTATAGATAGTCCTCGTGACCCTGGTCTAAGCACCAGCTGACGAAGTTGCGGCAGTCGGAGATGACGGCAGGGTCGATATCCTTAGCCAGATGGCTGGGAGTCTTGGCCGCGCCGTAGTTGAGCCGCACGCCGTAATCGGAAGCGATATCGATCATGGTCAAACCGCTCATACAGGCCGCGTCGGCACCGCTATAACGCTCTAATACTTCGTCGAGGCGCCCTCTGACCAGGGCTTTAGCTTCTTCCAGAGTGCAGCCGTCCTTCTTCATGATCACATCGTAGAGAGTCTCTTTACCATCTAAGACATGACCCTTGCAGTTATTGCAGCGAGCCATAACATCTTCAATGTAAGCGAGATAATCGGACTTCACTCCGTCTATCTTGGCCAGTTCAGGAGATACGCCTTCGCTGTATTCACCATATACGCTCTTAGCCCAATCGGCATCACCGCTCTTAGCGGCGATCTGCTCTAACTGATACTTCACAGGATCGGTATCTTTGGCCCCGCCCTTTTCGCGCAGCTCAGCCATCTTGGCCACGCCACTGCTCAGTTCAGTCTTCCAAGCGTCAGGATTGGCCTCTTTTCCATCACCTGCTTCCCCGGCTTCACCAGCAGCGCCAAAGCCCATTAAGCCGTTACCTTCTGAGCCGAATCCGTTAGCTGCGCATACCGCCAAAGCCATACCGTAATCGATATTGTTCTTATCGCAGACTTTTACCAATTCCGCGCCGAAGCCCTCAGGCACATCATAGCCCTTAGCGGCAGCATACTGCTCAATTCCTGCAGCTACGGCATCGGGAGAAGCTCCGTCGAAATTCAAATCATCGTCTAGGACACTATCGCCAGTGGTGTTGGTCGACCCCTTAACGCCAGTGTTGACCTCATTGGTATTACCGGCTTGATTTGTCCCCGAACTCCTGTTACCGCCTGAAGCAGAACGCGTGGAACCGCCACCGGCATTGCCTGCCGCCTGGGTACCTCCCCCGCCTCCGCCATTGTTGCCACCGTTATTGTTGGCGGCGTTGTTATTCTGAGCGGCATTATTGCCAGCATTGGCTTGGTTGACTGCGTTCTGAGCATTATCAACGGCATTCTGAGCAGCAGCGGCGTTATTCTCTGCCGTCTGTGCGGTGGCCGCGCTGTCATCAGCGGCGGCGGCATCACTGGCAGCCCGCGTCTCAGCCTGATCAGCCTGGTTCCCAGCCTGCTGAGCCTTTCCTTCCAGGTCAGAGGCATTGGCTTCTGCGCGGTCAGCTTCGGCGTGGGCTTGATCGGCAGCGGCCTGGGCTCTGTCAACTTCAGCCTGCGCGGCCGCGACAGCTCCTTCATCGGGAGGAATAGGGTTGCCTTCCTCATCTTTGCCGGGAGTTTGCGCTTCAGCCAAAGCAGCTTGCGCAGAGGCCAGATCGGCGTCGGCCTGGGCTGCTGCCTGCGCTTTCTGATCCGCTTCCTGACGGGCGCTCTGAGCTTTCTGCTCAATAGACTGAGCTTGCTGCTGAGCCTGATCGGCGGCCTGCTGAGATTTACCAGCAGCATCAGCGGCATCGGCCTGAGCCTGCGCGGCATCAGCGGCTTCGCTGTTCGCAGCATCGTAGCGATCCTGAGCTGCATCTAGTTTATCCTGAGCTGCCTGCTGTTTCGCCGCTTTTTGATCGGCGAGCTGCTGTGACGTAGAATCTATATTTTCACGGGTGCTGTTAATATTCTCGCTGAGATTATTTAATTCACCGTTAACCGCATCCAGCTTACCGTTAACATTGGCTAACTCACCTTCTAGCTGAGCTATTTTTTCCTCATCGCCAGCTTGTTTAGCAGCTTCCAGCTCAGCTTCTAAGCGTTTTTTCTCGGCTTCAAGCTCTTCTTGCTCGCGCAGTTTCTTCTCCTGCTCTTCTTCGAGTTCGCTGAGTTCTTCATTGAGGTCATTGAGCTTTTCTTCCGTAACGGCTTCATTGCCTTCAAGCTCGCTCTCCGCCTCAATTTCGTCGATCTCAGCCTGGGCAGCGTCAGCCTTAGCTTTAGCAGCCTCAACGTCAGCAGAAGCATCGGCTAATTCTAGATTGTCATCATCAGCCTTTTGCTGAGCATCTTCGTTATCTTCAACCGCTTCAAGTTCCTCATTCTCTACTTCGGTGAGTTCGTCTTCTGGGGTTTCCTCTTCAGCGACGGCTTCCTCTTCAGCGGCACATTCGGAAGCCTCAGCGCTTTCCTCGTCCTCTTCAGCCTCCCCGACTTCGCCTTCATCTGCTTCTATTGCATAGGCTCCGTCATAATCTTCATCAGCACCATAAACATCAGCATCAGCCTCTTCGTCACCGCCGAACATAGAAATATTCAAAGAATCGGAGAGAGATTTGGGAGCGCTTTCTTCTTCCTGAACATCCTCATCGGTAATATTCAGCTGTGAACCATTTTCCAGGTCAATCCCTTTCAGGGACAGTCCCATGGCCTGGTTCATATTAAACATACCAAACATATTGGCAAATTTGTCCATACAGCACCTCGTTGAGCAAAAGCTTCAAGCTTAGTTATTTGACTTCTTTATCATGACAATACAATTAAAAGTCAATAGTAATATCGTGTTAGTTTCACTAACACGATATTACTGAATATACAAAAATACAATAGTTATACACAAGGTAACCGTCAGGGCCATTCATCTGCTTGTTTGAAATCTAAATTGCTCTGATCCCCGATTTTAGCATCCAAATTGCTGGAATCTCCAATTTTAGCTTCCATATCCTGCATACCGCCAACTTTAGCGTCTAAAGGATTAGGAGTGGTTGCCAAGCCCGTGGGCGCTGCCCGTCTGCGCGTTTTGTAAATAATATGCGGGGGTAGCTGTTCGCGCTGGTTTACGGCGCTGGGTTCATGGCTGACATTTTGCTCCCCGCCGCCGGTACCAGCAGAGGCGTTGGGAACAGCCCGATCGCTATCGGCCATCGGCTCCTGAGACTCGCCTTTACCCGCCGCGCCAGGCTGGGAATGCGCACTATTATCTTTGGCAGCGGCCCGATCCCGGACATTCTTAGCATTCTGCTTCGCAGGGCTTACCTCAGATGAGCGGACAGCAGAGGCGTTTTTTGCCTTAGAAGAACCGGGAGCTGATATTTTCCCATGCTGCTTGCTATCATTTTGGCTGTCGGCTTCCTTAGCCTTTTCTTCATCCAGGCGCTGCTGCTGAGCCTGCCGTTTGCGATTAAATTCCTGCTGGCGTGCAGCTGCCTCCCGCAGAGCCTGCTGTTCAGCTTGCGAAGCCGGATGAGAATTGCTATGCGGAGAAGCCGCCGCAGAAGTACCCTGCGCCTGCTGAACGTCCGGCCGATTATCAGTAGCAGAGCTGTCCGGCTCCGAACCATCCTCAGGCTCTGGTTTATCATCCGCGCCGTTTTTTGGCCCGCTCTTGTCCAGCTCTGTTCCATTTTCTCCCGATTCGCCGATTTCTTCCGATTCATCCTCATTCGGCACAGAATTATCGTCCCTATCAGAGAGTTCTTCAGCAGTGTTTTGCAACTGACCAAACTTGGGAATATTGCGAACATCCTGCCAGCTCATATTCCATTTCAGCCACTTATCCGCATTCTGCATAGGCAAATGGATGAGTTCCTGTTTCGTCACTTCAAGGCGCTGATCGGGCGTGACAATAATAGTTTTGTCAGGGTTGCTGACATGAATAACCTGAACTTTGCCCTCAACAGCCGCGATAGCAAAATGAATATCACCAGACGCTTCATTTTGGCGATCTCTGGCCACAATTTCCGCTCGGGAAGCAGTTATCTCAGCCTGAGCTGAACCTAAATCGGCAGAGACTACACACTTCTTGGTCGTGTCAGCGAAGAAGGCACCGCTGTGCAAAGCAAGGCTGACCGCAACAACACCTTTATCGTTTACTGTTATAGTATTAAATTTGACAAACGTATTCCTATCAAAGCGCAAAGAGCTGCCGTCTTTGCAAGCGATAACCACATCGCGTTCGCGTCCGGTTTTCAGATAATCGCCTTCGCGAATAGCAGCAGGCACTGCAATAAGTTCCCAGTCTTTAGCGTGACGATTAACATCATCTCCATGCAAAAGGTAAAGTTCGGTTTTGGTCAGAGCTGGCTGATCCTGGCTCAGCCTAGTCTTAATAATAAAAGCGCAGATCAGACAGCACACGCACAAACCGATAAAAGCATAGACGAGACGCGCATCTACAGTCATTAATACAGTTTTAGATTTGTTCATGCTCACCTCGCCGAGAATTATATGCTTTACCGCAGCACTGCACCGATAATTTCCCGAAGCAGAGTCTTTATACAGGCATATCCTGCGCCTGCCCAGCTGCTGTTCCGGCTTGCGGCATCAGAACCGATCAGTTCAGAACTGGTCAGATCAGAACCAGCCAGGGTCGGAATCTCAGTAATTTTCGCTCGCAGCCTCATAGCCCTAAGGCTCATTTGAAAGCAGGCAGACGAACCGCTGTCATTCAGCTGCACGACTTCGTATAATTCACGGCGAAAAGCGCGAAAAACCGTAGCCGTATCGCTAATGTAAGGTCCCCTTCTGAACAAAAAATTGGCAGCAAAACTTAAGAGCCGATTGCTCCTAGCCTGCCAGCGCCAGGCCGCATCGTAAGTTTCTGGGCGGGCCCCCAGCATAAAACGCGAAGCTATGCACAAATCGGCACCCGCTTCAATTTCTTTTACCAGGCGCATTATATCGCGGGGATCTTCCTGGCCATTCGGAGTATAAAATACCAAAACATCTCCCAAAGTACGGCTAACCCCCAGAGCCAGCGCTTCCCCATTGCCAGGACGTTCCTGCCCCACAACTTCCATCCCTTGATCGAGATAAAACTTAACAGTACCGTCGCTGGACCCCTCGTCGATTACCAGCACTTCGTCAAATTCCGTCCACGGTATAAGAGGATAAAGCGCTTTTGAAGCGTTCAGCATATTATAAGTCAATATTATCAAAGCTCTGCTCATGTGTTTTCGTTCGCCTCCAATATAACTGCCCCTTCCGAAATACCTTGCGCACCCTGCAATGTTGCCCGTTATAGCTCGCTGATTAGCTGATCGCCAACTAAACGGCATTAACACATTCGGGAACTAACTGTCATCAATTATTAACAGGTTTTTTTTGAGAATAGTCCCACAAATTCCCAAAAATGTATTAGAATAGGCTAAAGTAGAGGCAGTGTTTTGCTTGCCAGCAAATTCAAGGAGGACGATATGCTAAACAGCATTCAGCAAACCCTTAATAAGATTGAACAGATCGAAAAACGCATAGAGGGTGGTGCGCCTGTTGATTCCGCGTCCTTCCAGCGCATACTGGAAAACGTGAGCGAACCAAAAATGCCTGCTGCCCTAGGACCTCAGGCGCAGTTCGGTATGAGCGATATTCAAGGTATCAATCCTCAGCTGTGGTCTATGATCAACCGCAATTCGAGTTTTGACGCTTCAGCATTCGGCGCAGCTCGCAGCGGTGAGATGGGGCTCCAGCCCTTAGCTCAGAACAACGGCGTGTCCTGCGGTCAAACTAGTGTAGCTATGGCGGTCAATACCTTGACTGGCAAGCACTTAACCGACAACGACATTAATGCTAAATACGGTTTCGAATTGCTCAATGGCCTTAATGCAGAAAGCGCTGAAGCCGGTTATGAGTGGAAAGATGGCGGTAATCTAAACGCTTCTTCGTGGGAACTCATCGATCACAAAGTCAACAATGAAAAGACCCCTGTCATTGTAGCTCTCAACGGTCCGGAGTTCTCGCCTTCCGGCCGCGGCCACATCGTGACCATTGTCAAGACTGAAGGCAACCAGGTCACCTTTGCCGATCCGGCCACCGGGACTTTGCGCACTACGACCAAAGAAGCAATGAATACCGCGCCGTCGCATCCTGATGGCAATTTTGTCTTCTACGCGGTCAATAACAACGATATTCCCAATACAGATATGATGATGGCTGCCCGCTAGACCGACCGCTAGTCCGCGTCCAGAAAGCTCTGGCACACAAAGTGCTGGAGCTTTTTTATTATGTATTTCTATTTGCTCTAACGTTGCAGAAGCTGACACAATAAGCCAGGTGCTGAGGCTGCAAACATGCAAATGCTATATGACACGAAAGCGACATCTCCCTCTCCCATCCTTTAGGGGAAGTCAGATAGTTTCGCAAGTTAGCTGATCGCTAACTAAATGACATTGGCTTTAGGAGGAGTCATAATGTGCCATTGTTAAAGCATATTCATTAGTTGATAGTAAGCGCCAAAACTACGTTTGACGCTTACGTTATAAACGCAGCGGCAGTTGTATATGGGGAAACATTTCCAATATCATCAAGCTTTAACTCAATAACATTGGCTAATCAGTAGATCGCAATTCAGCAAGTTCCCTACGTAAAATGTCAATCCGGCGATATTCTCCCCGCTGCTGTTTAACTTCGCTCAAAAGCCGATCCGCTTCCGCTAACCATGTCCGCATCTGCTCGCAATGCCCGAGCTGCCATTCCGCCCGGGCTAACTCTAAGCATGCTGCGCCGCGCACATAAGCTATAAAACATTTATCAACGCCTTGTTCTTCCAAGGCGTTAATCGCTTCCCAGCGCCAGCCTTTCTGAACAGGTATGCTCTCTAAAAACAATTCATATACTGTCAAGGCTGCAGGAGTATGGCTGAAAGGAGAATCGAGGCCTGTCAAAAGGACAGAAGCATTCACTTTATGCTGAGACAGCTCTAAATAAGCATTGGCAGACTCCATACGGCCCAAATATACGCTGGCCCGCGCTGCATCGAAATAAGCGCTGGGAAGATGGCCAGGGTCTAAGGCCAAGGCCTTCTGATAGCTGATCAAAGCTTCCTCATAAAGGCCTATATATTCCAAGGCCTGGCCACGGACATCGTAACACAGGGCCCGATATGGATCTGCAGTTATGGCCGCCTTAGAACTGTTCTCTAGCTCGAAGCGAATACTATCATCGCTGCTGTCTAAATGCAGATTCAGCATAATCTGCACTAAGCGGCAATGATAATCACTGTTAAGCGCGTTATTGGCAATAGCGTCGCGGCAGTATTCCAAGGCTTCTGCCAGCTGCTGGCGTTCCTGACAGTATTTAGCCAGTGTACCGTAATAATCGCTCCTAACACCAAGCGCATTTATGGCTAAACAAAACATCACAGCCAGGGTCAGAACGTATTGACGCAATAAAGACGGGCGCACGGAGAAGGAAGAGCTAGGCCTCTCCTCCTCAGAAAAAGTCCAGCGCGTTACCGGAGTGCCCAGCAAGACCCCGAACAAAATGGCTGCTGTCAGCGGTAAAGTCAAAAAATGAACATCTACGTCTGCTAGGGCATGGAGTCCCATGCCAGCCACTCCGAGAATTATCCCTAAACGCCAGAGCGCTCCTTCACCTCGCTCCTGACGCCACATCTTGAGCGCCAGCCAGAAACCGTATCCTAAACTGCCCAGAAGAATGAGAGTATTGGGGCAGCCGTATTCGCAAAGCAAATCCAGTACAAAGCAATGAGAATAACGCGAGTACCAGCGCGAATCTTCTTGGTAACGTGGATAAAAACGGGAAAATCCCTGTGGGCCTACTCCCAAACCAGGATAATCCCAAGAGATTTTCCCAGCCGCTTTAAAAAAATCCCAGCGCGCTAAAGCAGACGAATCGCCGCCTTGAGCCAGCTGCTGTATTCTGTCCATTGCCCGGGGTACGCCCCAATTAAAGCGCCACCCCAATCCGCCCGCCATAACTAACGCCAGCAATATACCTACTAACAAACGATACTTAACACAGCGGCTAATTTCAAGTTCACTAATTTTATGCAGTCCAGCCACAAGAACCAGCAAAATTAAACAGCAGCACCCAGCGGCAAGTAGATGTCCCTGCCAGGCCCAGACCGCACCAATTATGCAGATTACCACTATTCCAGCACATACCAGGCCTCTCCGGCATAGCTTCTGCCATGAGTCAAGGGGATTAGCCCCTGCCGCAATAAATAGCAGTAAAAAAGCGCTGATAGCCCAAGCGGTACGGTTATAGCTGAAAAACAGCGTAACTGCCCAAATACTGCACAGCAAAACGCCCAACTGGGACAGGCGGCTGTGAAGCCAGACTTCATTTGCACTACAGACGGCCAAACAGAGCAGCGGCCACAGAGCAAGAAGCCAGCCGGAGAGCAGATTTTGGTTATAAAAGTTCCCCGACATCGAAGGCTGAGAGACACTCGACCCCGCAAAGGTGATCCAGGCCCAGAGCGCGGTCACCAGCGCGGAAACTGTTAGCGTTAGGAGCACTCTTTTCAGAACAGCGCTGTCATTGCTTCTATAAGCTAACACGCTGGCGGCTGTAAACGCGCTGACAGCGGCCGCTGTATTAGCCCAAGCGGCTATGCCGTCATAAAGCACCGCTCCCTGCCAGACCGAAAGCAATCCTCCAATTAGAAAAGCTGCCAGACCCCAATAAAGCCGTTTTAGATGTATAGGCCAAGCGCCAGGCAAAACCCCAACGCATAATAAAGCCAAAAAACCACAGCCACGTAAAAAATTGGCGCTTAGAGAGTTAAGAGCGCCAGCATCTCCTGACAACAGCAAAAGAGTTATCCAGGCTGTCCAAGAAAAATCACCCCCTGCAGTTATCTGACGGCCTGTCCACAAAACATGTACGCCGGAAAGCACGGCCAGTAAGGCAGGAAATAATAAAATAATAGCCAGGGCGGCAAAAGCCAGACCCTGGACCACACGCGAAAAGAAACAGCTGAAGCGCAAACTACAGAGCTTCTTCTAAGCCGGGGATAATCTTCTCAACACTTATGCGCAAAGCTCCCAGGTTAGTAGAGGTACTGTCAATAATCAGTAAATTATCCCTGGTCAGTTTTTGGATATAGACCATGCCGCCGCTTCCCTCTAATATCCAGCAATTGACGTCGGGGTCTAACGAACTCCACGCGTCCATACCCACTGATATAGCCATAAACGCGGAAACTTTATCGGTAGCCGGACCGACACTGGCCAAAACGCCATAATTGCGGCGATAAAGCAGAGCGCTGCTGACACCGCCGCGAGTGCTCAGAATAGGCTCTAAAAGCGAGGTTAACATAGCGGTATCCACATTGGGTTCAGCCGCCTCAACAGAGGGCACCTCAGCCGTTTCTGCGGGCACTTCAGAAACCGTTTCTTCTTTCTGGGCAACTTCTTGAATATTTTCTGCTGCTACTAACTCTCCCTCCGGCTGGGACTCAGAAATCGGCTGCTCAATATTCTCTTGGCCAAGCTCAACTGTACTGTCAGCGACAGGCACACCTGCAATTTCGGAAGACTCAGCAGCAACACTTATGGCTTCTTCGGTTAAAGAATTATCAGGCTCTTCCGCCTGCTGGGCAGGAAGCTCAAGCTCTTCAGGCTGAGCCTCTTGAGCTTCACTTTCAGCGGTCAGGGTATCAGCAGCGCTTTCGCTACTGCCAGGCGCATTAGTCTCCTCATTCGGTACAAGGGGTTCCTGAGCTAGGGAATCTGTCTCGGTCGCTTCGCTTGCAGGCAAATCGCTTTCCTCAGAAGAGGACACGAGATCAGACGCTGATAAAACAGAAACATTATCTTCAGAATGAGCAGAAGAGGCGGCATAATTCGTTTCGCTGTAAGGCTCATAATTGCTATAATCACCGCTATCTACGGCATTTTTGCTCCATTCGTCACATTTAGCTAAAAGCTTAACCAGACGTTCTTTGCTCTTGCGGGTTTCCAAAACAAAATATTGCAAAATCGGTTCAGGCTCGGTTACGCCAAATACCAGCGCTGAATATTCAGCAATTTGAGAATCCAGCAGATCCCGGTCTCTCAGCAACAAAGCGACCTGTTCGTTGAGGTACTGAAGCGAAGGGATAAATTCGCAGTGCTGAGCTAGGTCTTCGGGAATAGGCTCATACTCTTTAAGAATATGCAGCATTATATGGCCCTGCAGATTGATAGGGTCGATAGCAAACAATTTGCGCAGTTCAGCATAAGCTTCCGGATAATATCCCTGAATGGCGAAAATTTTCACCAAAGCCAGACGCGCAGCAGCGTTTTCTTCTTCGTTCAGGACTTCCTGATAAACGCGCAAGGCTTCCAGACGCCAATCACGCATCAGACAAGCGTGACCGTATTTTAGTTTCAGCTCTATACTATCAGGAGACTCCAGAATTTCATCGTGCAGCCTGGAAATCTCTCGCTCTAAACTAGTCATACCTTCCATAACGTTTTGCTTGCCTTTCTGAACTTATAGTTGCGCTTGTAAAGGCAAAGAGAAGAAGAAAACAGTCCCCTTGCCTACTTTGCTCTCCACCCATATTGATCCGCCATGCTCTTCAAGAATACGGCGAGTGTTAGCCAATCCTAATCCCAGACCGCTAATGTGGTCAGAATGAGTATCGCCAACCCTATAATATTTATCAAAAATCAGAGGAATATGCGCATCTGCTATACCGATGCCGTTATCAGCGACAGAGACCAGCGCCTTCTGGTCTTTAGTCTCTTGCGTTACCGTAATAACTCCATCATCCCCGCTATATTTAACTGCATTGGACAGCAAGTTATCAATAGCCTGACTCAGCAGTATTTCATCGTAAACAGCAGTAACATTTTTATCTTTGAGAATTAACGAAAAACTGCGGTTGGAATAAAGCTCAGCGTACTTCTCCACTGCTGTTCTAAGCAAATTATCTAGAACATGCGGGACTAAACTGACCGGCACAGACGCGCTGTCCAACTTATCTGCTAAGACTATGGCTTCGAGCATCCTCAGCATACGCTGGGATTCTGCATAACATATAGACAGACAGCGCTGTCGGCGCACAGAAGGCATATTGGGTTCTTGAAGCATTTCCAAAAAACCAATAATACAGGTCAGAGGATTCTTTAATTCGTGCGCAGCAGATGACAAAAACGCTTGTTTTTCACATTCTAAACGTCCAGTTTCTGACATACGCGATCGGTCTCCCGCCCAGTTTACCGAGAAATGTGCTTATAAATCAATCTCATTTTCCAGAACAGTCTTGCTTTTGCGTATTTCTAAACGAATACGCCCTAAATTAGCTTTAGCGCCGAGAACCAAGACTAAATTGCGTTTACCATTTAAGGCTTCAATATGGAGCTGATACTTGCCAAAATGTACCTGCTGACGCTCTAAGACGCCTTTTCCAAAGCCCTCGTAGGCCTCAGTTACTACAGCCAAAGCTTTAGCGACTGCCTCTGGTATGCCATTAACAGACAAATCGGGATCTTTGTATTCTTCACCGAGTATCATGCCATTGTCAGCGACTACAAAGGCTGCTGAAGCGCCGCACTTAAAAAAGCCCTGCAAAACTTCAACTGTACCCATAGATTGCGTCCTCCTATATAAAACCACGCCCCAGATTATTCTGTTTCTGCTCAAGAATAGGGGAGATGTTCACTCAAAAAGCTATCAGCGCCACACTAGGCATTAATCTTGCTGTGTTACGGACATTGCCGTTCTAATACATGCACTAAACAGGCCTAATAGACACAATGTCATTCTCCGCAACCTTCATGTGCTCCATCATGGCTTTGGAAACGCCAGCGTAAGAGTTCATGCGCTTACCACTGGCTTGGCATTTATACTGGAACAGCTCTCCGCGCTGTGTTTCAATTTCCACGGTAAAAGTAGCTTTAGCATCGATACCCCATTCGCGCAGCGTATATTCATCAACTTTAACAATGTCGCTGCTGCGGAATGATGACAGGAAGCCGCCATCTAGCTTAATCGAAACATCTCTAATCTTTTCAAGCTCTTCATCTTTCTGGCGGCGGCGGTTTTCAATCTCTTCATCTTTTTCAGCATAAACGCTTATAACAGCTCCATACTGCTCTATTTCTTCTAGCCGCACCTTAAGTTCATCAATGCCGCAAATAATTTCACCGTACTGCCTAGAGAAACGATCGCTCAGCAGTTCACCGCTGGTGACTAAAAACGCATACACGCCATTTTTAGTAGAAACCTTAATGATACCGCTGGATTTACCATTTTCCAGTCCTTCTAGGACCCTTGTCATATCGCGGCGGCGTACTTCATAGTCTTTATAATGCTGCTGAAATGTAAAGAAATTGCTCAGCACACTAATCATGCGGCTGGACAGGACAAAGGAAGAAACTGTGAGCTCTTTAGTGCGCAAGCGGTTCATTAAACGGGGAACATCATAGACGTTCATAGAGCCGGTATCGCTATTGACGTCGATCGCCTTGCCCATTTGGCCGCCATTCATGAATATATACGATGATGAAGCCGGATTAGTTATCTTGATATAGCCAGTAAAGCCATCATTTTGCAAATTCATCATCATAGGCTCTAGCTCATCAAAGGGAAAAGCCACTTCATCAATTAAAATATTTCCTTTGGGAATATACACTTGTCAATACCTCCAGCACACCTGCAATAAAGAGCAATATCAAAACAGTCTCGGGTCCCCCTCTGTCGCAGTCGCGGCATCTCCCCCTCCCATCCTTTAGGGGAGTCAGATAGTTCGCAAGTTAGCTAACAGCTAACTAAATGATATTATATACTTTAGGGGGTAGCGTATATAGTACGCTTGTTAGCTGATTACTAACGTTACATAATTACTATAAAATTACTTATTGTTAACAGCACTTACGCTATCGTTCTTTT
This sequence comes from bacterium, assembly GCA_030535355.1. GTDB lineage: Bacteria > Vulcanimicrobiota > Xenobia > Xenobiales > Xenobiaceae > JAFSXO01. Next base: position 8,868 of record JAUNIO010000060.1, on the reverse strand, counting down.
TGATCCCCAAGGACATCCCCGCTGAAGAAGCTCCAGAAGGATTGGCTTTACTTCCTATCCCCTTGCCAGAATTGCCCAGCAAAGCTTTCCAGGGATCATCGGCACCTGTGGAGTTAGAAGAGTGCGCTGCACCGGCAAAGCCACTCCCATTAGCGCCTGTCAGAGAACGGGTAGGATTGCTCCCCCCTGATTTAGAGGCCGCTCCCGACATGCCCGGAGATGCTGGAGATTTAAGAGAACTGCTGCCCTGTGCACTGCCCATACGTCCGCCAGTTTGGCCTAAAAGCTTTTTCCAGGGGTCCTCACTGCCGCCAGAGACAGACGATGGCTTTGCAGCAGATGCTGCCGATGAACTTGATGGAATTGGAGAACGCGGCGGAGCAGCTTGCATACCAGGCTTGGTCATATTAGAAAGATTAAAAGGCTTAGCAGCAGGTATGCTGGCCTGGGCCGCTCCCGCTGATGCATTAGGCTTGGCTGCAGGCATACTGGGCATACCAGCACCAGCAAGGGCAGTAGTAGGTTTAGCAACAGGCGAACTTGGCCCAGCCATACCTACAGGAGCATTGGGGGTAGCTGCAGGCGAACCTGACGGAGAGATGCCTGCGGACGAGCCTGTCTTTGGTGCAGTAGCATTTGAAGAAACCATACCCACAGACGCACTTGACTTAGCTGCGGATGTACTTGGCAAAGCATTACCCGCTGAAGCGATAGGCTTGCCAGTTACCATGGCTATAGATGCGGCAACGCTGCTGCCCGGCTTAACAGCCACGGTAGCGTCTCCAGAAAATGGAACCGAACTGCTAGAAGAAGTTCCTTGAGAACTTGTGTCGCTGACAGTTCCCGCAGCAGCTTCTGTCAGCGGTTTCGCTGATGAAAATGGCGCATTGGGCGCTGAAGCGCTGTCAGCTTTTCCGGAAACACCGCTTGCATCGGGTACACTGGCAGGCTTAGGACTGGCTAATTCCAAAGGTTTAGATGGCAGAGCGACTTCAAGAGGCTTAGAAGCAGGAATATCTAACTTAGGCACAGCTATCGCGGGTTTCAGCTCCTCGCTGCTGGATTTTAGCGAACGCCTAAAAGGATTGTTAGACTCATCCGGGCTAGGAGTCGCCAACGGATCTCTGGTTATCTTTCCGCCTACCATCGCCACAGACACAGGCAGGGTTGCCGCGCCGTTAAAGGGCTGGAGCTGCGAGGTAGGCTTGGAAACAGCAGAAAAGGCTGCATTATCATTTTTCGGTTCTGGTACAGCCTGCGGACTGGTTTCTCTAGCTCTGCTTACCTCATTGCTCTTGGCTGTTTCCGGTGAATTAGCCTGGTTTAGCAAAGCTTGGAAAGGATCGGCAGTATCTGCTATTAAACCGCTGCCAATATCTTTATTCTCGGCTTCAGCGATACTTTTCTGAACAGCTTCTAAGTCTTCTTGCTCTGCCTCCCTGACCCACTTCAGCATGATCAACTCCCACAGGGTGACCACGACGAACAATCCTATGCAGACATAAAAAGCGATCCACAGCTCTTCCTTAAGCGGAAGGAATTTTTCCTTGACAAATCCCGCGTGAGCAGAAACAGTACTTCCCCAGCAACATCCCAACAAAAAAGCGCAAGAAACGAGCTGACGATAGAACCGTTTCGTCTGGCGGAACAGCAAGCGGCGGGATTTTTGGCCGCCTCTATAATGCAATCTGCGGCTTATTTTCATCACTGTCTCCCTAAAAGTCATCATCATAATTGAAGACATCGCTATTATAAGTTGCTACATCAACTTGTTCGAAAAGTTCATCTATGCGATCAGAAACATTTTTGAAGCTGATGTCGACTGCGTAACACTCCTGATAAGCTTGCAAAGCTTCTTTCAAACGCCCTTCTTTTTCGAGTATTTGAGCTAAATTGTAACGCAAATCCAAAAGTTCATAATCGTCGAATCCCGGCTGATCTAAAGTCTTAACCAGCTGGCGTATAGCTAAATTGCTATACCCCTTCTGACTAAAAGCGATAGCCAGATTATTGACGGCCATTAGAGTCTTAGCTGGATCGCGGCTGGCTTTATGGAATTCAATAATAGCTTCATCCAGGAAACCAATCTGCTGATAGAACTCACCCATGCGGATATGGAACATAGCGTCGCCGGTATCTCCGCCCAAAACTTTGGCGTACTCGGTAACGACCTGGCCAATAAGCCCATTGGTGACTATGCGGCGGGCAATACTGGCGACTTCATCGAGTTTGCCATCACGCGCACAAATTACAGCTATACGCGACAGAGCTGCCACGCTGGCGGGATTGATGGATAAAACCTCATCATACATTTCTCTGGCTTCGTCGAGCAGGCCATTCTTGAACAGAATATCACCCATGCGCTCAATCATCTTATAATCGCCGTTTGAACGCTGATGGATTTCATCCATAATAACTTTGGCAGCGCCATAGCCCTTAGTCTCAAGCGTTAAAGACATCAAGCGGAACAGCAGCTCCATGCCTCGCGGCACCATACCGTTGTTGAGTGCCAAATCAGCAGCTCGGCGGCAGTAGCTTATAGCTTGTTCGTTATCGCCTAACTCTAAGTAATCATGAGAAATTGACACAACAATATCGAGTGCCTGAGACCATTCGCTCAAACGCTCCATCACACTAGCTAGGCGATCTTTAATCACCAAAGCTAAATCTAAGCGTTCCTGCTCAACAAATTCTTGTTCCAATCCCTCCAGCAGCTTGACGCCCTGGTTGACAGTACGGTGTCTAAAGAAGCCATCGACCAATCTTACAAACAACGGATCGACGTTCTCCTTGCGGCCGCGCAGCAAATACATCTTAAGAGCATACACGTAGTTTTCCTGAGCCCGGGGCCAATTATCAGCCTCTACCTGCTCGTCAGCTACGCGCTCCAGATATTCTAGAGCGGTATCCCACTGCTGATTATTCTCAAAACTCTTGGAAAGAGTAGTAAACACCTTCACTACATTGGCGTGATCACCACGTCCTTTATAGGTTGAGGCTAGTTCTTCCATCAATCCCTGGCCTTCTTCCAAGAAGCCAGCATTTAGGAACATCTCTCCAAGTTTTTGCCGCAAATCTAAATTTAACGGCTGTAGGGTTACAATTTCCCGTACGCAAGCACGGGATTCATCGAGTTCACCGCGCTCCAAGAAAATTTCCAGCAGATGACGGTGATGCTCGGTAGCTTCTTCAAAGCGCAAATTACGCGTCAGCAACTGGATAAGCTGGCGGCGGTGTATTACGTCTTTGGGATCTAATTCTAATATGCGGTTTAATACGCGCTGCGCTACTTCAGGGAGATTCTGCTGCAAATACACTTTTGCCAGCATGGCAAACTGTTCTAATGCCTGCCCAGTCTGTCCCTGTTCTGCCCAAATTTCGCCCAGGCGATACCGGGCATTTAGATTATCCGGGTCAATTTCCAGCAAACGCAAATATATATCTGCAGCAGAAGTGGTATTGCCTTCACTGTGAAAACGTCCAGCCAAAACCAGCATACCCTCGCGGGCGCGTTCTAATTTGCCCTGAGCTGCCTGCTCTTGGCTCATGCGCAAGCGTATATCAACATCAACAGGGTGCCAGGCCAAAAGCTTCGCATACAAGTGCTCGGCTTCATAGTGGTCACCGGAAGCTGCCACTGATTCCGCCATGCGATAAACTTCTTGTTTGCCAGCCGCCATATCCCCGGAAGTGAGATAGCTGTGAGCTACGCCGTCAATATATTGCTGCTTTTCAACCATGTTTTCGGGCAAATCTAAGGCCAGTTCCTTAAGACGCTCGAGCATTCCACTAGCTTCGTACTTTTGCAGCAGCAAACGCAAGAAAGAATGCTTCTCCGGATCGCGGTTATCTAAGGCCAAGATATCGCGCTCTGCTTCATCCAAACGGTTTTCATTAAGATAAGCCTGAACCAAACGTCGTCTGTAGCGCGCACCAATCTCAGTATCACTCCCTAATTTAGCAACTTCCTCTGCAGCGCGGTCTATTTCACCCTTCTGCAAATGAGCTTCGATAATCTGCCCCATAAAAGAATTGCGGGCCGGCGCATCATCCGGCAAAGCACCAATTTCCTGGATTGCTTCATCCATACGGTCAGCAGCCATAAGACAGGATATCTGTTTAGACATAAGCTCACTGTACAGTTCGTCACCTTCGGAAAGGCGCATCAGCTCAGCTTTGGCCTCTTCAAGCTGACCATTTTCCTGATAGCAGCTGATCAGGCGGCGTCTGAAAGAGACGCGCAGGGGATCATCCTCGGGCAAATGCTCTAGAATACTGGCCACTGCATCGAGTTTGCCAATTTTAATATACTGCTCCAATAAGTTGCTAACCAGGCCATTGCGATCCTTATCAGCGCGAGGAATCAAAGTAAGTATGGCCTCAGCATGCTCCAAATCGCCAGTTTCGAGATAGCGGCTGAGCAAGATTTTGCGGAATCCCACTAAGCGTTCATCATCTTCGCGCAACATAGAGACATAGCGTTCTACGTCATCATAGCGCTCCCGTTCGATACAAATCTCGATGATGCGATAGAAAAAGCTCATTTTATCTAAGTCATCATCGCTAAGGCTATTAATATCCAGGAGTGCTTCGTTGAGTTCGCCGACTTCAAGAAAATGCTTAATCAAACGCTTACGCACATCAGTGCGTTCTGGGTCTGTTTCCAGCATAGAACGATATACTTTGACGGCTTCGTCCCATCTGCCTAAAGCTGCGTATTCTTCACCCAAATATCCTTTGGCGATCATATCCGCGGGATTCTCGCTTAAAAGGCGCAGCAACTCACGGGCTGCCCCTTCGCGATCACCCTGAGAACGCAAGGTCAAGGTCACTTGGTATTTCAGATCTGTAGTTTCGGGGAACATTGCCACCAGTTTATGCTGGAAGTCAATCGCTGCTGTCTCATTGCCAGACTCTCTATATAGGCGCACAACCTCCTGATACTCAGTCAAGGCCTCGGTATTCATATCACGGCGCTTATAGAGATCGCCCAACATGCGGCGGGCATCAATATGGTTGGGCAAAACCTCAAGAATCTGGCACACAACACCATAACATTCATCGAGCATGTTGCGCTCGAAATAGCCACGGGCCAAAAACATTTTATGTTCTGCTGCTTCGTCCAAACGTCCGCTTAGGATTAAGCAATCAGACAGACGACCACGGACCTGGGTGTTTGAAGGTTCATTGCTGACTATATCCGTGTAGATCTGCATTAAGCGCTCGCGTGCCTCGACATTATCAGGAGTACACTCTAATAAGCGCTCATAAAAATAGACGACTTTATCTATTAGCCCCTCTTCATCATAAAGGCTCGCTAAAGTGCCGTAAACGTTAGCAGCTTTATCGTTGATATGCTCATCGGCGTAGATAGTAGCCAACCGAATCAAGATATCTTTGTTGCGCGGCTCAAACTGCAAAATGCGTTCATACGTGCGCATAGCATCGCGCAGTTCGCCTCGCTGCACAAACAGCTCACCAGCATTGCGGAACCAGACTACTGTTGATTGAGAGGGTCGGCCAGCTCTAATGAAAACTTCGCCGAGCATTTCATAGGCTTGAGCTGCCTCATTAGGAGCCAGCCGCACGACTTCCTGAAATTCGCCAATAGCTTCTTTATCGCGGTTAGCAGCCATATAGGCGCGCCCCATAGCCATATGCGTATCCCAGCGGCTGGGATCTAAGTCTAAACTGGGACGCAGCCAATTGATAGCATCTTCAGCTTTACCTTCAAGAATATCAATACAGCCCATTCTGGCAAAGATCTCTGGTTTTACCTGAGCTATTAAATTGAGTAAAGCCTGATCGCCTCCTGATTTAGCCTCTTGTTCTAAATCGATTACATCTTTGTAGCGAAAACGAGCTTGATCGTATTCACCCTGCTGAACCAAAAGCTCAGCTATCACCATATTGCGATCGATAACTTCTGCATAATCGCCTGCCTGTCTGGCCATATCCAAGACATGCTGCTGAAGCTCAACGCTTTGCGGAGATTCTTGCATCAGGCTGTGGTAAATATTTACAGCTTTTGCCCAATCGCCTTCAGCAGCTAAACCGTCAGCCTGCTCAATCATCGCCATACTATTGCTACTATCTGCCATTTTTTTTCCGCCTTATATCCGTTCAACAGTAAGTGATTGCCTACTCATTAGCTAGCATCAATTAGACGCCGGAACTGTCAGGCGACGACCGCCTTCCACTAGCAATGTTATCTTGTATCTCCTGCACCAAAAACTGCGTATCGCGGTAAGATGCATCGATGCTCAGAATATCGCGGAACTCTTTTAGTGCTTCCTGAGGGCAATTATTGTCTTTCAGCAAACGCCCAAAGTTATAGCGCAATTCCAAATACTCTTCTTCGGCATGTCCATTGGCAGCTAACCCCTTACTAAAGGTTTTCTTAGCCATTACAATACCAAAACGACGGTCTTGGGCAAAAGCCTGTCCTAGCATATTGTAAGAGCGAAGCTCGAAATCTTTATTTCTGACCGTCTTTTGGAACTGAGCAATAGCTTCTTGCGTTCTGCGCATATAGAAACACAGTTCTCCATACACAAAACGCGTCGCCCAGTCTTCAGCATTGGCTTCGATCCTAGCGAGATAGTCGCTGTTAATTTTGGCTGTTTGCTCCTTACCAGCCTCAGTATCCTTAGAAGTGAGCTTCATGAGCACTTGAGCAGCCTCACGGGCTCTCTGCTGATCCATCAACAGCTGAGCATAGCGTCCCATGGCTGCGGCATTGCCAGGGTTGAGTTCATAAACGCATTGCAGTTCCTGCATTACGCCGCTGATACTGCCCAATTTTTCATCATAGAAGCAGGCCAGCCTATAATGCAGATCATCGCGTTCAGGAGCAATCTCTACGGCGCGGCGCAAAGCCCGCACAGCTTCGCGATAGGACTGGTTTCCTTCGTGCAAATCTACTAAAATCAGCAGCTGTTCCAACATCTGATCTTTATAATCCGCAGCTTCACAGAAGGACAGAAGTTTCTCACGCAAAGAGATATTAGAAGGTTCAACAGCGCACAGACGCTGGTACAGCTCTATGGCATTGTCGAACAATTTTTGTTCCTGATACCGCTTAGTTAAGGGTTCAACGCGGCTAAGAGCCCCCTGCAAGTCCGCGCATTCAATATAGCAGTCAACTAGTTTGCGGCGGGCTTCAAAATGATCGGGAGCAGTATGCACTACCGCTTCATACAAATCAATCGCTTGCTCGAGATTATTCTGCTCGTGATAAATATTGGCTAGTTCATACTGAGTGCTTAGGGCCAAATCGTGCTGACCTAGCTTTTGGTACAGCATGATTAGATCGTGACGGCCAGCTAAGTCATCTGGGGCTAAGGCCACAATCTTTTGCGTGACTCTTGTGGCATCTGTCCAGTCTTCCCTGCCTTTATAAGTTTCCGCTAACTGACGGTAATTCTCCACAGCCTCACCGACATCGCCCATGGTCTCATAAACATGGGCTAAACGTTCCTGCGGTGCAGTGTCTTTAGTAATCTCCATCAGCCGCTTCAGAGCGCCAATAGCTTCATCCACGTCATTTACGGCGAAAGCTGCTTCGGCTAAAAGCTGAAGATGATGGACGCCTAAGTCCTCCTGACCAACACTTAAGAAACAGTCAATCAGGCGGCGGCGCGCTTCAAAATTATTGGGCTGCAAACTAGTAACTGTTTGCAAAACGTCGATGGCATCATTATTCTGGCCATTTTGCACATGCAAATCGGCTAAACTTAAGAAAGTATCAACTGCGTCATCGTATTCAGCATTCCATAGGTACGCATAAGCTAAACGATGGCGTAAAGCTATCGAATCGGGCTTGCAGCGCAGCACTTGCCGATATTGGCTGACAGCATCATCTAGTAAACCGTAGCGTAAATGAACATCTGCCAAATCAGAGCGCAAAATTAAATTGTCAGGAGTCTCTTCGATAGCTTTGCGATAGCTACCGATAGCTGTTGTTACATCAGCGCCAGCAAGTTTCTCGCGCATACGCATAGCATCGCTGACGGAGGCCTCATCGAATTCCTTTTCAACAATAAGAGAACTCAAACCATCCTGGCGAATATGAATTTCCTCAGCAGGTACACTAGCATCTACAGAGGCATTATCTACAGATACATTATCTTTAGAAAGACCAACTTCTGTAGCGATTTCAGCACTAATTTCATTGATCGCCTCTTCGACATGGCCAATCTGTTCGCAATTTTCAGGAATATCTGAAGCCAGGGAAGAATCGTCGTAAGCAGACTTGTTTAATGACACAGGCTGAATATGTTCTTCCTGCGCAGGTTCAAGTTCTTCTTTGCTCTCAGGAACGTTCTCAACATCTTCAGTTACCACAACTGTCTCATTTACCGTAACTGGCACTTCTTCAGCAGATTCCTCAGAAGCTAATTCGATAACAGCTACTTCAGGTTCACTGGCTAGAATAGGTTCAGCAGTCATAACTGTTAAGCTGGTATCTTCCTGAGCTACGGTTTCAGCCTCACTGCTAACTTCTTCACTGCTAACTTCTGCGCCAGGCTCATTATTAGCTGCGGTTACAGACGGTGTATCTATAGCCGTCTGTTCTATAACAGACTCAGCAAGCTCAGGTGCAAAACTATTGTCGGTTTTCGCTTCTTCTGAATTCTCAGCACTCTGAACGGGCTGAGAAACAATAGGCTCGGCACTGCTAGTAGAATCTATGGCACCAAGCTGAACATCAGCAGCAGCCCCGGTATCCCAAACGGGAGCACCGCCATACAGATCATCATCGCTTAATGGACTTCCCAGCATAGGAGCACCGCCATATAGATCATCATCGCTTACAGGAGCACTGCTAGTCGCAGGACCGGCCAGTTGCTCAACAGCTGCCTGTGT
>JAUNIO010000059.1 GCA_030535355.1 bacterium | reverse complement strand
GAGGGGGAGAAGTCGCGACTGCGACAGAGGGGGTGCCCAAGACTGTTGGGGAATCAAGGTTTAGCTTGTGTTATGCTCTAGCTTATAAGCAGGCCTGAACGTAGCGATAATTGTATATGAGTCAACATTTCCAATGTCATTGAATCTTAACTAAATGACATTGGCCGATATGGTATTGCAAGGAAGGTTATTGATGGATTACCGACAGGGGGTTACATATCCGTTTCAGGGCGGCAGATGCTGGAAATTTGTGCTGATCGCTTTTTTATGCAATATATCTTTAATCGGTCAGCCGTTAGCCTTGGGGTATGCTCTGCGAACTTCCCGGCGCTGTCTGCGCGGCCAGCCGTTGCCGGAGTGGCAAGACTGGGGAAATATGTACCTCGATGGGCTGCGCGCACTGGCTCTAAAGCTTTTGCCTAAAGTTGTGGATTGAGGGTAATTGCCAATGCGTTCATATTAGAGTATATTTAAAGAAAGTAAAGAAAGTAAAGAGGAATAAGAAAAATATGGAAATCGCAACGCTTTCCAGCAAAGGACAAATCACTATTCCCATTTCGGTAAGAAAACGCTTGAAACTGAAAAGCGGAGATAAAATTGTCATCCAGGAAGAGAACGGCAGGTTTTATTTTGACAATGCAGCTTATGTAGCCTTTGCCAGAGTCGCTGAAGCCTTTGAAGGCGCGGCAGAACAAGCAGGTTTCCAATCCGAAGAGGAAATGCAAGAGTATATGCAAGATATACGAAAAGAAGTCAGGGGATACTAATTATGCGTGTCATGCTGGATACGAATATTCTAGTGTCCATGATATTTTTTCCGTCTGAACAGACGAGACGTTTCGCCAAAGAATTGCGTGAAAACCATAGGATTATACTTTGCGATTACGTCATTGCTGAACTTCAGTTGGTAACTGAACGGAAATTTCCCCACTTAATGGATCATTTGGATGCTTTCTTTCAGAGGCTGCCATATGAACTTATTTACACGCCTAAGAAAGTCATTACAGAGAATGTGCCGGATATTAGGGATGATAAAGATTATCCGATACTGGCTACGGCACTTCAAGAAAATGTAGATGTATTCGTAACCGGCGATAAGGATTTTCTCGTGCTGGATATCGATCATCCTAAGATTTGAACTATATCTCAGTTTGTAGAAGTGTATTGCTGATTTTATAATTATTGTTATGATCTTAAATACCGGTGCCCGTACCGATACCGTCCAGTATTATACTCCCTGGTTGCTCAAGCGCTTTGCCGAAGGGTATGTCCTGACCCGCAATCCCCTCTTTCCGCATAAAGTGACTCGCTATGCGCTGAACCCCGGAACGGTTGACTGCGTGGTCTTCTGTTCCAAAAATTATCGGCCTATTCTGCCGCGCCTGCGCGAGATCACCGAGCGCTTCAACACCTTTTTTCATTACACGATTACCGCTTATGGACGCGACGTTGAGCCGGGTGTGCCTTCCATAGATGAGAGCATCGCCGCGCTTTTGGAGTTGGAAAGGCAGGTTGGGGCGCGGAGAATCTGCTGGCGCTACGATCCGGTTTTGCTCACGGATAAATACACTTTGGAGCGCCATCGCCGGACTTTTGCCTATATGGCGGAACGCCTGCGCGGTCATGTAAATCGCTGTATATTCAGCTTTGTTGAACCGTATAAAAAGCTGGAAATCAATATGCCCGAGCTGCGGCCGCTAAGCTTGCCTCAGCGGGAAGAGATCGCCGCCCTGCTTGGACGAATAGCCGGACAGTACGGTTTATATATTCAGACCTGCGGTACCAACGGCGATTATCGGCGTTACGGGATTCACGCGTCTGGGTGTACTACCTTGGAGATGCTCGGCGAGGCTAACGGTTTGCAGTTCCGCCAGCTGAAGCATAAGGGCAGCCGCCAGGGCTGTCACTGCATAGAAAGTCACGATATTGGGGCTTACAATACCTGTCCCAACGGCTGCCGCTATTGCTATGCCAATAGAGACCATCAGAAAGCGGCGGCCAATTACCGCCTTCACGATCCCGATTCTCCGCTGCTGTTGGGAACGCTGCAGCCTGATGACATCGTGCAGGATGGTGTGCAGAAAAGTCTGCTCCTGCCCAATATTGTTACAAAACAAATGTATTTGCAAATATAATAGCGATGGGAAAAATTGTGATATGGAAATAACTGTCAAAGAAATCAGCGTTAAAAGCGTAATGACAAAATCCAACCTGCCTGCTGGAGATTATTCGGTCAATCCGTACACCGGCTGCACTCACGGCTGCCGCTACTGCTACGCCAGTTTTATGAAGCGGTTTACCAAGCATCCTGAGCCGTGGGGGCATTTTTTGGATGTAAAATGTTGGCTGCCCTTACCGATGTGCCTGCTATTGTTGAACGAGTGAAGAAGCAGTGCCAGCTTATTTGGCTGGAAAATCTAAATTTGCGCGGCAGTTTTAAGGCAGAGATTTTGCATTATATAAGAGAGCGCTATTATGGGCTGCTGCCGCTGTACGAGGAAATATATCTGCGCGGGCAGCGCAGTTATTGGCAGGGCCTCGATAGGGAGCTAAGTGGCTGGGCAGCAGAGCGAGGCCTGGAGTATTTGCATAACGATGACAGCATAGAACGCGGTTTTACAGAGCTGCCAATAATAGTCAATTACTTTTTTCACGAAGAAATTAAAAAGTCTGCTGCTAAAAAGCAAATAAACTGACTTAATTTACCAACAGAACACTACAAGCAGCAGTAACTGCCCCCCCCCCAGGTCGCGGTTACTGCTGTAACTTGATTACCTAAGGGCTGACCGTCTATCGGCAGCACTTTCTCTAGAGATATAGCACAGGCGTATGTGCCTGTCAAATCCTCTGTTGCTTTGCCGCGCCAGATTATGCTATACTAACTTTGGTGCTGCCATAAACGGTAGACGGTTGCCCTTACGATGTATTTCGGGAGGGCCTTTGACCCTCTGATTGTTTTGCTCGCAAGAGACACTGACGAAAGGAGGGCTGAAGTGATGCTGACAGTTGATAATATGCTGACGATCCTAAGCTTCGGCTTGGGCTGCTTTGGTATAGGGTTTGCTCTTGGCGTAGCCATTGGCAAACTAAGTCGCTCAAAAAGCAAATGACCGTCCTCGCTCAAAGTAACGGTCATTTAATGAACTTTACCTAAGGGCTAACCGTCTATCGGCAGCACTTTCTTTAGAAATATAGCACAGGCGTATGTGCCTGTCAAATTTGAGCAAGCTGCCTTATGCCCACTTTAGATTGGATCGGAAAAAACAAAGTCATCAGCCACCACCTGGAAGTGCCCTTCCGCGCCTTGGAGCGCCGCTACAGCTTCGATGCCGCCGGAGAATGGGCGCTTGACAACGGCAGTCCCAACATGATCATCCGCGGCGACAATCTGGAAGCCCTGAAAGCCCTGCTGCCGCGCTTTGAAAATAAAGTGAACTGCATTTACATCGACCCTCCCTACAATACCGGCGAGGAACATTGGATTTACAACGACAATGTGAACGATCCCAAGATGCGGCGCTGGCTGGGCGAGGTGGTGGGCAAAGAGGGCGAGGACCTGACCCGCCACGACAAATGGCTGTGCATGATGTATCCCCGCCTGCAGCTGCTGCGCAAGCTGCTGGCGGATGATGGGGCTATCTTCATCAGCATCGACGACAACGAATACGCCAATCTAAAACTCGTCTGCGATGAGATTTTCGGCCTCAGCTGTTTCGTCTCCGATATAGCCTGGCAGAGAACTTATTCCACCCGCAACGATTCTAAGGGCATCGTCAGCGAAGTGGAGCATATTCTCTGCTATAGCAAGGATATTAATTGGCAGCCTAACAAGCTGCCGCGCACGGCGGAGATGAATGCCAAATACAAAAATCCCGATAACGATATCGCCTTATGGCGCACAGACAACGCCTTTGCTCCCGGAGCGGTGACCCATCAGGGCATGGTCTACGCCATCCAGCACCCCTTTACGGGGGAGCTGATTTACCCCTCCAACAGCGCCTGCTGGCGCTATCAGCAGGAGACCATGCTGGAGCACATGCGGGGCTGGACCGCTTATGAACTGCGCGATCTCAACGATGCTGAAAAACGCGCGGCGATCTGCGGCATCGCTGCGGAGGAGGTACGCCCGGGAGTTAAGGGCATCGTTTTGGCTAAGCCGCTGGAAGAGGCTAAAGCTGAGGCTCAGCAGGTGCTGCGGCGCGGCCCTTGGCCTAGATTTTTCTTTACCAAAAACGGCTCGGGCGGCATCGCCCGCAAAACTTATTTGGAAAAGGTGGGCGGCAGGGTGCCCACCAATTTCTGGCCCCACAGCGAAACGGGGCACACCGATGAGGCCAAAAAGGAGATCATGGCCATTTTCGGGGGGCAGGCCGTCTTCAACACGCCCAAGCCCACGCGCCTGCTGGAGTTTATTTTGACAATCGCTGCTAAAAAAGAGGCCATTATTCTGGATTCTTTCGCGGGATCTGGCACCACGGCCCACGCCGTGCTGAATATGAATAAAGCTGACGGAGGCACGCGCCGCTTTATTCTGGTGGAGATGATGGACTACGCCGAGACTATCACCGCTGAGCGGGTCAAACGGGTGATTCAGGGCTATGGCAGTGGCAAGAGCGCTGTCCCTGGTACTGGAGGCAGTTTTAGTTTCTACGATCTGGGCGAGCCGCTGCTGCGGGAGGAGCAGCTCAATCCGGCGCTCAGCGCGGAAAAACTGCGGGAATACGTGTGGTACAGCGAGACCAGCCAGGCGGGCGCAGGAAGCGGAGGCGGTGAAACGTCTGCAGCCAGCCCCGCGTGCAGAGAGGCGGGCAGCGCAGGCAGCGGAGCAGCGTGTGTCGGCGTTGGGCTGGAAGGCAGCCCTGAGAGAGACGGTTTGGCTTCGGGGGCGGATTTGCTGCGCGAGAAAACTGTTGCTTATGCGGCAGAAGCAGCGGGAGCGGGGGAAAATGGCGCTGCTGCGGAATCAGCAGTGCAGCGCGGGACTGCCTGCCCGCATGCGCTGCCAGGCTTAACAGTTAGCGCGGAAGAGCCTTATTTGCTGGGCGTGTGGAACGATACGGCCTATTATTTTTACTATGAACCGGGACAGGAGACGGTCTTAGATGAGGAGTTCCTGGCTTCGGTGAAGACGCGGGCGGATAATTACGTGATCTATGCCGGTTCCTGTGTGTTCGGTGCGTCCTGGCTGGCGGAGCGGGGCATTGTATTTAAGAAGATTCCCCGGGATATTAAACGCCTGTAAAAGTAAGCGTCAAATATGCTTGTGCTCATTCGTATATCAGTGATATACTGGCTTAGGTGCTGCCATATACGGTAGAGGTTGCCCTTACGATTTATTTCGGGAGGGCCTTTGACCCTCTGATTGTTTTGCTCGCAAGAGACATCGACGAAAGGAGGGCTGAAGTGATGCTGACAGTTGATAATATGCTGGCGATTCTGAGCTTCGGCTTGGGGTGCCTGGGTATAGGTTTCGCTCTTGGCTTGGCCATTGGCAAACTAAGTCGCTCAAAAAGCAAATGACCGTCTCCAAGCCACACGGAACGGTCATTTATTGATCCATCGTAAGGGCTGACCGTCTATCGGCAGCACTTTCTCTAGAAATATAGCACAGGCGTATGTGCCTGTCAAATCCGCTGTTGCTTTGCCGCGCCTGATTATGATATACTGGCTTAGGTGCTGCCATAAACGGTAGGCGGTTGGCCCTCTGCGGAAGGCTTATAACCCTCCGATTGCTCTAACCCTTGACAAGATTTTGTTGGGGAAATTGTCGCGAAAGGAGGGCTATACGGTATGTCTGATATCGGTCTGTTTATTATTGCAGTGTTCAGCTTTTGGCTGGCTTGTTTCAGTATCGGTATTTCCTGCGGTTTAATCGAGGAATGCCTGCAAGATCGCTATCAAAACAACAGTGACCGCCCCTCTACGCAATAGAAACGGTCACTTACTGTTTTTACTGACTAGGGCTGACCGTCTATCGGCAGCACTTTCTCTAGAAATATAACACAGGCCGATCCTCCTGTCAAATTCAGTGGATGCTTAGCCGGGATTGAAAACTGAAATATGGAACTTAAATCTTATCAGCGCGGCGTAATCGCGGATTTAACCCGCTATTTGGAACTGCTTGCTCAGACGCGGAATATCAGCCGGGCCTATGAGCTGTTCTGGCGGGAAAAAGGCCTGAGCGTGGGAACTGCCAACTGGCCGTCTTACCAAAATTATCTTGCCGGCGTGCCCTGTGTCTGCGCTAAAGTTCCCACTGGCGGGGGTAAAACTTTTGTCGCCTGTCACGCGGTTAAGCCGGTTTTTGAAGCTCTGCCCTTAACAAAAACCAAAGCCGTCGTCTGGCTGGTACCCTCAGAGGCTATTCTCAGCCAAACCTTAAAAGCTCTCGGCGATCCCAGCCATCCTTATCGCCAGCGCTTGGACATCGACTTTGGAGGCCGCGTGGCCGTCTATTCTAAACAGCAGCTGTTGCTGGGGCAGAATTTCAGTCCCGTCAGCGTGGCGGAACAGCTCAGCATCTGCGTCTTGTCGTATGATTCCTTTCGCGGCAGAAAAGAAAATCTCAAAGCCCGCCAGGAAAACAGCAATTTAGCTGAGTTTGCCAAGGTTATGGGCCGGGAGTCCGAAAGTTTAGAAAATGCCGATGATACCGCTTTGCTGCAGGTCCTCAACGGCCTCAATCCGCTGGTGATCGTAGATGAGAGCCATCACGCCAAATCCGCTCTGAGCAAGCAAATGCTTCGGGATTTCAATCCCTGCCTGGTGCTGGAGCTTACCGCTACCCCTAAGGCGGAGAGCAATATTATTTCCCTAGTCGATGCTCTCCAGTTAAAGCGGGAAAATATGGTGAAATTGCCGGTCATCGTCTATAACCGCGACAGCCAGGCCCAGGTTCTGTCCGACTCCGTCGATCTGCGCCGCAAACTGGAAGAGCTGGCTCAGAATGAACATAGCCGGGGTGGGCCTTATCTGCGCCCTATTGCTCTGTTTCAGGCCCAGCCCAAGGGAGCCAAAGATAATACGACCTTTGCCAAAGTGCGGGAAAAACTGCGGAAATTGGATATTCCCGCGGAGCATATCGCCATCCGCACTGCGGAAATAGATGAACTGAAGAACTGGGATCTCCTGGCCGAAGACTGTCCCATTCGCTATATTATCACGGTCAATGCCCTTAAGGAGGGCTGGGACTGTCCCTTTGCCTATATCCTGGCTTCTTTGGCTAACCGCACCAGCACCGTCGAAGTTGAGCAGATTTTAGGCCGTATTCTGCGCCTGCCCTATGCGCGTCCTCATGGCGAGGCCTCCCTCAATATGTCCTATGTGCTGACTTCATCCGCCGACTTCAGCGGGACTTTAAAGTCCATTGTGGCCGGCTTAAATGCCGCCGGTTTCAGCGAAAAGGATTATCGGGCCGCAGAAACGGCAGACCCGGCGGAGGACGGAAAGACGGAGAATAGTGAAATTCAGCCCGGTGAACTGCCGGACCTTAAGGCAAATAGGAGTACTTTCCCCGATACGCTGTCTTCTGAAGATGAGGACGCCTATTGCGTGGGCTTATTCGGAAACGCTCGGCCTCAAACGGAGGGTGAGCAGGGTGCCGTTTCTGAATCTTCGGGCTGCCGGAGCTGGGAGCAGGCGGAATCGGGGAGCCTAACTGCCGGAGAAGATGAGAGCGGAACGGCAGCGGAATCTGTGAGCGGCGCTTCAGCCAACATGCTGGCCCAGGCGGCGCGTTTGGGGCAGGCTTATACCGCGTCTTTGCAGGCAGTGGCCGATGACGCTTACAGCCGTAGGCTGCCTTGGGAAGTGAAAAAGGCGGTACCGTCCTGGCCGGTTCAAGCGGAATTTGCCGAGGAGATTAAAGAGCTGCGCCTGCCGCAGTTTATGTACGAAGTGCCTGAGAGTATTTTTTACGAGGGTCATTTTGAGCTGCTGGAGCGGGAAACTCTGGCTAAGGATTTTACCCTTAAGGGAAAATCGGCGGATATAGATTTTGCCTCTGCCGATACGGAACTGGTGGCTATCGACATTCGCAGCGCTGCCGACGATGCTCCCAAAGTTTATAAAATGAGCAATGCGGATCAGCGTTATCTGCGGGAATACTTTGCTCAGATGCCTCAGCCGCGCCGGATTGCTCATTGCCAGGAGATTCTGCGCCGTCAGCTCAGCAAGTTCAACCATGTCGCGGATCGCGAACTGATCGCGTACATCGAGCGCGTAGTCGGCGATATGAATTCCGAACAGTTGGCGGGGCTGGAAAAAGCGCCTTTGGCCTATGCCCAGAAGATTCGCGCTAAAGTCGAAGAGCTGCTGGAGGAACACTATGAAAAGCAGTTTGGCTTATGGCTGGAGACGGGGCGGATTCAGGGTCAGGCCAATTACGCCCTGCCTAGCGCGATTCATCCGGCCCGCAGCACTTCGATGTATGCGAAGTCGCTGTACGCTGCTGAGGAAGAACCCGATAGCGGGTTAGAACGCGAACTGATCATGGCCCTGACTGCGCTGCCTAATCTGCGCTGGTGGCATCGCAATATCGCCCGCCAAGGTTTTAGGATTAACGGCTTTATTAACCATTACCCCGATTTTATTATCAGGACGCGGAAAGGAACCATTGTGGCCGCGGAAACGAAAGGCGAGCATCTGCAGAATCGGGATTCCCTGCAAAAAGTGCGCTTGGGGCGGTTGTGGCAGACTGCGGCGGGGAAGGATTACCGTTATTACATGGTTTATGAAGATACGGATACCGTGCGGGACGGAGTTGTCAGTATGAGCAGTTTTCTCAAAATAATGGCCGATTTATGAGAGTATGTGCCTGGCAAATCTTCTGTTGCTTTGCCGCGCCTGATTATGATATACTAATTTTGGTGCTGCCATAAACGGTAGGCGGTTGGCCCTCTGCGGAGGGCTTATAACCCTCCAATTGCTCAAACCCCTGACGAGATTATGTCAGGGAATTTGCCGTGAAAGGAGGGCTATACGGTATGTTTATTATCGGTCTGATTATTATAACAGTATTCAGTGTTTGGCTGAACTGTTTTATTATCGGGTTGGTGCTCGGATTAGCCGAGGAATGCCTGCAAGATCGCTATAAACATTAGTGACCGCCCCCCTGCCAGGTCGCGGTCACTAATGTGATGTCGTAACTCAAGGGCTAACCGTCTATCGGCAGCACTTTATCTAGAAATATAACACAGGCCGATTCTTCTGTCAAACTAAGCTGGAGGTGTCCACGTGCAGCGAATTATATCTGTAGATGAAAGAAAATGTATTCACTGCGGTTTATGTATTAAAGATTGTCTTTCCGACTGTTTGGAGTTTAATCCCGAACGCATTCCCGTATATAGTCAGGATGGTAAGGAAAAATGCGTAGCCTGCCAGCACTGTTTCGCTATTTGCCCAACTGGGGCGTTGTCTTTTGGCGGGCTGTATTCGGAAGATTCGCAGCCGATTTGCTTTGGCAACAGTGAAGAGCTACTGGCCATGATTAAGTCGAGAAGAAGCATACGCCGCTTCAGAGACGACAACATTCCGCAAAACCAGCTGGATAAGATCATCGACATGCTGGGTTACCCGCCTATTGGGGGCAATAGACCCTGCCTGCATTTTTCTATTGTAAATGGAAAAGAAAAAATGCAGGAGATCGTCAAGGTCTCTTACGAAAAGATAGCGGAGCGCCGCGGTGACGACGGGCTGCTGAACTTTATGCACGATTCTTATCAAAAAGGGCAGGATTTTATTTACCGCAATGCCCCGGCCATGATCGTATCGGCCATAGATAAGAGCAAGGCTATAGCGGGATGTGAAACCACCGATCCGATTATAGCGCTCTCCTACTTGGACCTGTACGCTTATTCCTTAGGTTTGGGAGTCTTGTGGTGCGATGCCGCGCTGTACGTCGCGGAGCGCATACCTGAAGTGCGCGATTTGCTGAAAATTCCCGAGGGATATTCTTTGGGATATGTGCTGATGCTGGGTGTGCCTGCGGTGCAATATACGCGCACGGTACAAAAAAAGGCTGCCAGCGTAACCGTGCTTTAAGGCTGAACGCTTTAATTCTAGGGAAGTGCTAAATTAATCAGTGTTTCCCTAGAACGTTTCTGCAGAAAAGCGCTGAGGAGGCTAAGCGCTTAGCGCTGCAAAAACTAGTTCCCGGCTTTTAGTTATTCATTAAATATTAGCTACTGTCTGCTTAAGCTAGGTTGCTATAGCTAAACTCGCAATATATCGGCTATTTTTTTTGCCAGCGCCATGATGGTCAGCATGGGCGGATTGCCCATCGCTTGGGGAAGAATGGTGGCATCCGCTACGAAGAGATTGTCGGGAAGGGCTGGGCTGTGCAGAGTATCTTTTTCTGCTGCGGTCAGCGGCAGCATTCCCCCAGGATGCCCGGCATTTACAGTGCCCAGAAATTGCTGCTCTACGGGTACGCCTAGCCGCTCCAATATCTCGCGGCACTGGCTGACAGCTCTTTCCAGGCGGGTGCTGTCCGCAGCGCTCAAGGTTTTGGCTAGTGTTTTGCCGTCATAGCTGCCTAGCTCTTCATCGGCCAGCTTGATCATTACGCTGGCCATATCGGTCATGGGCAGACGCCATTTTTTGTTAAAAAAGAAACTGAGATAGTCCATGTAAGGGGACAGTATATACCCCTCCTGCTGACTGATAAAGGGCATAAGCAGCTGTCTTTCCTGATGCAGGCCGGGCCGCGGTCCCGCCACGCACAGAACGGGGTCCACAAATAGATGCTGGCTGCAGGGGATGCCTGAGTTTTTTAAAATCACCGGGGTGCCGAGGCCGCCTGCCGCCAGCACAATTACATCGGCGTGAAACGTTCTGGTACGGCCATATGTTTTGGCGATGACTTCGGTGACGGTTTGGCCGCTGTATTTTAGCGAGGTAACCCGGCAGCCGCTGACGAGCTGGGCGCCTTTGGCGACAGCTTCATCTATCAGTGCGCGCGTATCCCATTTAGCTCCTGTGGGACAGCCGATGGCGCAATGCCCGCATTCTGCGCATTTATCTGAGCTGAGCAGTTTAGGGGTAACTATGGGGCTGAGCCCCATCTTTTCGAATAGTGCGTACATTTTTTTTGTGCACTCTGACCAGTGTTGCTGATGCTCGGTGGTGATGGGCAGCTCCCGATACAGCTCCTCGAACTGCGCGTCGAGATCGATCCCCAATTCTCTGAGAGAGCCGTCGCAGCGCACGGCATTTCCCGTGGCCAGTGTGGTCGTTCCGCCTAGGCCTATCCCGCGCACCATGACAATATCTTTGCTCTTTTCTACCAGCATATTGGGCAGAAAGAGATGAATGAGCCGTTCATCGAAGAAAAGACCGCTCCAGCGCAGCTTGGCCAGTCTCTGCACGGGGAGGGAAAACGGTTTAAAACTGCCGCCTGCTTCCAGGATGGTGACCTGGTATTTTCCCTGCAGTTCCTTGGCCATGATACCGCCTCCTGCGCCTGTGCCTACGACTATAGCTGTTTTTTTTTGGTTACCGCTCATAGAAAGTGTCTCCTCAGCGTAGTTTGTTGAAATCGCTGCTATTTTCTTAAGGTTGCAATGATATTATTTAGTGTATATATGTTTCATAGCGCTGGGCTTTTGTAAAGCAGGCTGTGCAGCGCCTGCAGCCGTCAGTAATCCGTTCGCTGAATTCCAGGATTCCTCCGCTGTACAGTCCGGCTATAAGCCCGGAATCCGCATACGACATAAGCCTGCACTGTTCCGGCGTATAATAATTGCTGAAATAACAGGAGGAAATGCTTATTGTCCCTGGGATTTGACCGCTCATGCTGATGCGGATGTTCCTGTAGAGATAAAATACCAGCCGCTGCAGTTTTTGCTCATCTGTAAAGCCGGTGATCTTCCTGAGCCGCTGCCCCAGCGCGTAAAACCTCCGATATAAGCTCTGGGCACTGGCGTTATCTGATTCCAGGCATCTCTTGGTAAATCTCGCGTATTTGCGCAGGGCCTGGGAACAGGGAAGATACCAAACGGATGGGCCAGGCCTGGAGAAAGCGCGGGCTGTTGTGTTTAATAAAACCTGCAGCTGCCAGCTTGCCAGCGGAGGAGGAGTCCAGTGCTCGAGGCCGCGCAGGATGATGCTGAAAATGCGCTCTCTCAACGGTACATCTCCTCGATTTCCGCAGCGAAATGGTCTTGAACGCTGTTTCGCTTTATCTTAAGATTGGGGGTAAGCTCTCCCGCCTGAATGCTCAGAGGCCGGGAAATAATGCGATATTTGCGAATCTGCTCCGGGTGAGACAGATTGGCGTTCATTTGCTCTATTTGCCCGTCCAGGTCGGCACTCTCCTTTTCCAGCCAGAGCAGCGCCGTGCAGAAGGGGCGGTTTTCTCCTATGAGAACGGCTTCGGCTACGCCGGGAATGTTCTTGAGTCTTTCTTCAATTTTGGGAATGCTGATGTTTTTGCCATAGGCGGTGACGATCATCTCTTTTTTGCGCCCGTAAAGAGAAATATGTCCGTCGGCATGGATGGTCCCTAAATCTCCGGTATGCAGTTCGCCGCTGGCCATGGTGTCAGCGGGCCTACCGTAATAACCTAAAGCTACCTGTGGCCCCTTGACGATAAGTTCGCCATCGTCTGCCAGAGTTACTTCGGTGTCGGGGAGAGGCGTGCCGACGGTGGGGATGATATTGTCACCCAAGCGGTTGATGGTGATGAGCGGAGCTTCAGTCTGTCCGTAAGCGTTGTGAATCTCAATGCCTAGAGCGCGGAAGCGCAGAAGCAGAGCTTCGCTCATCGGGGCAGAGCCTACGATCAGCTGTCGGCACCGATCCAGACCTGCTCTTCTGAGGACGGCGCGGCGCAGCACTGCTGCTAAAATCCGCTTGTATATTCCCTCTTTGGCGGCGAGCCACATTTGGCCCAGGCGGCTGGACGCCACCTGCTCCCAGAGCTTTTCATAAAACCTGGGCACGGAAAAGAAGACCGTAGGCCGTACTGTGGGCAGTTCCTGGGCTAGATCGCGGAAATCGTTCAGATAGTAAACCTCCACTTTGGCCAGAAGGCAGTAAGGCGCGTAAGAGGCTAAAATGCCTTCGACTACATGGCTTAGAGGCAGAAAGGAGAGATAGCGCACAGATCGATTTCGCTCTTTCCAGGGGAGCAGATCGCTCAGAGCTTCGCCCATCCAGTGGAGCTGTCCGAAATTGAACATCACGCCTTTGGGAGTTCCAGTGGTTCCCGAGGTGTAGCGAATCGTCGCCAAATCTTCGGGATTGCTTAGGGAATCTGTTAGGGGAACGGAGATGGGCTTCGTCTCCTTTTTGAGAAAATCTTCCCAGCTCATGACGCCGGGGCGGCCAAGTGACTGAGCATTGGCAAAGGAAACCAGACGCGCCTTAGTGCTTAGTTTGTGACTTTGTTCCATGACTCGCTTATCGCCGATAAAGAACCAGGAAGCTCCGCTTTGAGCTAGCAGCTGTGAGGTCTCCTGAGCTGGCGAGGTATAATAGATGGGAACGCTAACCGCTCCCAGCAGCCCGATAGCCTGGTCCAGGACTAGATAATCCACCGAATTGATACCGGTGAGCGCTATTCTGTCGCCGGGGCGCACTCCCCAGGCCCAGAGAGCCGCAGCGGCTGCCTCGATGCGGGCGTTGGCCTGCGGTCCTGACGTTGGCTGCAGACCATCAGCGCTGACATCGTAGTAGGTGATGGGATAGCGGCGGCTGGCGCGCCGGCTTTGGGCTTGGGCGAAGATGCTCTGGCCGCTCTGGCGCATAAAATTTTTGCGGCAGGCGAAGCGCAAAAGCGATTCTATGTAATTACGCCAATCGTATGTGTAGGGGCCGCAGAGTTTGTCCGTGTTAGTGCGGTCGAATTCCTGGTCTCCAAAGAAATAGGGCAGGATGATGAGCAGGCTGCTTAGCCCTCCCTTTTTTTTAGCCATGCCTTTTTGTTGTACCAAATCCCTAAGTATCTGAGGAGGGGAAGCGGCAGAAATAGGGGCTTGCTTAGATGAAGTGAAAGGTTAGTTTTGGCCCAGGCTCTGACGTATGCGGCTAATTCGCCGGCTGTAGGCGCCGCTGCTTTGGGACAGGTGAGGTGAAAAGTTTGGCCATCGGTATCTTTGGCAAAACTGATCTGTATTGCGGCATCTGCCACGTAATCTCCGGGTACGATATTGAGAGCTGTGGAAGCGCTTATCGGCAGCAGGCGCAGTTTTCCTAGCAGCATCAGCTTCAGCACATAATATACGGTATTGAAGTTTTTCGCCCAGCCCGTTTGCGAATCGCCGACTATCATACCTGGACGGCAGATGACGAAGGGCAGTGAGGAAGCCCTGACCAGGGACTCGGCGCAGGCTTTGCTCTTTTCATAATGGTTGGAAAAGGAAGAACCTTCCGTTTCCCTTTCCCTTATGGTTCCTTTTTGTGTGCCCGAGACGTAGGCGGTGGAAATATATACGAAGCGGCGCAGATGGGCAAGGCCTGCGGCAAAAGAGAGCATGTTCTCCGTACCCTGAATATTGGTAGCTGCGAGTTCCTGCTGGCTTTTTTGAAAACCAATTTCCGCTCCCGCATGGATGACCAGATTGATTAACTCCTGCAGCTTAATATGGTTTTCTTTACTGAGACCTAAATGAGGCAGGGTAAAATCGCCAGGTACGGCTATGGCCCGTTCCCCAATAGCGGCGGATAGGGCGTTGTCATGATGCCAAGCAGCTCTGAGGCGGTGATAGGCTTCGCCGGCATCGGCAGAGCGGACCAGCGCATACACTTTAACGTTGGGAAGCAAAACAAGACGGGTTGCCAGTTCAGTCCCTAAAAATCCGGTGGCCCCGGTCAGAAGTACATTTTCGCTCACGTATTGTGTCTTGCAGTCCTTTCTCCGCTGTAACGCTGTCTGTCCAAAATAGCATTAGTCCTTTTGCAGCCAATGTCGTTAACTTAAGGCTCAACGACATTGGAAATGTTGACTCATATACAATTATCGCCACGTTCAGGCCTGCGTATGAGCTAGAGCATAACACAAGCTAAACCTCGATTCCCCAACATTATTGGGCACCCCCTCTGTCGCATTCGCGACTTCTCTCCCTTCCATCCTTTAGGGGGAGTTAGATAGTTTCGCAAGTTAGCTAATCGCTAACTAAATGATATTACTATTTTAGCGCATTTATTGTCAGCGCATTTAGTATGTATCGCTTGGCAAAAACTCCCATCTCTTGCTGCGCGGCGCGGCTGCGGGCTGTGTATTCGAGGATGTGCTGCCGAATAGCCGCCTGTTCGGCGCGGCTCTGGGTCAGAGCTGTGTAGAGCTTGGCTGCCAATTCTGGGTCTGCGGCCTGCAGCAGATACTTTTGTGCGAGGGAAAGTTCCCGCATGAGATTGTTCAGTCTCTCGTCCATAGAAATAGCCGTTATAGGACAGCTGCTGTTCATGCTCAGCACCGCCGCGTGATAGCGCGAGGTGACCAGAAAAGAGAGGCTATTGAGAATAGAGGCTATAATGCCGGCGGAATAATCTCCGGCCAAAAACATGGCACTTGGCAGGGGCAGCTTTTCCTTAAGCTGACGGCAGGCTTTTTCGTCTAGGCGCTCCATGCCGATTAACACGGGAAAACATCCGCTGTCCCGGCAAAAAGCGTTTACGCCGTCGGCTATGCTCTGGATATATCGCTTGTAGGCTGTCCGGCGCGTTGGGGAATTGCTGAAGAAGTACCATTTGTCGTACTGTCCGGCGCGATTGCCGCTCAATATGCTTCTAATCCAGCGCTGCAGAGAAGCGCGGACTGGCCAGCAAAAGGGATTGATCACCGCTAGGCCTATAAGCGGCTTTTGCCCGTCCCAGCCCTGCTGCCGCAGCAGGCGTTCGGCTTCTCCTGTTTCCGCAGTGCCCCGGAACAGCCAGGCGGCATCTGTTCCGGCATGTCCCTGCAGCCCCAGTTTTTTCAGGGCAGCGAGCGAGGCCTGTGTGCGTGCAATAAAATACGCCTGGCGGCATAGTATTGAAGCGGCTTTTTGCAAAAATGGTTCCATGGTCCCTATTTCCGAGCCATAAGCGAGACAGGGCTTGCCCTGACTGGACATAATGCCTGCGGCGGCGCACATGAACAGCGTTAAGGCATTGGCAAAAGTGCTTTTTAAAGTCGAGCCTTCGCAGAGAATAGCGGCGTGATTGCGGGAACAGGCGCGGTAAATGTGCCAGGGAAATATGGAACTGAAAGGCAAAAGAATGACATCTTCGTCAAAATAGCCCTGAACCGCGCGGACGTCAAGGGTCATGACCGTTATTTGTAGCTGATCTGGGCCAAACAGCTCCTTAAACTGTCTGGCAATGGCAGCTGTGCGCACGTCAGAGCCGGTATTGCGGGCTCCGTTATAGCCGACTAAAAGCAGCTTGAGCTTTTGCCCGGGCTGCCATTCTTCGTAAGCGCCTATACCCAATCTGGCCAAATCTTTAGTGAATCTGGATAAAAAAGCGATTATAAATATGACGAGGCATAAAAGGCGGTCCATGCTTTACCAAACAACTGTGCTTTCTTTTTTTGCAAACGCTAATATGAGCATATTTCCGCCAGTTTCTTTTTTACCGTCTCAGATGATATTTTGTTTTTTGCTTCTCACGGATAATAATCTATATTGAAAAGATATGCAATTCTTTATTAGCCATTATAAAAAAGAATACTCTCATTGTGAGATAATCTAATTTTATTGTCTCATTGGCGCGATCTTTTACAGCCGCGGTGCGCCAGGGCCATGGCTTCCGTTTTTTGTCCGTATATTTTTATCCGTATGTAGGAGGTTTCTCTCAAGCGCCTGCTGTTAAGGTTTTCTGGCTTAATGGAATCTGGCGGCGTCTAAGGTTTTGACCAATCTGGCCGGATTGCCCGCGACTATGGCATAATCGGGCACATCTTTGTGCACTACAGCCCCAGCAGCTACGATCGAGTACTTGCCGACACAGACGCCGGGGAGTATGATGGCGTGGGCCCCGATCCAAGCGCCTTGTTTGATGAGCACCGGCTTGCAGGTCAGCACTGGGCGTTCGTAAGGATCGTGGTTGTTGGAGATAACTGCTGAGTAGGCGGCTATTTTAACGTCATCTTCGATGGTAATGCCGCCGCTGGCCATAGCCAAAAAGTTGCTGTTGACATAGACGTTTTTGCCGATTTTTAACTTTTCCAGAGAGGCCCCGGCCAGAGGGGCGGCAATATAGCTGCCTTCTCCCAGATTATCGCCGAGCAGTTCTTGAAGCAGCTGCTTATATGCGGCGCTTCTCGGCGGAGTGTGGGAGAGACGGAAAAGCAGCTCTGCCTGACGGTCGTTTTCGGCATAATCCTCGGGTGTAAATTGGCGGGTGTCAATGCGTATCTCTTCACATTCCATGCGTGTTTTGTTCCTGTTTACTAAGCATATAAATTGAATTTAAATATCTAGCATATTTATTTTGCCCTGTCAAATAGGCAATCTCATTTAGTTATGCTAAATTCAGAAACTGTATATAAATGGCATTGAAGCTGTGACTAAATAACAGCTATCTGCAAAAAGGAAAACACAGCGCTAACATAAATTTTATTAATTATTTGTTGCTAGGATATATTTCATTTACCTGTTAGCAATTTGCTTAATTGCGACTGTTATAGCTCCTTCTAATGAAGTGATGAAGGGAAGATGGCAAAGTCGCTTACTGTGAAAGGGGGATATGCTATGAATTTAGGGACTGCTTTTTACTATCCTTTTAAAGACCCTAAATGGTGGCTGAAAGCATTTATCGCTTGCATTTGCAGTTCTTTAGTCGTGACTGCGCCATGTACTATCGGTTATGGGCTGCGCACGGTCCGTCATGCGGCTCACGATCAGCCTTTGCCGGAATGGGAAGACTGGGGAGGCCTGTTTGCCGATGGTCTGCGCGTTATTGCTTTAGGGCTGGGATATATGCTGCCTGCGCTTTTGCTTATGATAGTAACTGCCGTTTCAGCTGCCTTTTTAGGCCCTCTTAGCTTAATCCTCGGCTTAATCGCTATGGTATTAGGTATTATGGGAACTGTGCGTTCCACTATCGCTTATATGTTTTTAGTGCCAGAAAACGGCACCCTGAGCGATGCTTTTGATTTTGGTGCTGTAACGTCAATTCTGAATAACCATAAATGGTTAATTATTAAATTCTTGATTTTTATATTTATCACTAATGCTTTCTTCAAATTGGTTTGTAATTTTAGTTTAACCCTTGTGTTTTCCCAGATTATGCCGGAATGGGCTGCAAACTATTTGGCGCTGTCTATTTTATCTCCCTTGATTTTGTTTATAACAGCCGCCTTATATGCTCAGGTAATGCACAAGCTCAGCCCTGTTTCCTTAGATGAGACATAAAAGAGAGGATGATGGTGTGGTATGGATTATCGTAAATTAGGCAATAAGTATTACATCCGCTTAGATCGAGGCGAGGAGATAATGTCCTCACTCTTGGAAATCTGCCGCATCGAGGGCATTGCGTCGGCGACTTATATGGGGATCGGCGGCTGTCAGAGCGCCGACATCCAAACCTTCATGCCTGCCCTGGGAAAATTTTCCACCGAGCACGTTGAAGGTATGCTGGAACTGATTTCCTTTATGGGCAATATCATCACCGATGAAGCGGGTAA
Organism: bacterium; assembly: GCA_030535355.1. GTDB lineage: Bacteria > Vulcanimicrobiota > Xenobia > Xenobiales > Xenobiaceae > JAFSXO01. Next base: position 3,565 of record JAUNIO010000059.1, on the reverse strand, counting down.
GTTATACTATCACACCCATGCCATTTACGCGCTGGAAGAGAACGGGCAGCAGCGGGTTGTCGCGGGGCATATCAAAGCATCTACTGTGCTATATACAGCGGAAATAGAGCTAAACCCGGTAGAAGGCGGGGTAATTATGCGTCAGCCCGACCCGGAAACGGGCACTGGCTTTTGGAGTTTTCAGGAAATCGAGTAATGTCTCGGCCTGGCCAGTTTGCGGTGCCAAGTGCAGCGCCGCAAACTGGCAGATTAAAGCTCCGTACATTATGGCTCTATTAAACTCTCCAAAGTCGCAAATAGCGCTTGGGATTCCACGGGCTTGGAAAGGTGCGCATTTAGTCCAGCCTGCAGGCTCTTCTGTACGTCTTCATCGAAAGCGTTAGCGGTGAGGGCGATGATGGGGATGGTCTTAGCATCGGGGCGGTCCAGGGTTCTGATAACCTTGGTCGCCTCTAAGCCATCCATCTCCGGCATACACACGTCCATGAGGATGGCATCGTAGTATCCGGCGGGATGTGCAGAGAATTTTTCCACGGCTATTTTGCCGTTTTCCGCGAGCTCTGTTTCGACATCGCGGGTCTGCAGCACCATAATCATGATCTCAGCATTGATGGCCACATCCTCGGCCAGGAGTAGCCGCCGCCCCGCCAGCTCAGCCTTGGGCTGGCGTTTGCCCACCGTTATATGGCGGCGTTTGGCGGCGGATTTGAATTCCTCGAGCACTGCCGCGGCTGTGAAGGGTTTGGCTACGAAGCCATCTACTCCGGCTTGAACTGCTTCATCCTGAATGTTATCCCAAGAAAACGAGGTCTGAAGGATAATAGCAGAATCGTTGCCGACGATATTCCTCAGCTGGCGCGAAGTTTCTATGCCGTCTACTTCTGGCATCTGCAAGTCTACCATAATGAGGTCGTAAGGCTCTCTGCGGGCTTGGCGCAATTTGACTTTTTCCGCAGCCTCGGGCCCGGATACAGCAGTTTCTGCGGCAATGCCAACTTTGTTCAGCACTAGTTTGGCGTGTTCTCTGGCTACTTCGTCATCGTCGATGAGCAAAACCGCCAAATCACCGCAGGGCAGGGAATCGTCATGTTCGGAATCCTGGCGTTCCGAATCGCCTAAGGTTACGAGCACGCTGAATTTAGTGCCTTGGCCTTTGACGCTCTCAACCTGAATATTGCCGTTCATCATCTCTACGATATTCTTGGTGATAGCCATACCCAGACCGGAGCTGCCGTATTTGTTGGCCGCGGAATCGTTTTCCTGGCTGAAAGCGTCAAAGAGGTGGGGCAGGAATTCGGGGCTGATACCTATGCCGGTATCGGAAATAATAAACTGCAGAGTCGATTTGCCGTCAAATTGGGCCAGCCGCTGCACCAGCAGTTCCACTTTGCCGCCGGTGGGCGTGAATTTTACGGCGTTGCCCAGAATGTTGATCAGCACTTGGCGGAGCTTCATATTGTCGCCGATATAAAAACTGCCTATTTCGCCTTTAACTGAGCTGCAGTATTCCAGGCCTTTGTCCTGGCATTGCCCGCTGAAGATGGTATTGACGGTTTCCAGCAGCTTGTTAAACGAGAATTCTTCATTTTTGAGCACCAGACGCCCAGATTCGATGCGCGACATATCCAGAATGTCGTTGATTAAGTTGAGCAGATGCTCCGCCGAGGCCCCGATTTTTAAGAGATAGCCGCGTATTTTTTCCGGAGTTTCGGGATCGTTGAGAGCGATATTGTTTAATCCAATGATGGCGTTCATCGGGGTGCGTATTTCGTGGCTGGTGTTGGAGAGGAAGGCTGTTTTGGCCTTGCTGGCTTCTTCTGCGGCGGTAAGGGCATTGCGCAGAATTTCTTTCTGCTCCAGCGCTTTTCTGGTTTCCGCATCTACATCGGTAAAACCAGCGCTGATGGCATGAAATTTCTTATCGTCAGCCTTCTGTTCTGCTGGGCGGATGCCGGCCAGACGGAATAGTTCGTAAATCTCCTGGCCGCTGCGCTTGACTGTATAAAGGAAGGAGATGGTCTTGTCTTTTTCCAGCCCTTGGCGGATATTTTCCGGTTTAATAAAGCTCAGCAAGCCTTCGCGGTATTCCGGGGTAACGCACTGCTGCGTGTACTGTTCCATAAATTGCTGAAAACGGAAATGCTCTCCTGGGTTCTGTTCGCCTGCCGTCTGATCTTGCAGGCAGATGGCGTCGTCTTTATCCAAATCGATATAATATACGCTGCGGTAATCCGAAGAAAGCGCGACGGCCATACTGTTGACCTGGCGCTGCACGTTGCTGACATAGGTGCGCAGCTCATCTCTCAGGGAAGCGATTCGCGCTCCTAAAGCCTGGATGTCGTCTTCTGCTGTGCATTTATCTGCGCCTTGGCGGCTGGCGGCATATTCTGTGGTCAGAGAATCGATGTCAGCGGCGAGCTCACTGAGATCGGCGGCGATCTGCTTCATCTTTTTGCTGAAGTGATTGGTCACGCCGATTAAAATCAAGGCACTGATCACAAGAGAGGCCAGACAGGCTATTATGATGGTCCGGGCGTTTTTGTTGAGCTGGCCGTCGTACCAATCGGCGGGGAAGTCGGCGGCAACAATGGCGGCAATTTTTCCCGAAGAATTATATACTGGGGTATAGGCGCTGTAAAAGCGCCCGAAATCGTCGGTGTAGGGCTGTGTATCTACGGCGGGAACACCCTGGCCTGCGCTTACCAAAGCCTCAGTCTGGGGTACTTGTTTGCCATATTCTCCGGCGTTTTTTTTGTCAGGGTCGATGATAAAAATGAAGGTATCCGCTTCTGTTTTGCGGACGGCGTAAATGTAGCCGAGCGCCAGATGGTCCTGAAACTGTGAAAGGGTTTGGTATTGGCGGTTATATTTTTCAGTGCCGATGTCCTGGGCGGTCAGGCTTTCTAGAGTGTCTCCGTCCAGCATGGCTGCCGCCGTTTTAGCGGTATCCATCATGCGCTCGTCGATCAGCGTTTTCATAGCCTGCCGAGATTGGTTCATCAGCGTCAGGCCGAGAACTATATTTATGATGAGCATAACCGCTGAGGTGAGGAGGATTACTCTGGTAGGAAGATTCAGCCTGCTGCGTTTCATGTTTCGGAATGTCACTTTTCTGGGGTAGTAAGCGTTCTGGGGTAGTAAGCGTGGGCGCGGTTGGAAGGGCTGACTATATTAATTTAATTTTTAAAGCTAATCTTTTTAATATAATCTGCCATATTTTTATATAGTATATTTCTGTATATGCTGATAAGCTCCCCTTGACAGGCGGCAAAAAAGGTAAGCCTCAAACGTAGTTTTGACGGTTACCATCAACTGATGAATATGCTTTAACATTGGCACATAGCATATTTGACGCTTACCAAAAAAGTGAGTACTCTGGCGTCTCCGGCATGTGGGCTTATGAGGATACTGTAGCGGTGGCGGTTAATGTTGATGAATAACGCTGATAAGGTTTTCAGGGCTGATATAGGTATTTGCTAGGCCTGCAAGAAAAATGCTTATTTATGATAGCCTGTTTTTTGCAAGCCCTTTTTGCATAAAATTGCAAAATATTTTTGCACAAAGT
>JAUNIO010000008.1:67196-82090 GCA_030535355.1 bacterium | reverse complement strand
AAATCTATGCATTTTTATTTTGCAACTTTAAGCACTTTTATTTTGCAATAAACATGATAGCCTCTCTGAAACCGCTGCCGAGCTTGAAATCGCTGCTGAATTTTTGGCTAACTCCGTTGTTAAGCCGCAGAATTAAAGCGCTCTTTGTGCTTTCCTTTTGCGGCGTTTTTCTGACCGGATGCGGCCAAACGCACACCAGAAATGACATCATCGATTACGTAAAAGTTGTTTGGGGACTAACCGCTTTTAAGGTATGTCTGCAGCCCAAAGAGAGCGTGGGCAAAGATGGCTATACCGACTATGAATGGACGGTAACCGAAAAAGACGGCTCCCAGTTTGTGGTCGTGGACGATTATTATTACGGGCAGGAGTGGGTTACCCATAAGCTGAGGGATAACCGCAACTATCTGCGCACCAAGCAGTATTTACAGAGCGCTGACTGCACGGGGTTTCAGACCGAAGACACACAAAATGGCAGCATGGGCGGTATTGCTTTAATCTGCACTTTTACCAACCGCCAGGAGCTGCTGCAGGGCATCAGGCGTATGAATATTTTAGCGGCGGGATGCCCCGCAGGGCTGACGATGTTTTTCGATATGCACTACGCTCACGAGTATCGTAGCATAGGGGCCTACAGCAGTAAGTCGGGCAATACTCATTACGTGTTAAAGAGCGGCGAAAGGGCGGAGGCTGCTCCCAGTGAAGCTAATATGCTGGGCGTAATTATCGATATGCGCTATGATCGGGCTATGCGCGAGTTCTCCGAGACGGAAATTCTGGCTTTGGTGAAGGGCAATCGCAATTCTTTCGGAGTCCAGCAGCCGGACGGCAGCTATAAGGTGTATGATGATTTGCTCTTAGATGGTAACGGTTATGGTATGTCGTTCCCCACTCTTTATGAGGTGCTTAAGCGCAGTGGCTATGCGGTCAGCGGCACTAAAGAGCGCTATGCCTTCAAGGGCATAGATGGCCATACCTATGAGTTTTCCAATGATTTTCAGGAAAATAATTCTTATTATTATATCCGCGATGGCCAGCATGTGCCTATGGAGCATTATTTTCATAATCACTGGGGCTTTTATAAAATCAAACAGATGACCGGCCTGCAGTGCGTATATTATAAAGATACTCAAAAGCGCAAAGAAAAGAATCATAATAAGGATATTGTACCGTTAAGTTAGCCTTTAGATAACAAGCGAACTATCTAACTTTACCTAACTTAAATCTTCTTAACTCTCCTTAAAGCCCTAGGTACCAAGGAGGGCCCCCATTGGCTATCTTCTTGAACTCTAAGCTATTGCCAAAAGCTTGAAATAGCGATGTTTCTGACTTGAGATAATAGTAAAGATGATAGGGAGAAGCCGCGGCTGCGACAGATGGGGGCCAGACTGTTGAGGAATCGAAGTCTGGCGTGGGTTATGTGTCAGCTTGTGCGCGGGACTAAGCGTAATGACAATTTCATATGAGTAAACATATCTCATATGAGTAAACATATCCAATACTGCTGAACCCTAAGTTAACGGCAGCAAGGCCCTGGTAGCGATAGCCGTCACTATTGAGCAGTCTGGATTTGTTTATTAACTTCGGCGAGTTGGCGCTAAGGGCAGCGCTCGGTCCGAATATTACATATTATTTATTGCTGCGTTGGCTGCGCATTGCAGATAATACAGCATAGCTGTATTGCATTGTTGCATATACGTTAAACATTTAAATAAATATGGTATGAGCGAATAATTCTCGGCAGGAGTTTTGTCCTATCTGTGTATATTTATAGCCGTCGTTGAAAAGCAAACAATTTGTCTAGTCTTGAATTATTTTGCTATAAACGGTATTATTGAGTATATTTTTTTGTTTGCATGATTGAAATCATATATTACCTGTATATGAAATAAAAATAAAAAAAACGAGATTGTTATGATCAATGATGAACTAGCTGCCACTTCAGAAACGCCTAAGGCGGCGAAACAGACATTCAGCGGCGGTGTGGGTTTTATTTTAGCCTGCATCGGTTCCGCAGTGGGATTGGGCAATATTTGGCGCTTCCCCGTGCTGATCTCTCAATTTGGGGGACTTACATTTCTGATCCCTTACATTATTTTTGTGATCCTAATCACTTATACTGGGGTAATTGAGGAATACGCCTTGGGACGCGCTTCCGGAAAAGGCCCGATTGGTGCCTTTGGCTGGGCCTGTAAAGATCGCGGTTTTGAAGGTGTAGGCCGCAAAATAGGCGTCCTGCCCATGCTGGGGTCGTTCGGGTTAGCTGTGGGCTATTCGGTAATTTTAGGCTGGGTGCTCTATTATCTCTATCAGGCTGTGACCGGACATTTATTGGGTTTTACTGGCAATCTGCAGGGTTTAAAAGACATGTTCGAGGGCATTGCCTGCGCGGGCGGCTGCAATGGGGGCATTATTGCGGCGACGCTGCTGTGCATAGCTATTATGAGCGCCGGAGTGGCCAGCGGCATTGAGAGAGCTAACCGTATTCTGCTGCCCTCCTTGGCTGTGCTTTTCTTGCTGCTTATCGTTTATATCGCCACCATTCCTGGTGCCAAAGACGGTTTTAAGTACATCTTTACTTTAGAGCCGCAGCATCTCGCTAATCCCAAAGTGTGGATTTTCGCTTTTGGCCAGGCGTTCTTTTCCCTGTCGGTGACGGGCAATATTAGCGTTATTTTTGGCTCCTATCTGCCCAAAGACGAGGATATCCCTCAATCTGCTTTTTTTGTAGCTTTGTTTGATACGCTGGCTGCCCTTTTGGCGACTTTAATGATCATTCCGGCCATGGCTACGACTGGCACCCAGCTGTCTGCCGGGGGGCCCGGCCTGATGTTTATTTATTTGGTTGACGTATTCAACCGTATGCCTGGGGGCTGGCTGGTGCAGGCCATGTTCTTTATCGGCGTTTCCTCCGCTGGTATTACAACGCTTATAACTATCTATGAACCTGCTGTAGCTCTGGCGAACAAAAAGCTCGGACTTTCGCGCTGGCTGACCGCAGTGCTGGTTTTGAGCGTAGGCTGTGTCACGGCTATCTCCATTCAGTCCTTTACTTCTCCTTGGATGGACCTGCTGTCCATCTATATTTGCCCTCTGGGGGCGCTGCTGGCGGCTGTGGCCTTTTTCTGGATGTTGGATAAGCCCAAGGCGTTAGAAGCTGTCAACGAAGGCTCTCAGCATCCCGTGGGCGATAGGTTCCATTGGGTGGGCAAATATGTCTATTGTTTGGCTACCCTGATAGCCCTGATCGCCGGCGGCTGGCTGGGCGGTATCGGTTAAATGGATAAAATGGATAAGCAGACTGCTGGCCCTGATGTTTTCAGCGGCGGTTTTGGTTTTGTGCTGGCCTGTGTCGGAGCGGCGGTGGGACTGGGCAATATCTGGCGTTTCCCCGTGCTTTTGGCTCAGTTCGGCGGCCTGACTTTTCTGATACCCTACCTGATTTTCGTGGCCTTGATCGCTTCTACGGGAGTCATGGGAGAGTACGCTTTGGGGCGGGCTTCCGGTTTTGGGCCCGTGGGTGCTTTTGCCTGGGCAGGACGGCAGCGGGGCTGGGAAAAGATAGGGCGCGGTTTAGGAGTGCTGCCCATGATCGGGGCCTTCGGCTTAGCTATCGGCTATTCGGTAGTGCTGGGCTGGGTCGCTTATTACCTGTATTTGGCGGCAAGCGGCAGGCTGCTGGCCTTGGGCCATAATTTGCCGAAAATTAAGGAGACTTTTGCGGCAGCTGCCTCAGCAGGAGGCAATACTCCGGCAATTATTATTGTCTCCTTGTTCTGCCTGCTTATTGTGGGGGCAGGAATTGTCAAAGGCATCGAGAGAGCCAACCGTATTCTGCTGCCCTTGCTGACAGTGCTGTTTTTAGCCTTGTTTGTCTATATCGCCTTTTTGCCGGGGGCTTCCGCAGGCTTTGATTATATTTTTACTTTGGAACCGCACCATTTGCTCAATCCCAAAGTTTGGATATTTGCCTTTGGCCAGGCTTTTTTCTCGCTTTCGGTGGCGGGAAATATGGGGGTGATCTTCGGCTCTTACTTGCCCTCCAGCGAAGATATACCAAAGTCAGCGCTCAAAGTGGCCGTCTTTGATACCCTGGCGGCTATGCTGGCGGCCCTGGTGATCATTCCCGCTATGGCTACCACGGGAGCGCAGCTCTCGGTCGGCGGCCCGGGGCTGATGTTTATTTATCTGGTCGATGTCTTTAACGGCATGGCTGGGGGCTGGCCGGTGGCCGCGGTATTTTTTCTGTGCGTGACTTCGGCGGGAATTACCAGTCTGATAACTCTGTATGAGCCGCCCATCGCGCTGGTACGCCGCCAGCTGAACTGTTCGCGCTGGCTGGCCTCTCTGCTGGTGCTGCTGGCCGGAGGGAGCGTTGCCGTATCTATTCAGGCCGTCACCGCGCAGTGGATGGATGTCATATCTATCTACGTCTGCCCTCTGGGAGCGCTGCTGGCGGGAGTGGCTTATTTCTGGATGGTGTCTCCTGAACTGGCTTTGGCGGCCGTCAACGAAGGCGCTTCGCGCCCACAGGGACCGCGCTTCCTGTGGCTGGGCAAATACGTTTTTTGCACGGCCACTCTAGTGGCTTTAATAGCCGGAATCTGTTTGGGGGGAATCGGATAGCTTTGTCTGGGCTAGTATTGCTAGCTGAGTTTACAAGAGCTGTTTGTGAAAATTCTGGATATAAAAAGTATATATACTGCAGTTTCTGCCCGCTGTTCTTGGCGGGCAGAAACTATTTTTCTGCGTGAATTGCTCTCCTGACTACACGGGAGCGGGAAGCCCCCAGGCGCAGGCGGCTGGGCCGCTGTCGCGGCGGTAACAGCCGCAGTCTAGGTAAACAGGACCACCGCATTTGGCGGGACGCTTATGATTGACGTAAACCAGGGCCAGGTTAATCTCCGCATAGCCTTGGCTTTGCATCATGCGCTGGGCGTACAGTTCCATGATCTCGTGGTATTCGCTGGGCTTGTGGCCGCGGTCGTGCCCGGTTTTGTAGTCGATGATCCAGAATTTGCCGCCGGAGGTGAATATTCTGTCTAAACGGCGCTCCTCGGCTTCCAGGCCTTCTGGGGCGGCAGAGCAGACGCATTGCTCATAACTGGAGCAGTCATGAGGCTCGATAGCCCAGCGCCCCTGCGGGCTGTCCAGCATCGCCTGTAAATCGCAGCGCAAATCTTCCTGCCAAGGCCCGTAATTAGGACTGTCTAAATCCACCTTTTGCAGGGCGAGCGCTTCGCTGATGAGATCGTTGGCCCAATCCTGGGCACTGTTTGGTGAACTGGCGCGCAGATCGGCTAAAGTCAGAGCGTATTGGCCGATAAGTTCCATGAGGCTGTGAAAAACCGTTCCGTAAGTGGCGGCCTTTTCGAGCGCGTTGCTAGGCACCGTGGAGGTCGCCGCATCCTCTATCTCTAAGCCCAGCGGAGGCAGCCATTGGACAGAGATTTTTTCTAAGGCTTCTCGGGAAAGGCGGGAGATCGGGAGCAGTTTTTCTGAGTTATCAGCGGCAGCCTGGGGGGCCGCTTCTGTCGCTTCAGCAGCTGGAATGCTGGTGTTCTCCGCTGCCGAAGAAGCGGAAGCGGTGATATTTGTGGTGATATTTGCGCAGGACTCCGCAGCGGCAGGGGCTGACTTTAGCAGCTCATTGACCGCGTCTATAAGCTGTTTAGCCTCGGGAATCTGGAGTAGGAGTTCGGCCATGGTGTTGGCTGTAATATTCAGGCTGTGGTCTTCTTTCTGTTTGGCGAATAACACCAGATGCAGGCGCTGCTGGGCGCGGGTGGCGGCCACGTAAAACAGGCGCTTTAATTCGTTGCGTCTGCATTGTTTTTGTATGTGACCATATAACGCTGTGTTGGGAGAAACAATTCCTGTCTCGTCGGCCTGTGCGGCATCTGCATCTTTGGAGCTATCCTTATTTTCGGAGCTATCCTCATCAGAGCTGGCATAATCTAAGTCTAAGGTTTTCTTCTTATCGATCTGCACTGCGAAAACCGTAGAGGGTATTAGGCCGCTCTCGTCTGCATAAACGGCGGTATTGCGCAGCAGGCCATTTTCGCTGGTATTGCCTTGGCTATTGAGAAATGGCAGTATGACCGTGTCAAATTCCAAGCCTTTGGCGGCGTGCATGGTCATCAGCTGCACAGGGATCGATTCGGGAGCGCAGCTGTGCGGCTCGGCGCTGCGTTTGTCCAAAGTGCGCTCTAATTCGGCGGCGTCGGGCAAGCCTTGGGCTTCCAACTCCTCTAAATAGGCAAAGTACTCGCTGACCAAGTCGCCTTCTTGCTCGTATTTGAGGGTCAGCGGGCCGCCTAAGGCCATCCAGGTCCCCCGAATCCAGCGGCTGAAGGCTTGCTCGCCGCGCACCTCCAAAGCGTGGGCCACAGCGTCGCGCAGGCGCTGGCAGCGCTCTCTGACTTCCTCTAGCTGCTGGGGATCGGTGCCCTGCCAAGATGCGCCGGTGCAGCAATGCGGGCTGCTGAGGAGGTCCCAGACCGTGCTGTACAGATTATCTTCCACGAGGCGGGTAATTTCGTTATCGTTCAGGCCGACCAGCGGTGAGCGCAATAGGGCCAGCCAGGAAAGGCGGTCATTGAGGTGCAGCAGAGCTTTGGTCAGGGAGATCAAATCGCGCACCGGCTCGCTTTCAGAGAGGGGCTCCATATCGGTGGCCTGATAGGGAATGTTGGCATGGCGCAGCAGCTTAATGACCTCTTTAGCGCTGCTTTTTTTCTGGAACAAAATGGCCAGTTTGGGCGGCTTGGAGCGGCCGGGGGCGGCTGCGAGCAGCCGTTCGCGCTCCCGGCAGGCCAAATCTACGGTATATTGCGCTTCTTCGCGCTGTATATTGTCGCTGATGGCGGGATGGATGTGGTATTGATAAGGCTGCCCGCAATCAGCTCTGCCGGCAGGATTGGCCTGGCTGTCTTTGCCGCCAGCATCGGCAGCAGCTGAGGGCAGGGCGGCCAGAGGAGCCACTGCCTGTTTGGCAGCGTCCGGGTAGCGGATAGCGCTGGTGCTGATGTCGTTTTTGTCGGGGAACAGGCTGCGGAAGGTCTCGTTAAACCAGCTGATGAGGCTGGGCGCAGAGCGGAAGTTGGTCTGCAGAATCTGGGGGGTAGGCGTCACCTTAGACAGCCCATGTTCTTGGGTGCGCAGGTAGATGCCCACGTCGGCCTGGCGGAAGCGGTAGATGGACTGCATAGGATCGCCCACCATGAAGATGGTGCGCCCTTCCTGTTCGCGGTCGCCGGAGGAGCTGTCAGCGTCAGCGGATCTGACGGGCTGCCAGGAAGCGGTGAGCCTTTCCAGGAGTTCCAGCTGGGCTTGTGAGGTGTCCTGATATTCGTCGACGAGAATATGCTTAATGTCGCTGTCCAGCTGCAGAGCCAACTCGCTGGGCGTATTGTCACTGCCCAAAGCTTCGATGGCGTTGTGGGCGATCTCGGTGTAATCGCAGATCCCAAAGCGGCGGAACGCTTCGCGCAGATAGGCATAGCAGATTTCCAGGAGGTAGGCGACTGAGCGTAAGTTGGTGAACTGCTCTTCGCTGTATCTGTAAGCTGTCTCGCTGCCGTCGTCATTGGGGAGTTCGAGGCTAAGTATATCTTTGGCCCTGTCAAATACAGTCTGCAGCTCTTCGCGGCAGCTATCGAGAATATCGGCAAACTCTTGACGTTTAATTTTATCGTGTTCTGTTTTTGAGGGAAAGCCTTGTTTAGCTGTTAGGCTATGAGAGCCTGTTTTGCGCACAGTTCCTGAACTCAAAAAGAGAGCGCTTAACGCTTTATAGAAAGAAAAATAAGCTCCTGTAGCCTGGGCGGGCCACCTGGTTAGCCCGTCCAGGCCTTTTTCTAAAGCGGTGCGCAAATTGGAGTCTTTGCCAGCAAGATTATTCAGGGCATGGTTCATTAAATCCCGTACATGCTCTGTCAGTTGCTCAGAGCGAAAATAACTGTCTAATTCCTGCAGCGGTTCCAGGATAACGGAGCGCACGGCGCTGGTCAGCTGGCGGTTTAGCTCGGCTTTGGTGGCATCCTTTTCAGCTTGGCTGCCGATGGCCAGCTTCAGCAAATAGCTATGGCTGGCCTGCTGCCATAGACTGCGGTTTTGCAGAGAAGTGCAGAGATCGCTGATGAGCTGTCCTTTGTCGTTGTTGCAGAAACGCAGCATATTTTCATAGGCCTGGCGCGCCGGAATGTGGGCGGCGTCGTCTGGGCTTAGAGCGTCGATGGCGCTTAAGGCGGAGAGGACGGCCTGCTGGTACAGCGGCTCACTGTCCTCGCTGGGCGCTAAAGGAGCGCCGAAGTGGGAGCCCAGCGGCAGGCGGCTGGCTAAGTATAGACAAAAGGAATCGATGGTCTTGATGCGCAGGCGCTCTTTGGCTAGAAGCAGATGCCAGCCCAGCTGCTGATCGCGTTGCAGCACGGTTTGGGCTAACTCCCAGGTTTGGGCGGCGTAAGCTTCTGCGGGAGGCTGGGGTAAGCGCCGGGCCTTTTGCAGTTCCGCGATGACCCGGTCGCGCATCTCTTCAGCAGCTTTGCGGGTAAAGGTGATGGCCAGCACTTGCTCCGGCTTATCGACTTGAGCGAGCAGCTGCAGAAAACGCTGAATGAGCAGGCTGGTTTTGCCAGACCCGGCGGGGGCCTGGACGATGAAGGAGCGGCAGGGATCGATAGCTTCTTGGCGGGCAGAGGTGTCGAGCAGAGCGGTGTCCATGAAATAATCCTTTCCTAAATCCTGTACGTAAATCTCAGTTGTAAATCTCGGTCATAAATCTCTGTCTGCAATTTTGATCGTGGCCTCTCAGTCCGGACGGCGGCAGAGGGGACGCAAATGGCAGTATTGGCAGCTGTCGGCCACGCTGCGGGGCGAGACGGGGTGTTTGCCGTCTAAAAAATTCCGCGCGGCGTCTTCTAAGGCATCTTCCCAAGCTGCCAAAAGATCGTGAAAAAGCGGCTTATTTTTATAGGCCTTTTTATCCGAATTATTGCTGCTAAGCGTTGGGTTGCAAGTTTCCGTGTCGGCTTTGCCGTCAGAGCTGCGCGTTAACGCTAAAAAACTGTGCCCGTAAAAGGTTTGGCTCTGGCCGTTCACGTCTGTTTGTGTGCGTTTGGAGAGCAGGCGGTCGTAGCCGAGGCCGCGCAGCGCTTCTTCTCCGTAAGCGCGGCTAATGTACAGGGCGTAAAGCGGCAGCTGGACTTTGCTGGGCGCTGCTTGGGGATTGTTAGGATCGTACCATTGGCAAAGCCTATATTTGTCCGAAGTTTTGTAATCGCTGAGGTAATAGCTTTTTTGGCCTTCCGCATCTGTAAATTCATCGACGCGGTCTAGGCGCAGATTAAGCTGTAAGGCGTCCGGCTTCGTGGCATCCTGAACTGGAACCGCCTTGGGCAGTTCTGTTGACGCGCAGGTGTCTGTTTCGCTGGCCCGCTTGCCCAGTCTCAAGATAACGGATTCCTCGCAGCTGACCCGATAATCTTCGGCATCTTTATGCCGCTGCTCTTCAATGCGGATGAACCAATCCAGCAACAGTTTCGTTAGGCGCAGTTTTTCCACCCGATAAAAGGTGGGCCCGAACTCGGAGCGTTTCTCTTCCTGCTCCTGTAAGACGGTGCCGACGGCTGCGCTGATATCCTGACATAGCTTTGTCTGCTGCAGAGCGTGGCTGTATTCAGTCTGGTTGGCATAATCCGCTGCGCTGAGCGAACGGTATTCTTCGAGGCGCTGCTGGAAGTTGCTGTAGCGGTAATCCCAGGTCTGCCAGAGCCGTTCCAGAGCGCGGTGAATACAATCGCCTTTGCTTTTGGCGTCAGGGCTATCCAGATACTCGTCCAGCTCCTCTTTGAGCCAGCGGGCCTGCACCAGGGCTTTAAAGGGACAGTCTATTTGGTTCTGCAGCAGTGAACTGCCGCCTTTTATTTTTTGAGGATCGGGCGGCGGAGGCGCGGCATTGGGGTATTCTTCGAGGTATTTATTGACGCTGGGGCTGGGCCAGGCGGAATCTTCGCCGCCTTTGCCGCCTTCGCTGGACGCGGCGGGGGTAGCGTCTGGGTTATCTTGGCTAAAGCACTGGCTGATGAGCTGGCGGTACCAGGGCTGCTCTGCCTCAGCATTTGCCCCGGGCGCAGCCTGGATGTCAAACTGACAGTTTAAGCCGCTGATCAGGGGGCTGAGGTGCAGCTCGCGCTGATTTTTGTTGTCGATCATTCTGTTGGCGAAGCTTACCGTGCCTCGAGGGGCGGTGCTGCTCAGGCGCTGATTCACCCATTGGGCTAACTTGATGGCTTCGCTTTCCGTACCCGGCATACGCAGAGCGGTCTGCAGCTGAATGGGCAGATAGGGCAAGGGGGAGCTTAGGCTGGGCCAGACTCTGTCGGTGTAGCTGAGAATAAAAATGTGCTCGAAGCGCAGGCCGACCGCTTCCAGAATGCCGGAAATGTGGATGGGGGCTTTAGGCGTCGGCGGGGGCTGGAAAATGGCGGATGCGGCCAGATTTTCTAAATTCCTGAGGGCTTCGCTGTAAGTGAGCGGCCTAGAGTCGGTCAGGGTCAGTTTTTGAAAATCTAGCAGGAGGGTGCGGAAAGAGTTTTTGAGCTTGTGTTCTGCGGGGAGCAGCTGGCGCTTCATAGGCCAGCGCATAGTGCTCAGCACCTGCAGAAAAAAGCGGCCCCAATAATCATAAGTTTTGTGCTGCGGCGGCTCGGCAGCATCTTGGTCTAAAAGTTCCTGAACTGTTCGAAGGTTTTTGCAAAAACTGTTATAACTCATGCTGACGCTGTCTCTTTTTTGATTCTCAGCTGATAAATTGCAGAATTCTGGCCAGCTCAGATATTTTTTTTGCGTTCCGCGCATTTTGCTGTCTAAATAGGCGCAGTCGTTCAGGGCTTGGGGATGGCCGCAGAGATACGGAGAGTTGATGAGATTGGTGAGGGCGCGAATTTCGACGGCTTCGCTGAGCAAGGTCAAAAAGGTTAAAGCACTGCGGACCATGGGCATCTCTCCGAGGCTTTTTCCTAGGCTGATGGTGTAGGGGCGCAGGAAACGGCTATATTGGGGCAAGACCGTGCGGGAACAGAGCACTTCATCGAAGCAGGCGGTAATTTTGTCCCTGACTTCCTCCAGCTGAGGCAGAATTACACCTACGTTTTTCGCTCCTGCTTCGCTAACTAAGCGGCGGACCTGGTGGGCCACGGCGTAAAACTCTTGGGTGTCGCTGTCATAGACGGAAATAGGCTGGTCGTCGTCTGGCTTAAGCTCGCGGGAATTGGCCTTAGGGGAAGAGCTGACTTGGCAGCTGAACTGGCACTGCAGCTGTTCTGGTACGCGTTCGAAAATGTCGCTCAGCTCTTGGGCAAACCTGACCTGGCGCTGATTTTGCGCCAAAGCTTTGAGCAAAGCTAAGGTCTGGGGAGCGATGGAAGCTTCGCACTCTGAAAGTGCGCGGATGTCGCAGCTGCTGGCGGGAGCGTTGATAAAACCGTAGGCGATGATGGTTTCGGGCAAGGCTAAAGCGGGCGCGGAGCTGCTGTGGCTGAGCAGGAAGGAAGTCAGCAGGCTGGGCAAAACGGCCTGGTCGATCCAGCGATTCTTCTGACAGAGCTGCTGAAAGGAGTGCTGCCATTCCAGGAAAGGCTGAAATTCTGCAGATCGGCGCGCATCGTATAGCGAAGCCGGCTTTTGTTCGCTGAGCTGTTCTAAACAGTAAGCCGCTATATCCGCGTCGCTGTGGATTACGTTTTTCTGGGATTGGCTGTCCCAGAAACTGCGCTGGGACTGCCCAGCCTGCAGGGAGGTTTTGTCCCATAAGCGCCGGCCGATTCTGAGTGATTTCAGGGTATGTAAATACGGGGTTTCCAAGGCCAGATACTGGCGCAGGCGCTTCCAGCATTTCGCGGCGGAGGAAGCGGTATCGTCGAGGTTGAGCAGGGCTATTTGGCGGCGTTCCTGCTCATCGTAGATGACGCTGAGATAGTCGCGCTGGGCATTCTGCCAGGCGGAGATGATTTGCTGCCAAAGTATGTGCTCCTGGGCACTGCTGAGGACTGTCCAGCCGGAATAATCATGGCGCAGCACCGTGGGTATGAGCTGATCTACCCAATCCTCTACTGTCTGAATAGTGCGGGTGACCCAAGTTTTGGCCTGACGGTCTGCCCTATATGAGGGGTCTTTTTCGCATCGCTGCAGATGGCGGGCAACATTGCTGTTCTCTGTGAGTATGATCGTGGACATAGGCAGTTCTCCGTAACCGTGGTATAATTATATGATATAGTCGCGTGATATAGCTGCGCACTCTCACCGCAGATTTAAGATAAAATGAATTTTGTGATGAATTTTACTCCACTTTATTCGCTATTTGTGTGATTATTCCTGTAATATACGGGATGTACTGGAATTTTTAAAAATCCTGAGCAAGAGCAATAGGCCTTTGCTTCGCCCGTATGGGCCTAGCGCGGAATTGGCGATCCGTTAATATCCGTTAATGAAAGGCGCTTCTGAGCTGTGCGGAGCAGCGTCGGCGCGGAAGCCGGTACCCGCAATAGTTTGCCGCGGCTGCGGCAAAGGGGCCAAAATGTTAATTTTTGGAGCAAAACCTGTTTTAAGCGCCTAAAAAGCTTCTCGGCAGTTGTGAATCACCGGCAGATATTTTATAATAAAATATCATAGGTTTAGGTTTATTGAGGTTGAGTTTGTAACCGTGTGTCCGCAAACGCAGGCCGATAATTGTTAAGTTCGATTGCGGAAATCGACTGACGAGACCGTTTAGGTGAGGTATAAACATGAGTATAGCCGGAGTAAACAACAATGCTGCTTATGCGTATGGAATGCAGGCCTCTTCTGCTCCGGCCCCGATGGGACCAGGCCAGGCGCTGGATGGCCCGGCTGATATTGTCGGGCCAGACGGAACCGGAGAGGTCTCGGACGCTTCCAATTTTACCCCGTGCGATGGCCTTGATTTTGCTCCGCCCGAACCCGATCCGGGTATTGATTTTACTCCCCAGACGTTTGCTCCCTCTCCGTTTGACGAGAGTTCCAAGCCGAGGCTGACGCTTCAGCAGCTCAAGAACACCTTGAGCATGGCTTTGGACTGCACTCCGGCGGGTCAGTTCATTAAAGCGGTCGCCCATCAGATTCAGGAAATTCACGGCGAAGCTATGGCCGGTTTAAAAATGGTGGGGCAGGACATTAAGCAGCGCCTCGAGGGGCCTTTGCCGGACGGGGCTATTCGCCTGAAGGGTACGCACGGAGATGACCGCATCGCTATTGATCAGCTGCAGGACGGCTCGCTGAACGTCAGCGTCAATGGCAAGGTGCGTTCCTTTACGCCCGAACAGGCGCAGCGTTTGGTCATAGAGGGTGGGGCCGGTGACGATACTATTACCGCTTCGGAGAATGTGACCGTGCCTCTGTATATTTTGGGCGGGCGCGGCCATGACACCATCGTCGGCGGTTGGGGCGACGATTATATTCGTGGCGGCAAGGGCAATGATACGATTAGCGTGCGCGGCGGTAATAACGAGCTGTTCGGGGACGAAGGCCACGATAAGATTAGCGGCGGAGATGGGCGCGATTATATCGACGGCGGCAAGGGCAACGATATTCTCGAGGGCGGCGCAGGCAACGATGTAATTTACGCTGGTCCCGGCAATGACGTTGTGGACGGCGGCGCAGGCAACGATTTTATCAACGCCGGCAGCGGGAATGACGCTGTGGAAGGCGGAGAAGGGCGCGACGTTATCTTTGGCGGTTCCGGCGACGATCAGCTGAGCGGCGGCTCTGGTGATGATGTGATCATAGGCGGCTTGGGTCACGACAGCGTTGTGGGCGGCAGCGGCAACGATAAAATCCGCGTGGGCGAAGGCGGTTATGTGGTCCCCGATGCGGCGGATACCGATGTGAAGACGCTCAATCCCGAGCAGGTTCCCAGCAGTATAAGAATCGATCCCTTTGCGACTGAGCGCTTCCGCGAGCACATGCGCGATGACTTGGAGGCTATGGCGGCTATAGAACCCGGCCAGGCTATGTTCCAGGGGCTGGAGCAGGCCGGAAAGCATACCATGATTACCGGCACCAACGATGCCAACGGTTATGCTATGTCCTTTACCGGCAATGGCAATTTCCAGAGTAAGATCACTCCTTTAGGCTATCGGACCATGCAGGGTTCGGGCACGGGTTCGCTGGTGTCCATCAATCCGCTGTTTACCAATATGTACGGCGGCAGCGAATCTTGGTCGGAAACCAACTCCATGATAATTTTGGCTCACGAACTATCCCACGTGTATAACAGCGCTACGGGGACTATGGATACCATTCTGTACGACGATGTCACGGGCGGCTATGCCAGCTTCCCGGAGGACGAGTCTACGGCGGTGAGCGGCGCTGAATTCCAGGCGGTGCGTTTGCATCCTGGCCGCACGGTGATGGATAATCCCTACGGCATGGCGGAAAACGATTACCGCGAATACGTGGGCATGGAGCAGCGCACCTCGTATCTGCAGCAGCCTCTGGCGTAAAATTTGCAGCGTCCGCTCAGAGAGAGTAGTGGACGGAATGAGGCCGCTTCGCCAGCGCTCTATCATTCTTCAGGTAATGGTGGAGCGTTTGTATTTTTAAGCTGAATTGAAATAAAAATGGAATAATATAGCGCAGTAATATGTCTGATATTTAGCACGGGGAGATAATTGGCTATGGTAACGGGAGAACTGAAAAATAGAATCGACAGCCTGTGGGAAATATTCAAGATTCCCAAGCCTTTGCTGCTGGATAAAATCGTTACTTTCCTGGTGGCAAAAGAAATGCGTATCGTTTTAAGCGCCTGTAAATATGCGCCTAGCAATTGATTCTTTTGTGGTTTATTGTAAAATATGTTTTACTAAAATATAATTTAC
>JAUNIO010000008.1:15787-67186 GCA_030535355.1 bacterium | reverse complement strand
GCTTATCTGGGAAAGTAAAAAATATGCTGATGAAGGAGGCAGCTGCATGTTTATCGGCCGTGAAAAAGAGCTAAAGGTGCTGCAAGAGACATGTAATAAGCCCGGCTTTCAGATGACGGTGATTTACGGAAGAAGAAGGGTGGGAAAATCCCGGCTGATCACGGAATTTATCAAGGATAAGAGGGCCTCTTACTACATAGCCGTGCAAACTAGCCTTGAAGACAACGTGCGAAAATGGAGCGCTCAGTTCGTGGCAGATATAACGCCTGAATTGGGTGGAGTTGAATTTACCAAATTGGAGGATTTCTGCAGGTTGGCTGCCCGTGCTTGTGGAGAGGACAGGCTGATAATTGCTCTTGATGAAATCCCCTACATCGCCGAAGCTGACGAATCATTTTTGTCAAGATTCCAAGCTGCCATAGATGCCATTTTTTCCCAGAGCAATATCTATCTGATAATTTGCGGTTCGGCAATCAGCTTTATGGAAAAAGCTGTGCTCAGCGAAAAGAGCCCGCTTTTCGGCAGACGAACCAATCAGATATTTCTAAAGCCGTTTAACTATTTAGATGCCGCGAAGTTTGTGCCAGCATATACGAATGAAGAAAAGGCCATTGTCTTTGGGGTCACAGGCGGCATCGCCAAATACTTAACCTTATTTGACGATGCGTTATCTTTAGACCAAAATTTAATTAATAACTTTTTTAGGCCATCGGGATATCTTTACGAGGAGCCGTTTAATCTTCTGACTCAAGAGTTTCGGACTGTCAATGCTTATAACAGCGTAATTGAAGCCTGTGCGTCCGGAGCCAATAAAGTAAATGAAATTGTTGATAAAACACATCTATCAACTGCCGCTCTCTCGTATATTATAAAAAATCTTATCACTGTAGGCGTTTTGTCCAAAGTAACCGCCATAACTGAAGAAAAAAACAAAAAGAAAATAAGCTACGATATAGCTGACGGCATGTACCGCTTCTGGTATAGGTTCGTCCCCGGGGGCCGGGCTGTCATCGAAATGGCTAAGGGAGAGGTATATTATAATAGGTATGTTAAAGATAACCTGCATGCTTTTATGGGGGAAATCTTTGAAAACATGTGCAGATATTACCTCTTATCCCAAGGATTGGAGGGGCAGCTTAAATGTCTGGTGACCAATGTGGGCAAATGGTGGGGAATAGGCCATGACCGCCTGCCGACAGACATAGATGTGGTGGGGCTTGATATTCTTGGCAAAAAAGCTGTTCTTGGAGAATGTAAATTCAAGAATGAACCGCTTGACAAATCGGTTTATGAAGGTTTGCTGAAAAGAAGAGGCCTTATCGACAGAAAATATGAGGAAGTGCAGTATTTTTTCTTTTCCTTGTCGGGATATTCTCACTGGGTGCTGAAAAATGCCGATCCCGATAAGGTGGCCTTGCTCTCCTTAGACGATTTATATGACAGTGTGCCTCTAGGCAGATTTTAATGCCATTAAGTCATCGGTTAACAAGACAATAAAACTGTTTGATTCGCCCCCTAAAAGTTTTATAAAGTGCCGGAATCCACGTATTAACGTTTAATCGCTAGCCGTTTAGGAGGATACCGGTATGAAAGAGAAGCTCGCGATAATTTTAAATCAGATGGCCGACTGTCTCAGCGCTGCCCAGCTCAAAAAACTGCAGAAAGTTCTGCTGCGCACCTTGACAGCTGACGGACGTCCGAAAGAAACGGTTTCCAACGACCGGCACTGTTGGTAACTTAGCGTCAATTCGGCCAATTTTCTTTTCTATCATGAATCTCTGGACCAAGCCCAGAGAAACTTAACTTAAATGCTGGAACCGTCTATGCGGTAAACTGAACCTTTCGGCATTAACTATTATAATCGTCAAAACTCTTTATAATAGTACCATTTTGTATATGATAATATATAGGAACACCAATCGTCAATAAATTACTGAACAAAATAATCCACACTAAGACGGGCAGACCACCAAGGATCAACAGTATCCCAAGCCCAAAACTAACTATAAGGTAGAAAAGCAGACCACCAATAAACATCACTTCATTAAAGCTGAGATTTATACTGCTTATCAATTGGGCTATGGGAACGTGAGGAGGCCGGACAGGGATAAAGTTGGCATCGTGCAGGCGAATAGCGGCGTTCAGTTGCTTTATTTCAGCATTGATCCGGAGGCGGTATTCGGTGGGAAGATTGAGTTCCTTATCTTTGAGGGCGACAAATAGAACTTGCTTTTCCTTGGAAAACTCCAGGCATTGGTACAGGAGCCGCACCGCCATTTTGAGATAGGCGGTATGGTATTTTACTTTGACAGTGGCTTGGGCTCGATCCTTCAGACATGCAGCGAATGCGCTGATGGCGTTGGCGCGCAGATAGTTGGTCTGATCACCGATTGCCGTTTTGTGCTTCTTGACGGGTTGGCGTCCCAGCAGCAATAACGCCGCATATATGTGTTCCAGAGCGGCAAAATCCCAATCCTCGTCTTCGGACAGATAAAAGTTGATGCCATCGATGTTGTTAATCAGGATTAATAGCTGTTGGCAGCGCAGATGCAGAAGGTCCTGAGGGGCTTGACATAAGGGGGCACCCCGGCAGATGTTGCCTAAGATTAAATATTCCAGAGGATAGGTCAAAGGCGGCTGCGCTTGATTGAGGAGGTGAATAGCGGCAGACCATTCTTCGTTCTTCATCGCGGTCCAGGCGTCGGTAAGGCGCTCATACTCATTTAGAGAGTCGGCTGCGGCTCTGCCGGGTCCGGCTGACTTGTTTAACGATACGTTGCCGGCACCGAACGGTCCGGCGGATTTGCTTAGCGATATGTCGCCTACACCGAATGGTCCGGCGGATTTGTTTAAAGATACCGCGTGGGAGCTGCTGAGTCTGTAGGAATCGTTCAGCGATATCGCGAGAGCGCTGTCAAAGTCTGCGGATTTTACAGTGATTAAAGGGATACGGTCAGCGCTGTCGAGGTCTTCGTGTCGGGCAGGTATTAAAGAGATACGGTCAGAGCTGTCAAGATCAGCTATGTTTTTAACAGTCTCAGCGCGGATGGCTTTCTGTTCTCGGGAGCCGTTTTGGGCGGGCCTGGCAAACATTCTAGCTTCGTTTTGGGTGCACTTAATCCCGCAGTGGGAGCATTTATAAACGGGGTCTTCGTCATAGTGGCCATCATTGCCTGTGTCTGGATTGAGGGCATAACTCCCGCAGTATCTGCATCTGTAAACCATAGTATTTGATTCTGCGCCAGGAGGAATAGCCTTTTGGCTGACGGCATATACCGTTTCCGGTATAGGTGCGTTCCCGGCTTTGCTGTTTTGGCCGAACCCGCCGCTGCTGCGGAAAAAATTTATTTCGTCGATCCGGCATCCTGCGCCATGACCTCTGTAGGCGGGCCATGGAATGCGCTGTCAAGTGGATATATTCCGCTGATAGTTCCTTGGCGGTGCCTTGGGACGACAATTTGGCCAGCCTGCTGAGTACCGATGAATTCCTCGATTCCCCGACAGTCTTGGGCACCCCCTCTGTCGCAGTCGCGACTTCTCCCCCTCCCATCCTTTAGGGGGAGTCAGATAGTTTCGCAGGTTAGCTGATCGCTAACTAAATGATATTAGCCATTTAAGTAATGACGGGGCGGCTAGCCCTGGGCAATAGATGGGATTGTTTCTGCCCAAGGCTGGCAGCCTGGGGGCAGGAGCTGGCTAGCCGCTGGCTTAGCTGCCTCTGCGCCTTAGGAGGGCAGGGCTTCTACGCTTATTGCCTGGCCTTCGGCAGTCTTCTCTCCGTTTTCCGGTCCCTTGAGCTGGGCGTTTTGGCCCGCCTTGAGACGGTTGTTCAGCAGAGCCTGGGCTACGGCGTTGCTGACCTCGCGGGTAAAGATGCGCCGCAAAGTGCCGGTGTCCTTGCCCAAATCGCGCAGGCGCTTCATCAGGAACTCATAAACGCTGTCATCCAGCGACAGCTCTATGCGGTATTGGCGGCGCACGTTTTCGCAGAGGTCTTTGGCCAAAATCTTGGCGCGCTCGGTCAGCTCTTGATCGGTGAGCGGCGGGAAGAAGACCACTTCATCTACCAGCCCCAGAGTATCGGCGCGCAGCACCCGCTCTAAATCCTCCATGAGCAGGCGCTCATAGCTCTCTTGAGTGCCGCTGGGGCCGGACATATTGCTGCGTAGGCCCACAGCTTTTTCCCGCTCGAAGAAGACCGGGTCTATGCTGAGCGAGAGAATGATGACGTTGCCGCGGAAATCGACGATTTTTCCCTGAGCGTCCAAGATATGCCCGTGTTTAAGCAGCTTATGGATGATGTCCATGGTCTTGGAATTGGCCCGTTCCACATCTTCCAAATAGATGAGCGAATAGGGATATTCCATGGCAACTTGGGTTAAAGCGCTTTCCTGGCTGCTGTCGCTTTCGGAACTGTCCGCGGACTGCAGCAGCTTAGAAACGCGCACCTCTTCGCTGAAATCTCCCAGGCTGATGGAATTGAGCCGTTCGGGGCTGTTGTAGAGGAAGCTCGCGATATTGCGGGCTAAACTGCGCTTGCCCGATCCGCGGGGACCCACGAACAGGAAACTGGCCATGGGGCGGTCTGTGCCCAGCACGTTGGCCCAGGAACGGGTCAGCGTATTGGCCACGCGCTCCACCGCAGTGCCCTGGATAACCTGATTGTTGAGCAGCATTTTGCTGGCTTCGGTTAGCTGTTTGCGCCAATATTTGGCATTGCTGCTGCGCTTTTCGGAGGTTAGCGACATCAGCGTGGGGCGCTGAGAGCCGGAGCGCACCAGCAGAGCTTCGATCTCCGTACACCAGTCGCGGCAGACGTGATCGCATTCGTCGTTGAGATTGAAAGAGGCGCTGTCCGCGCTCTTTTTTTCTTTCTGCACGTGCAGGCGCACCAAAGTCTCCACCGCGCAGCAGCGGTGCTCTTGGAGCAGAGCCCACAAAAGGTGCAGGCTGTTTACAGGGGCTTTGAAGCTGGACGCCAATTCCTCGGCTTCGCGCATGATGCGCGAGGAACGCAGGGAAAACAGGGGTTCATCTAATTCCTGCATAGTTGCGTCGCTGTCTGATTTGTAGCTTTTTAAATAAGCGCTTAACTCTTTTTTTACGCTGGCAGCGGCGAAATGCTCGGCCATGAACGGCGTAGCCTGACATTCTGCGGCTAATAGAGAGAGCAGCAGATGCTCTGGGGTTATAAAGAGCTGCTGATTATCTTGCGTCAGCTGGGCAGCTTGGCGTTTTATTTGCTGTAATTCTTGGTGATAAATAGGGGGCATGGTGAAACCTATCTGGCGGAATACCGTCGTCAGCGCTCAGCGCGCAGTGATGTAATAATTTGCTCCAGCGTGTTGCCTATGACAATATCGTCTGCCTCTCCCCAGACGGGAATACCGCTTTGCAGCAGGGCTGGGGCTGTCTGCTGAGGCAGGACCAAACGCTCCCAGCATTCGCCTTCGTACTGGGCTAAGGCTTCCAAGCCGGCGATTAAGCTCGGCGAAGCGCTGACATTGCCATAGAGATCGATAGCGCCGCCTACCAGGGTGAGCTTGCGCGGCATATCCTCGATAAGTGCATTGTGCATGGCCAGGAATAAAGCTAAGCCTATATGCTCGTCACAGATCTGCAGCGCTGAACTGCGCGATTCGTGGGCACTGCTTTTTCCCTCATCTTGATTCTGCTGACTTTGCGTAAATTCGCTCAAACTTATTTCTTTGCGTCCCAATGGGCGCAGGCTGATGTGAATGTCGCGCTGATGCAGATTATCCAGCTTCAGCTGCTCAGACTGAGCGCGCATATAGCTGTGGGCAATTTGCGCGTAGGCCGCGACCGATTCGTCGCCCCCCGTCAAGATTAGCTGTCCTTCCCCAGGAAAAGCGCGGGCGCTGACCGCCATGATTAGAGCGGGATTTTCCAGCGCTGCCGGGCAGAGCCATTCGCAGACGGGCGGGTGATAGCCTATAGCTTTTTGAGCCTGAAGGCTCATATACAGCAGCTTAGCGCGCTGCCTCTGGCCTTGGCTGCGATAGTAATCGTAAGCCCATTCCAGCAGTTTTTCACTGCGGGGATGGCTGGACAGCAGATTCTCCAGCTCTGCGCTGAAGCGTTTGGGCGTCAGAGTACTGCGCAGCATTTCAGCTAATTGCAGCAAGTGCTCCGCATCGTTAGGATAGGATTTGCAGTAGCGTTTTAAGGCTGTTATCGCTTTGGCAGTATCCTGACCCGCCAGAGCACTGTGCAGGGCGTCCAGCTGTTTGGAAGAGGCGGTTTTCGTCTGCTGCGCTTCTCCGGATTCTTCACTATCGCTATTTTCATGGGCTAAGTCGAGAATTTCCTGCAAAGTATCCTCGGCCTGGGCAATGCTGCCGGTGCGCAGAGCGCATTCCAGACGCATCTCGTGACGCCAGGAGGTCAGCTTGTCCAGCACCATCGCGGAAAAAAATTCTGGGTAGTCGCTGATATTTAATCCGTTTTGCGCTTCCTCAATATCGATATTTTCTAGAAGTTTTTGATGCTGAGTGCTGAGAATTTGGTCTATAGTGGAGCAGAGCTGATCGATGACCGCTTTGGCGTCATCTATCTCACCCATATCTAACTGCAGGCGCAGACGCGCATAAATGGGATTTAGGTTGCGCTGGATGTCGCTGCTGTCTTCTTCAGATAAACTTTCATCGAAAAAGTTCAGCGCTTCTTCGTAGCGGTGCTGTTTCTGAGCGATGCGTCCCCGCATGAAAATCGCCGATTTATCTGTCCAGTTGAGGTTGAAACGGTACTCGCACCAGTTAGGGTGTTTTTTTAGCAATTTTAGAGCGCGCACGAACTCAGTATCGGCACTGTCATAGCGCTCTAAATCGTAGTAAATACAGCCCAGCAAATAGCGCATAGCTATGCTGTCGTATTTGTCGCGCAAAGTGGCATACGCTAATTCGGTGGCCGAAGGGTCCTCTTTGCTGCCCAGCTCTTTTTCCAAGAAATAGGCGTACAGCGCCATAGATTCTAGGACGTCGGGGTTGAGGTCACCGCTGCTGCCGTTAGCTTTATAGCGGGAGCGCTCAATATAGACATTGCGCAGTACTGGCAGGTCTGTCCACAGCTCCTGCATAACCATGAGGGCACCGGAACGGTCGATTGGCTCTATGGAATCGGGAGCGGCCATAGCCCATTTGCTGTAGGCTTCCAGAGCGCCGTTGTAATCGTGCATAGCCTCGCGCGTGCGGCCCAGCCAATCCCAGTAAGAGGCCCGGAAAGCGCTGCTGGGGTCGAGTTTGCTGGCTTGCTCAAAAGCGATCAAAGCTTTTTTCAGCTGGCGGTCGTTGAGATAGCGCTCTCCCATTTCGACCCAGAACTCGCAGTCTGGATCGATGCGCGTGGCATTTTGATAAGAAGCGATGGCTTCGTCTAGGTGGTCGTCGTCCAGCTGCTGTCTGGCTTCTTCAAGCCAATAGCTGACAGTTTCGGGACTAAGCGCCTTGGAGGCGTGAGCGGCAGAAGAATTTGCTTTTTTAGAAGCTTTGGAAGAAGTCTTTTTATTCACAATTCATGATTCTTCTGCCTCTCCCTTTTAACCTGCTTTATAACCTGCTTAGAGAGCGAATCCCGCGCCTTTTCCGTCTGGATTGGGGACGAATTTGGGCTTTTCTGTGCCGTCAGGATTGACTTCGGCTGCTTTATCGTCTTTTGTGTCCTTGTCTTTTTTCTTCTCTTTTTCTTTGGCTTTTTTAGCGGCTTCTTCCTCTTCCTCTATCTCTTCTAGCGAAGGGCGCGGTGACCATACGTAAATGGAACGGGGAGAGCGCAGGCCAAAGATCGGGTTGAGAGTGTCATAGGCTTTCCACTCCTGGCCGCGGATGTTTTTCATGCGCACAATGCGGTCATTGTTGGAATCGACGACATAGATATTGCCTTCCTCGTCCTGACTCATGCCCATAGGGTCTATGAATTCATTGACGCCATTACCGTACGTTCCCATTTCCCACACGTTGCGGCCTTTGATATCGTGAACGCGGATCAGACGCTGGGTGGCGGTATCGGTGATATATAATCCATCGTCGGTGATACAGATCTGTCCTGGGGCAAAGCTGTTGCCGCTGAGACCCTGGCCCTCGTAAACCTTCCATTCCGCTGGCGGCACGGTGAGATCGTGCGGTATGCGCACAATGCGCCCGCCCGGAGGATAGTCACCGCAGCAGACGTAAATATTGCCTTCTTCGTCCAGCCACAGATAGCCGGGATCGCTAATGCGCTCGTCTTTTAGGGTGACCATAGGCTGCTCGGCTTCGAATTTATCGTAAATTAAAATGCGGTTGTTGCCCGTGTCGGAAACGATAAAGCGTTTGCCGTGCATAGCCACGCCGCGGGGAGAGCTGAATCCCGTCTTTTCCGTCCAGTTGTAGCCGCGCACGTCGTCAACTCTGATGACGCGGTTGTTGTCGCGATCTGCGATATAAATTTTGCCTTCGACATCGACCCAAACCTGTTCGGGATTGAGAAAATTGCCTATGTCTCTGCCGGCGCTGCCCAGGGAATAGAAATCGTTGCCGTTTATATCTTTCATATAAACTATTCGGCCATTGCCGGAATCGCTGATCCAAATGCCCTGTTTGCGCTTGTAGTCTTCGGGATTGTCGGAGTTGAGCAGGGTGAAGCGATCATACTTGGGCTTGAGTTCGCTGCTCATCTTCTCCTGTTCCGGGGATACGAGTTTTTCTTTCACCGGTGCCAAAGCGTCGGTAGCTGTTTGTTCGTCTTTATTGTCTGATTTTTCTGGGCTGGCAGCTGAAGGCGCAGCCGAGGGAGCGGGCTCTTCTGGTGTATTTGTTGGTTTAGCTGCTGCCGGTTCAGCTACGGCTGGAGTAGCGGCAGGGGCAGGGCTGGCCTGTTCTTCTTCGGCAAAGATAGGTGAAGAGAAATTCAGACAAAGCGCGGTCATGAAGACGGCGGTAAAAGTATATTTCAAACGCACTGGTATCTTCCTGGAACAAAGGTTTTCGATTGATTATTTCGTCAAGTTGGGGTTAAATCTGTGCAGGTTTCACTTCATATCAGTAGAAGTCCTGCTGTTACACCGTGCTTTATATCGGCTTTTTCTCTGTCGGTAACTGTCCTGCCGCGCCGCGATGACGGCGCAGGGGGAGGGGGCGCAGGCGGCAGCCGTGGCGGGCTGGCCGCTAATTTTTTGTGCTGGAGTTAAAAATGCAGAACATTCTCGATAGTATTCGGGTTCGCGCTAAAGAAGCGCATTGTCATATCGTATTGCCTGAGGGCCAAGATAACCGAACCTTACAGGCGGCCCGCTGGGTCATGGATCGCGGCTATGCGCAGATTACCGTAATCGGCGAACCTGTGGAGATCCGCTCCCGGGCCAGCAGCCTGGGATTCCGCCTGGATGACGTCAATATCATCGACCATCTCAGCAGCCCTGATTTTTCCAGATATACCAATGACTATTATGAGATGCGCAAAGCTAAAGCCATGGCTAAGGGCAAAGACTATACTATGGAAGAAGCTAAGCGGGACATTAGCGATCCCCTCTATTTTGCCAATATGATGATCCGCTCTGGTCAGGCCGATGGTTCCGTGGCGGGTGCCACCAACACCACTGCCCATACGGTCCGCGCTGCGCTTCAAGTTTTGGGAGCGCGAAAAGGCCTGAAAACCGTTTCCAGCTTTTTCCTGATGGTAATTCCCAATAAGCCCGAATTTGGAGAGGGCGGAGCTATGCTGTTCTCTGATTGCGGCGTCGTAATTTGCCCTGACGCGAATCAGCTGGCGGATATCACCATTACCACAGCCGATTCCTGCCGGGCGTTCTTGGGTGCTGAACCCCGCATTGCCATGCTCAGCTTCTCCACAAAAGGCAGTGCCAAGCACGAGCTGGTGGATAAAGTCACCGAGGCATTAAGCATCGTTAAATCACGCGATACCCAGCTGGCCGTGGATGGTGAGCTGCAGCTCGACGCCGCGCTGATTCCCAGCGTAGCCGCCAGCAAAGCTCCAGGCTCTAACGTGGCCGGCAAAGCCAATGTTCTGATCTTCCCCGACATTCAAGCCGGAAATATCGGCTATAAGCTGGCAGAGCGTATGTCCGGAGGCGTAGCTATCGGTCCCATCTTGCAGGGCTTGGAATACGCTTCCAACGATCTCTCCCGCGGCTGCAAGGCTGAAGATATTGTCGATACGGTGTGCGTGACCGCGATTCAGGCCCTGGCCCGCAAACAGCGCGTCGCCAACGGTTATTAAGTCTGCGGCGAAAGGCTCTAGCTTAGAGCAGGCACTGCCGTTTAAATCTGCGTTATTGTCTGGTTGCTGCCTGGCGATAACGCAGATTAAGGCGCTTAATCTCCTACAATATGACAGCCGTATATTATATGAGGCGCGGCCATAAGGCTGGGCTGGATAACATAAAAAGCTGTCCCCCAACTGAGGGACAGCTTTTTTGCTGGGGCGAAATTAAAGTCTAATAATTGCTGTAAGCATCATACCAATCCATGGAGCCTTTGCTGTCACCCAGCCAGCCGTCGGTGTTGGTTTTGATCTTTGTTGTGCCCGTATTGACTCTTTGCTCGTCACTGTCGCCGTGAATCCAGCCATAATTGCGTTTGCTGGCGATGAGAGGCTGAGCGACATGATCTCCCATAAAATCATCGCCGTCTTTATAAGACTGAGAGGAGGCATAATTCTCTGCGGGCATAGACTGAATCTGCTCCTGCATGAGGGCTATGCGCTTTTTGATTTCCGGGGTCGCCAGGTTTAAAGGATCGTTGAGCACGAAACGCTCGTAATAATTGAGCGCTAAGCGGTACTCTTTGTCGCGCTCTGCTAATATGCCCAGACCTCGAATAGCTGTGGTGTCCATGGCGTCGTAGTTGAGCGCTTGGGTATAAGCGTTGTAGGCACCATCGCTGTCGTGCAGCAGGCTGCAGGTATCTCCCAGCAGGCTCCACAGAGCGGAGGAAGACGGAGCACAGCCCGTTTGGTGCTTAGCTGATTTGCTAATGTCAGCGGCTAAACGGCTGGCTTCTTCGTTTTGGCCTTGAAGCAGCAAAAGCTTGACTTTGCGGAAAGCGCAGTGGATAGAATCCGGATAGGAAGCGGTGATCTCTTCCATAGTCTGCAGAGCAGCGTCAAAATCTTTGAGCTTCATGTGCGAAGTAGCTAAAGCTACCGCTAAATCGGTGTGCACTTCTTCGGTAGCGTAGCTGCACTGTAAACCGTTCTGCGCCGCTTCTTTGGCTTTCTCCCAATTGCCGCGCCGCACCCAGTATTCGGCTAAGCCGAGATGGCTTTTGGCATCGCGGGGATTCTGCACGACCGACTTGATGTACAGCTCTTCGGCTTCTTCCATGTTGCCGGTGGCTTCGAGAATGGGGGCGATCATGCGCGCATTGTTTTCCACTTCGCGCATGTAAATCTGCAAGGCTTCATCATAGTGCCCCAGTTTGAAATACAGCTCGGCCAAAGCCCTTTCTATAGCGCGGCGAATGGCTTTTTTCTCGGTGGGATCGTCGATAATGTCGCGATAAAAATCTATAGCGCTCTGGGAATCGCCGCGGCGGACGTAGAGGCGTCCCAGCTGCCATAAAGCCTGAGCATTCTTGGAGTCAGCGCGCAAAGCACCTTTTAAAGTGACGATAGCATCGTCGAACAGACCAGCCTGAATCTGCTGCTTCGCTAGCATGTTCCAGGCGCGCATGTCGGTATGATCGGTTTTAACCACCTCAGATAGATCGGCGATTAAACTCTGGTTGAGCTTGCGCCAATTCTCCTGAAGCCCAAGCTGGGCGTAAACGTTAAGCAATTCGGCTTTCCACTGATGGACATTTTTGTGGTTGGGGTTAGAGCGGATAGCCTGTTCGTAAGCGCCGCGGGATTCGGTGTAGGATTTGGTACGGTAAGCTATGCGGGCGGCAGCTTCTAATATGCTGGCATTGGTCTCTCGGTGAATTAAAGCTCGGGCTAGGAGGCGCAATCCCATCTTTTGCAGCTCTTGGCGCTTTTCCGGAGGTAAACCGCGCCCCAGCATTTCCTCATAAAAGGTGCCTCCTAAGGGCAGCTCATCGTCAGAGCGCAGTTTAATGAGACGCGTGTAGGTCTTTTCGGCAATTTCCAGCTCGCCGGCGCGTACAGCTGTAGCCGCTAGGCGGCGCACGGTATCAGGATCGTCGGGATGAATGTCCGCCACCCATTGGCGCCATTCCAAAGCATCGGCATAAGCTCCGTCTTCTTCAAGCTGTTCGGCTAACTTAACCGCGAAGAAGGGAGTCTTACAGACGTTGGCCGCCTCTGAAAGGGCTTTGCGCAATTCGGGACGGTTCTGCATTTTGCGAAGGATTTTAATCTTTAGCTTATGCAGTTCCGGATCGCTGGGGGAGTCAGCAAGCTTAGTCTCAACATCTGCCAAAGCTTCGTCTAAAGGCTCAGTGATGTCGTCGATCATGGGCTTGTCGCCCTTTTTCTCAGGCATTTTCGACTGGGGAGCCGCCCGACGCACTAGACCACGGCTGGCCATCGGGTCATTTACCTGAGCATTTTTGCTAGGCATTGACGGTTTTAACTGTTTGCTTCCACCGAGTTTTGATTTCATTATCCCACTCTCCCTTGCAGACGGGAGCTTCATCCGTCTGGGGTAGTTTGTACCTTAAATAAGCCGAATTTGTAAAAAATCCAGGTTGGCATTTTCTTTTTCTCGTAAAAAAATCCTGGCTATTTTTTAAGGAAATCTTCAAAAATGCAAAATTTTTTATAAAGTTTTGTTCTGAATATTTCAGCCAGAACGGAAACTTACCGAAGGGATTTAGCTTCCGTAAAAGGTTTAGCTTCCGTAAAAGTTATGTGTGAGCTAAGCAAGCGCGGAGCGGGAGCAGGCGCAGGTGTCAATAGCTGTCTGAATACAGGAAGAAGCTCGAAATTAGAGAATTCTTTACTTATGAATATTCTAGTTCTCAATTGTGGCTCTTCCACTGTTAAATTTCAAATTATCAACACTTCCAGCGAACTCATCAAATGCGATGGCGAGCGCTGTTTAGCCTCCGGCAACCTGGAAAAAATTGGTTCCCAGGAAGCCTTAGTTACGATGAAGGCGACCGGCAAGGAACCTTACAAAGATGTCCGTCCTTTAGCGGATCACCGCGAAGCCATAAACGTAGTGCTTAAATGGATAGATTCCGGGGAATCGCAAATAGAATCCGTACACTCTTTGGCCGATATTAATGCAGTAGGGCACCGCGTTCTGCACGGTGGCGAGCGCTTTGTGCAGTCGGTAATAGTCGATGAAGAAGTTATGAAGGGGATCGATGAATGCGCCGTTTGGGGGCCGCTGCACAATCCCGCCAACCTTAAGGGTATTCAGGCCTGCCGCGCTTTGCTGGGCGAAAATGTTCCTCAGGTCGCGGTTTTTGATACCGATTTCCATCACACTATGGCCCCGGAAGCCTTTATGTATGGTCTTCCTTATGAGTGTTATGAAAAGCACGGCATTCGCCGCTATGGCTTCCATGGAACTTCGCACCGCTACATAACTCACAAGTTTGCCGAAGTCATGAAAAAAGATGTCGCCGATGTGAATATCATCAGCCTGCACTTGGGCAATGGCTGCTCAGCCTGCGCGATTAAAAACGGCAAATGTGTCGATACTTCTATGGGCCTGACCCCTCTGGAAGGGCTGCTGATGGGTACGCGCTGCGGTGATTTAGACGCTTCTATCCTATGTTTCTTAGCTGAGAAAGATAATCTGAATTTCCAGGAGCTCAACACTTTAATCAATAAGAAATCCGGCGTGTTAGGTGTATCTGGTATCTCTTCCGATATGCGTGACTTGGAAAACGCAGCGGTAAACGAGGGCAATAAGAGGGCTCAGCTGGCGCTGGATATGTTCTGCATGCGCGTCAAAAAATATGTAGGCGCTTATTTGGCCGAGATGAACGGTACAGATGCGATCGTCTTTACGGGCGGCATTGGCCAAAATTCCAATTATGTGCGCGAGAAAGTCTGCACCGGCATGGAATATTTGGGCATCGTCCTTGATAAAGAAAAGAACAATACCCTGCCCCGCAGTACTGGCGGCGTAATATCGGCAGTGGATTCTAAGCTGTTGGTAAGCGTTTTGCCCACCAATGAAGAACTGATGATCGCTCGCGATACTCTGTCTTTAGTGGGAAAATAAGCTGTGGAAAAGTAAGCTGAACGCGCTGCTTTGATAACATGAAAAGAGCACAGCCTGGTCGCTGCGCTCTTTTCATAATGGCTTTGCCTTCATGATGGCTCTGCTTAATAAGTTTAATGCCGTTAAGTTAGCGTTTCGCTAACCTGTGAATTGTCTAACTCTCCCTATGGTTTGACAAAATATTAGGAAGAATGGGAGGGGGGAGAAGCCGTGACTGCGACAGAGGGAGCAATGGTACGATGATCGATTACGAAAAACTTGGCGAATTTTATCTTGGCCAACGGGATAACACTGAGCTTTTTATGCTGGATTCCCGCGACCTTTTAACTCATGCCGTTATTTTGGGTATGACCGGCAGCGGCAAAACTGGTCTGGGGATCGACATTCTGGAAGAAGCAGCCATTGACGGAGTTCCTGTTATCGCTATTGATCCCAAAGGCGATTTGGGTAACTTAACTTTAGGCTTTCCGCAAATGCGGCCCAGCGATTTAGAGCCTTGGGTATCTGAGGATGAGGCCCGTCTGCAGGGGCTCACTGTGCAGCAGCTGGCAGAAAAGAATGCTGGAAATTGGCGGCAGGGACTGGCTAATTGGTATCAGACTCCCGAGCGTGTCAATTTAATGTATAAAGGTGCCGACGTAGTTATTTATACCCCTGGCAGCAAAGCCGGTGTGCCTATCTCAGTGCTTTCTTCTTGGAAAGCGCCGTCAGAAGCTGTTCGGGAAGACGGAGAGGTGTTCGGCGAGCTGATCCAGGGAGCCGTTTCCGGGCTGCTGAGCCTGCTGGATATTAAGTTCGATCCCTTGAGCAGCCGGGAATATTTACTGCTTTCAGGCATTTTTACTAAAGCTTGGTCAGAGGGCAAAGACCTGGATATCCCCGCGCTTATTATGCAGATTCAGAACCCGCCGTTCGCGAAATTGGGTTTGTTTGATTTAGAGTCTATTTACCCAGCCAACGACCGCTTCGCTTTGGCGATGGCTTTGAATAGTTTGATGGTATCCCCTTCATTCCAAAACTGGCTGCAGGGGGAGCCTCTTGATGTGGCCAATATTTTGTACACTCCCCAAGGCAAGCCGAGAGTAGCTATTTTCTCTATAGCGCATTTGACAGATGCGGAGCGCATGTTCTTTGTGACTATGCTGGCTAATGCTACCTTGTCGTGGATGAGGCGGCAAATGGGCACCAGCAGCCTGCGTGCGCTTTTCTATATGGATGAGATCGCTGGCTATCTGCCCCCGAACGGCAATCCGCCTTCTAAACGTCCCATTATGACCATGTTTAAGCAGGCCCGCGCCTTTGGATTGGGTTTGGTTATGGCTTCGCAGAATCCCGTGGATTTCGACTATAAAGCGCTGAGCAATGCTGGCGTCTGGATGGTAGGCCGCCTGCAGACTCCGCAGGATAGGGCCAAGGTACAAGCCAGTTTGGAAGCCGCTTTGGGCAACCGCGCTTTAGACACTGATTTGGGCGCTTTGTTGGGCGGTTTGGCTAAGCGCCATTTCTTGGCGATGCTGCCGGGCCAGACTCCTTTTACGTTTGAATCGCGCTGGACTTTGTCCTTCCTGCGCGGTCCCATGACCCGCGATGACATTAAACGGGCGCAGACGCTGATAGAGTCGCGCTCTGGAAAATGTATGTCGGCTACTCCAGATGTAAGCGCGAAAGAACAGCCGCTTTCATCTGCTCTGCCTTCAGCATCCGCTGCTGTTTCGGCTGCCGCTGCGGCGGGAGCTGTTCAGCACAGGGGCAGTGCCCCGAGGCCTGCTGCCGCAGTCACCGCGCCGGAACCGGCCCCTTCAGCTGTGCCTGTAACTCCCGGAGTGATTATTCCTGCGGATATTCCTCAGTGCTGGCTGTTGGCCAACAGTTATGCCTGCGCTTATCGCCCCGCGTTATTGGGAGTAACTTCGGTGCATTTTGCCAATAGCAAATTAAATATTTCCACCAGCAGGACGTTTATAAGGGTGCTGTTCCCCGACGAGAGTGCCTTCCATTTAGATTGGGAAGACGGAGAAGACATTCCGGGCGATCAGGGCATTATGCAGCGCAGTGGAGATGGCGATTTAGAAAGCCATGAAGTTCCTTCTGTGCTTTGCAATGCTAAATATTATAAAGGCTGGAATCGGGAATTGGCTACCTGGGTTTATCGCAACGAGAATTTGGAATTGCTGGCCTGCCCAGAGCTGAAACTCGTCGCTCAGGCTGATGAGAGTGAACGGGAGTTTAAAACACGCCTGAAACAGACTGCCAGAGAGGAACGCGATCGCCGCGCCGATGCTTTGCGCTCCAAGTTCGCTCCCAAGATTGAGCGTCTGCAGGATCGTCTCACTAGAGCGAGATATGACAAGGAAAACCACGATATGCGGGCTTCGGCCAGCAAAACGTCGGAGTTTTTATCCATCGGCTCGACTTTGCTGGGCTTTTTCGGAGGCAGCAGCAAACGCTCTCTCGTCTCCAAGGTAGCCTCAGCCGCCTCTGCCACTTCATCTGCCTATCGGCAATACAATCGCGCTCAGTCGTATAGTCACCGAGCCCAGCAGGCCGATGAACAGTACCGCGATCTGGAAGAAGAACTAAAGCAGCTGCAAGCTCAGTATGATGAAGCTGTAGAAGAGCTGTCCAGGACTTTGGATAAGGCTGAAGAGTCTTTAGAAACTATGGAAATATCTCCTAAGAAAGCCGATGTCAGCGTGGTTTTCTGTGGCTTGGGCTGGATTCCCATAGACCGTCATGGCAATGTGGCGGTGGTAGAATAGAGAAGCCAGAACTGGCTTAAGGCGAGTGCCAAACGCAAGTTTGGCGCTTTTTTTGTGAAAAGCTCGTGCTAAGGACTATCTCTAATTATTGGGCTTGTGTTTTCGCCATGCGCACCAAGCCCCCAGCAGGAGCAAAACTGCCAGGGTAGCTGCGCTGATTTTCCATCCCATTTCGAAGGCCGGAGAGTGAAAGCGCAAAGTGATCAGGTGCTTTCCCGCAGGAATGGGAGTGCCTTGAAATGCGTAATTGACGCGGGTAATCGGAACAGCAGGCGCATCATCGATGCTGGCGCTCCAGTTGGGATGATAAGTATTGCTTACGATTAAGAAACTATCGCGCCCGCATTCGGTGGCGATAGTTAAATAATTGTGGCCTTCGTGCAGTATATTGGCCGAGCCTATGGAGGGATTATTTCCTATTGACGGTTCATAAAGCGATCCTTCTCGATAGGAAGGATAATTGTCGCGGATAAAACGCGCAAATTCTGGGAGCTCTGCCGTAAGATCAGGAGCTACAAGCCGGACTCGCGGCAGGGGATCGCGCAGAGCGTAAATATACAGCGGCGGCAATTCGGGATGCTCTTTGTCCGTGTAAATTATAGCTCCGCCAATACCGGGGATATGTCTGGGATGGCGCAGCGGTATAAAACTGAGCACGTGGGAAATGCTCTGCAGGCGCAGATAGGGCATCAAACCGGGAAATATATCAAAGCTGACAATTGCTCCATCTTTATTTGCAAATGAGCTGCAGATATTGCTGAACTGCCAGGACTGCGTGTCATAATAATGCCAGAGCTCGTTGCCGCCGTCGAAAATTATGCGGTCGGAAGGGCAATGGACGCCCCAAATGGCTGCGAGATCGGGGGCCAGAGTATTTAAAGCATAACAAATCCTTTCCTCATTGCGATACCATCCGCGGTGCTCAATAATCTGTTCCCAGGTCAGAATATATGTTGGGGCGTAAAGGCGCTGCTTATGGCGGAGCAGCGATAGAGCTGCGGGAGGCTGCTCCCAGGCAGAAGGCAGATAGCTTTGATATAATCTGTTGGTGTTGAAAAGATCGGCTAAAGTTAAGGTGATTAGGATAATGCCGGTTATGGAGGCTGTGCGCTGTGAATAGCGGCTGCGCAGATAATTGTCTAGGTACTGGCAGCCCCAGGCGGCTAATATTCCGGCGCAGCAAGAGGCTGGGATGAGCATCCGGGATGGGAATCTAAACAAATTAAAAAAAGGCAAGAATTTCCAGGAAAACCAGTATAAGCCTCCGCTGGGACCTAAAGCGCTCCAGGCAAAAAAGATAGCTAAAACTACGACAGGACAGACAGTCCTTTTAGCTTTGGCCAGCGGTCCCGCAGCTAACGCGAAGAGCAGAGGGATGATGCCTAAATAGGGGGCGTTCTCCCAAAACAGACCTTCGCTGTTTACATTGCGGTTAAAGTCGCCAGCAGCCGGAGAGCCGAAGCAAAACGGATCAAGCAGGCGTAAAAAATGCGCGAATTTAAATGGGAAAACGCGCAAATCACTCCAGGAGACGGTGCCTGAGCGCGAAGCAATTTTGGTAAGTTCCCAGGTAGGCAGCAACTGGACGCTGCAGAGCAGCACGACTGCGGTTATAGAGGCCGCCATAATGCCCAAGAAATGATACCAAGTATAGCGGGTGTGCGGCTGGCGGGGCTGTTCCCAGCATAAAGCAGCGCCATATAGAAAGCTGGCTAACCAGCAGATATAGCAGACGTGAGGATGGCCAGCGAGAAGCTGCAAGGCCCAGGACAGAATCAGCAGAATTAAATATCTGTGGCGGGAAGTCAGCCAATAGGCGCGCAAAGCCAGAAAACTCCAAGGCAGCCAGGCCATAACCTGGATCATATTGAGATGCTTAAGGCGGAAAATAAAAATACCGCCTAGGCCAAAAGCGAGGGAACCCAGCAGGGCCGGGACGGTGCGGAGCCCGTAAGCGCGGTGCAGGGCGTAGCTGCCTAACAGGGCGGTCAGCAAAGTCAGCAGTATGTTTAGGTTAGAAGCTTGCGTATGGGAAAAGGCTAAACATAAGGGAACTGTCGTGGGATAGAATAAGGCGGCTTGCCCTTCGGCGAGCAGAGGCAGACCATTGCCGAGTTTCGGCTCCCATAAAGGCAGTTCGCCGTCGCGGACTGCTTCAGCCGCTAAAATGCGTCGGGGAATATTGAGTTCCAGCAAATCAGAGCCGGTCAGATCGCCGCTATAAATGAGTCTATTCTGCAGGACGGCAGGATAGAAGAATAGCGCGAGGGTAACGGCGAAGAAGAGCGAGGCTTTCCAGGCTTCCGAAAACCAGGAGGAAATAGGAACCGCAGGAATGATATTATTTTGGCTGTTATTAGTGGTCATAGCGCTTGCCGTCTTTTTTTTGCCGCAGCTTTGTTAAAGCGGCAGCTGTTAAGCTGTTCCAGAGATTTTCATCTTCGCTATTAAAACTGTTCGGCTCGCTTCCGTACTGCCGCCGTTCCCAGAGTCTGTATATTTCTTGTAGTTCGGGTACGCTGAGCTCAGCCGTGCAGTGCGACATGAAGGTGAGCATAGTCATAGAGGGAGACCGCCGGTAACCGCGGCGCTGCAGGGCGATCATGATGTCGCGATAGCGCGAGGATAGCAGATCCTCAGAGCGGAATAACCGGTTGGGCACTAACTGCTGGGCCAGCTTGCTTAAGCTGTGCAGTCCCACAGCAAAACCGTTCCAGCTCTCTTCTCTGTCGGCTTTGGCCAGCAATTTGCGGGCAATTTTATATAAAGCTCTAAGGCTGAGAATGAGCGTGCAGAAAAAAGCTGCTCCTAGCAAAAGCCCTTTCCATCTAGCGATAAAATCTATAAAAGCTTGCTGAAGCTGCTGTAGATACTGCAAATACCGCGGAGGGATTAAGCTAGCCAGGTATTTTTCTAGCGCTTCGAACATGTTGCTCTGTTCTATATCTTGGGGGAGCAAAAAAGCTTCTTCGTTTTGGCCTGAGGTCGGTTCAAATTCTATCCAGCCGATAGGGGGGATATAGACTTCGACCCAGGAGTGAGCGTCGCTGGCGCGGATTTCATAATATCCGGTCAGGGGATTGTAGCTGTTCGGCACATAACCTGTCACATAACGGGCGGGTATCCCTAAAGAACGGGCCATAACGGTCATCGCTGTAGCATATTGCTCACAGTGTCCGATTTTAGAGTCAAAGAGAAAATAATCGCAGACTTCGCGCTCCTTGGGATAGGGAGGCGGAGGGCTTTGATAAGTGTAATGGCTGCGCAGGTAATTGGACAGCATTACCGCGCGCTGGAAATTATTTTTGCCGTCTTTGGTTATGTCTTTGGCTAATTTTCGCGTTCTGTGGGTAACTGTTTTAGGAAGCTGCAGGAAGGGGGCTATGCGCTCGCTCTGATGTGAGCGTTTGTAAGCTTTGCGGGTGGCTTTTTGGTATTTAGCGACATAGGCTGCATCTTTAGCGTTGAAACGCGAAAAAATATTTAGAAAATTTAGGGCTTGCTGGCTTTGAATGGGGCTTTGGCTGATTACGGAATAAACTGTGCCTTTTTCCAGGATGAAAGGGACCCGCAGATTCTGGGCCTTGTCCGTATAAACGGTATTGGTTGGCATATACAGGTTTACCGGTGTGTAGGCGGCAAAGACCAAATTGGGCATATCCCGTTCAACTTGAATGATTTGGGTCACTCGCTGCTGGGATTCCCCAAAAAAGAGGTGGGGAATATGCATAGGCGAGTCGCTGCTGGTAATTTCCTGCAAGTCTTCTTCTACTTTCCAATGGTGACCGTCGTATTCTGTAAATGATAAACCGCGCAGATAACACCAGGCGTTGCTGCGCAGCAGCAAAACTTTTTCATGGGAGAGGGCGACTCTTTGATCGAGATCGACGATAGCGTTAAAGGACATAAGATCGTCGGTCGAAGCTAGCTGTTTGCCTTTAGCAGAAGAGCTGTCTGTGCCAGAATTGGGCGAGACGATTTCGCCACGGCTTACCGTAGGAAATTTAAGGTTGGAATGCCATGAGGAGGGCATTGACTGCAAGCGCAGGCTTTGGTAGCGCGGCATGGCTGCGAAACTGCAGGCGGATATGATGGCAGCTAACGCCAGGGTTTTAAGGATCAAGGAGCCGATTGCGTATTTTGACTTTGCGGAGGACTGCTGCTGGGTGTATTTTAAGTCGGCCTTTTCCTCGTACTGCAGGCGTTCTGAGCGATAGCTGCAGTAACAGGTAGCGTAAGCTGATAAGGCAAATACCAGCAAATATATTCCATAAGACATGGAGCTGGTTAAGACAGCGCCCAAACATATAAGGATAAAGGCTACCATCTGCGAGTAGTCTAAATCTTTGCGCCTGGGCACATCGAAGCTGTGGCCTGTGTAGAGCAGTATCAATAATTTTGCCAGGGGTAAGCGGGTATCGGTTTCTCGGGCTATATCCTGGAAAAACTCCACCAATACCCACAGCATATAAAAGGAAATAAAGACTTTGACAGTCCAATTGCGGCGGCGCCGCGTAAAATAGGAAAAAATATTGCCAATATAGGCGGCGAATAAGGCGGTAAAGCCATAAGCGGGCCATTCCATTTGATGCAAAGCAGCTATAATGGCAATGCTGGCAGTCAGCATACAGAGGCTGCGAAAGACCAGAGAATCTTCGGAGACCTGCGGCGAAGCGTGATAGCGGCGCAATTGCTCTAAGGGGCTGGGCGGTTGGAGGCTGTTAGGCATATTTAACGCAGGGACCTTATTATACATGACAGGGCTTCTTCCAGATATTTGCTTCCGCACAGGTAGAGGGTATTGTGCTCAAAGTAACTCTCTGTGAGGAAAGGTTTCCATTTGCGGGCCAGCTGGCGTTTATCCCTGGGGACGAAACGGTTTCTTAATGGCAAATAGTGGCGCTGGCGCTGTCCTTTATTCAGCGAAAAGGCAAGATATAAGGAAGGTGGGGAAAGAGAGGGAGCGCAGACTACGCGCATTTCGCGGCTGGGCCCAAAGGGACGGACTGAGCCGGTGTGCTGATCAGTACCAGGGATACTAAAGTAAATTATGTGGCAATTTGGCGAATCTGCTGCTTCTTTCTGTAGCCAATTGGCTAACTCGTCAGGATTATTATAGGGAGGCTCGGCTTGGATAGAAGCTAGAAATTCTTGGCGTGATAAGGCGTCTCCAGTTTTAATCTCTCCTTGGCGCAGAGTCACTAGAGTGCAGGGAACCTTAAGATCGGCGCACCATTCCGCTAATGTTGCGGCTAGCGCCAAGGCGCTTTCAAGGTCTTCCTGCTGAGGAGTCTGCAAAAATTCCTGCCGCGTAGGGTCAATAGCTATGAGCAGACGTTTTTGCGAGCTAATATCTTGAAATTCTTTGATGAGCAGCTCGCGG
The DNA here is from genome assembly GCA_030535355.1 of bacterium. Lineage (GTDB taxonomy): Bacteria > Vulcanimicrobiota > Xenobia > Xenobiales > Xenobiaceae > JAFSXO01. Next base: position 44,889 of record JAUNIO010000008.1, on the reverse strand, counting down.
TGGTGAGCGCTGGCTGCCCAATGCACAAAGCGCAGATCGTCGCCGTAGATGTATTCGCGCAAACCGTAAAAGCTATCGCTCTGGCCGCGCCGTATTAAATGGCGTATTGCGTAAGGGGAAGTCGCTGAACTGTGATTTTCGCTGGACAGCGGCAGCAGCTGAGGAGCAGCGCAGAGCCAATCTGAAGTGCTAAAACGCTTTTTTATGAAAAACAGGCTTAAGGGGAATCCGCTTTCTAATTCAACTTGTGTAAACTGATGATACCCGCGCAGGCGGCATTTTACGGAGTAAGTGAATTTTGCCGTACTTTTAGCAGGTATATAAGTAGCATAAAAACGGCGTTGGGGAGCGATATCCGGCAGTGTTTGGGGAAGGTGTTCGATGATGGAAATTCCGAATTTCGGGCTTTTGCTCGCATTGTGCAGAGTTAGTGTTATCCGCGTTTCTTCACCGCAGCGCACGTCATCTTCAAATTGGCGCGTGACGGTCAGCTTATAGAGCATCGATCTCGCTATAATATAGCTGAGCAGCAGCGTCGCTGCCAAACAGGCAACTATAACATAAACCCATCCGCTTTGGGTATTGGTGGCCACTAAAAAAAGAAATAAGGCCAGCCCAGTTAAACTCAGCGCCATGGTATGGCGCCAGAACCAGGAATGATGGGGCAGAGGAGCCAGCTGTTTTTGCGGTGGGGGCAGTTCGAACACTTTATGGCATTGGGACATGGATAGGGCGCGAGGGTACAGCAAGCGCCAAACGTATGTTTGGCGCTTGCTGTAATTATTTAATTAAATATATGGCCTGAACTTATAATCCCGGTATTGTTATTGATTGCCGGCAGCGGACATCAGCATACCGTTGGCCATAGATGTAGCGCGCAGCATGGCGTCTTCAGGGGTGTTTTTGCGCCCTAAAGCTTCGATGAGAGTGTCGTCGAGAATACCGCGAACGGTTTCCCAGCAGCCTACCCGGGGCTGTACGGAAGCGTACTGAAGGCTGTTAATTCCTACCTGATAGTTAGGATGCTGCTTGATGTAGTTTTTGTAAACAGGTCCGTTGACCGCAGATTTGCGCACAGGCAGATAACCGGTGGCAGTGGCAAATTCAGTAGTGATCTCGGGGCTAGTCATAAAGCGGATGAACTTCCAGGCAGCTTTTTGGCGGCCCTGGTCTGCTGTGGAATCTCCGGTATCTTTCTTAAATATCGCTAAATTGGTGCCGGCGAACTGATAGCTCATAGTAGTGCCGCGGGGAATAGGGACAACGCCGAATTTAAGGTTGGGATTCTTTTCAAAGTTGCCGATATTGGAGGTCGATTCCATGTACATGCCAGCCTTGCCGTCGCTGAACATTTTGCGGGCATCAAAGGTCGGTGTGGCGGAGCGATCATTGTGCACCAGGGTTACCCAATAATTGAGGTCTTTGACGCCTAAAGCGCCGCCAAAACTCACTTTGCCGTTCTGGAAATATTCGCCGCCGTTGGTGTAAAGGTAGTGACCAAAAATATCGACGTTAGGGGCAAACGCTAAGCCGGGAATACCTTTCTTGGTGCTGATAGTTTTGGCGACTTTGCGCATTTCGTCCCAGGTCTTAGGAGGCGTTAAGCCTAGCTCCTGAAATACCGCTTTGTTGTAAAAAAGCACGTAGATGCTTTTATTGAAAGGCAGAGTGTAAATGTGCTGCTCGCCGCTGGGGCTGGTAAACGTGTTGGCTTTGCGGAAAATATCGACAAAATCGTTGATAGAAGCTTGGTCTAAGCCATCTGGCCCGTTAAAAAAGGTATCGACGGGAGTAAGCGCTCCAATTTCGATAAACTGGGTAGTCCAGTTTTCATAGACCTGAGCAATGTCGGGAGGAGTTGTGCGGGCTAGCTGCTCGAGAAGATTGGTGTATAGAGCATTGTAGTCATTGCCGCGCCCGCCTTTAGCTCCTACAAAAGTAGCGGTGACTTTGATGCTGGGGTTTTGCTTATTGAAACGCTGGACGAGCGAGTTAAGCTTTTCCCCGCGGGCTTTAGACATGGCGTGCCAAAAAGTAACTTCAATTGGGCTCTGAGCCTGACTTTCACGTGTACCGCAGACCAAGCTCAAGGCTATCGCCGCTGTCAAAGCTACTATTGCTGTAAAGAGACGAAACTTTGAATTCATATTCTCTCCATGTTTATTAAGTCATTAAAGATTTATGGTCAAAGGCGCTTGGTTGAGCGCGTGCAAAACTAAGCAGATCGGTTTAGCGTTCTGAGGAATTTCGAATACCAAATAGCCGAAGTTAACGCCGTACGGACGCAATATGACCAGCCAGAAATTGCTTAGGCCCTCGAGATGGTCGTAAGAATTCTGGTTTTGATCTACTAGTGAGAATTTGCCAGTGTAAATTTGCACTTGATTAGAAATATTTTGCTGTGACAGCGACGCCACGACAAATTTCGAGCCTGTGCGCGGTTTGTAGAAATCTTTAATTACGGGAACTATCTCTAAGTTGCTGACCGTTACTTTAAAGACGCTGTTTTGGGCAGTGCGGGGAATGTAAGGGGAATTGTTGGTTTGGGCCAGCGAGGGTATAGCGTTGATACCTACGTTGGGGGCAACGCCAGTTATAGCAGCGCTGTTAGACGCCATAGCTCCGGGAGTGTAAGCCGTCTGGGAGGTCTGGGCCGGGACGTTTGCTGAAGGCATAGCGTAAGGCGGCCGAAAAGAAGGCTTAACTGTAGCTGTAGACTGAGGCGGCATATAGGCGTTATTGACAGCAGTGGGATTGGTGCCATATCCGGCGGTTCCGTAAGCCATTTGAGCGTTAGAGGGGGGAGTCCCGTAGGCAGAAGTGGTGGTTTTAGTATATACGCCGTAATTGGCAGTCTGGGGAACTGAGGGCGGTGTGCCGGTCACGGGCTGATTAGCAGGCACAGGAGGAGTCCCATAAGCCGGAGCTGCTGGATTCTGGGCGGCGAGGGACGCTGTGGTGCCTACTGTCTGCATGGCTGGCGGCTGAGCTGATACGGAAACAGCTGGTGTGGAAACAGCTGGTGTGGAAACCGCAGGCGTGGAGACTTTGGCAGCCGTATTAACTGGCTTATTCTTGGAATGACTGGGACCGTTGGCCATAAACTCAGGGGTTTCAACCCTTATCATGTTGTTGCGGCCATCATAAATGACATTTCCGCCCAGGCCTGTAATGAAACTTTCAATGGGCAAAAGCACCTTGCCGTTCTGGTTGTAGACGGTGGCGGGTGAGCTGGCACCATTGACTTTTACAATGCCGAGTTTAGCGTCCCATATTATCTCTGCTTCCATTGCTTGAGCCATGACTTGGATAGGCAGATAGGCGATGCCATCATGTATTACCGGGTAGGCATCAACTCTGACGCCGTTAACGAATACATTGGTCAGAGGAGCTGATACTACCGTTAACGATGCCAGAAAAGTCAGAGCTAAAAGGATTGCAACAGATATAAAGGCACGCGAGCGCAGTATAGCTTCCCGTGTGAAGAGCCTTAACATTCTGCGTAATCTCCTTTCTAACGCGTTATTCGGATATATGATATATGCTGCACAATTTTATCGAGCCGGATCGCATTGTCTGGCTGATGTGTGAAGCAGACAAATTATAATCCCTTTATAATGCGCACAAATGCGGTTATATCCTGTTTTTTTAAGAGACTTTTTCGCTCAGCATTTATAATGAGGGTACTGATAAGCCTAAAAGTGCAGACATCTGAAAATATGCTAGGAATTACAGGCAGGCTGTTGAACGTGGCTATTGAACTTGTAAACGTGTATTTTGCGGTAAAGCTGACCTATTCATAAACGGTTCGTAAACAGCCAGCTCGTACCAGCTCGTAAATAGTTAGGAGAGATATAATGCAGTTTATTCGTGAAAAAATGACAGGTCATTTTAAGAATAAGGCCGATGGCCATTTGTTTATTGAGCTGGGGGATGCGTTTAAGCCGATTATTTACGGGGCTACCCAAGAACTGTACAAGCTGCTGCCCGGGCTGCTGGATGAACGCAGCATCCTTGGAGATTTCTTTATCAATCCTCACAACGATCTCTTTTATTATTCTTTCTCTCCGAGCTTGGACACTATAACTGCTGGAGCAGTATGCAACAGCATCAGAGCCCGCATTGACTGGCATAAATTCCGCGAGGCTTTGACAAAGGCCTTGGGAGGCGGAGAATGGAGCAGCGATATTCACCCTTCTGAACAGTTTATGGCCCTGTTGGAAGAGACGTCTCCGCTGATGGTAAGCGATTGGGAGCGAAAGGCGGCGATAGCTTTGCAGCGCTCCAATTTGCGCAATATGATTAAGCTTATCTCCTCGCGCCCTTCAGTGTCTCTGCAGGAAGTAGCCGGTGAACGCGAGCTGTTCGAAGTCAGCGAAGAAGTGCAGCTGCTGGATAGTCTGGGCATGATTACCCGCGAATTTGAAATATACTGCGTTGAGACTAACCAAAAAATAAGCTGCGTTTCTAATTTGGCTGCTTTGGAAGACGCTGCGCAGCGCGGTTTTAAGTGCTTCCACTGTGGCAGGCCGATCTCTAACGAAAGAATTGTTCAGACTCTCAGCATTACCGACAGCGGCTGCCGTTTGGCAGCTAAAAATATGTGGTTAGCTTATCTCGTAGGCGCTTCGCTTTGCGACGAAGGCGTAGAACCCGATCATATCATGGCCCGCAGTGAGCATAATGCTGATATTGTGGAGGTCTTTGCCGATGTTAAAGGCTCGCTGATGATGTTCTCAGTCAGCGAATCTGAACTTACGCCTGACGTGGCTTTCCGCTTTATTATGCGCAGCCGCTTTTTCAATCCCGAATGGGGCTATCTTGTCACTCCGTTTAAGGTTGATCCCAATGTGCGCGCGGTTTTAGAAAGTGCTGGGGATCGGCTATCTATAGTTGAAGGCTTGGAATTGCTGCCCGATGTCGTGCGTCAGGGTGTAGCTAAAGCGTCAAATAAAATCCTGTGCGATTTGCTAAAGGATTTTAATCAATATACCCATATCGATATAGGTAGCTGGGTGAGCGATTATATGCTCAACAATGAGGATATAGAGGCTATTATCGGCAACATTGACACTGATGCCGAATTGGAATTAGATCCGTCTGTTTCTTCTCAGGCTGATGCCGTTAAACTAGAGAAAACAGTGCCAGCAGTGCCAGAGAGCAATTCTAGTGAGGATATTTTGGCTGCTGATACTGAGATCGGCCAGTCTGCTGGAGACGATGAACTTAAGACAAAAGCTGACGCTGAAGTGCTTGCTGAAAGCGGCGCAGATGCTGCGGTGCCGTCTGAAACTGAAACTGTAAGTGCTGGTAAGAAAGGCGGCAGATCTTCTAAAGAAAGCAGAAAAAACGCCCGTCCAGAGAAAGCTGGATTTGATGGTATAATTGAAAACGTTTTAACTTTGCTGCCCGGAATAATAGAAAACAGCGATAATACCGATGCCATCAACGCTCAGCTCAACAGCGTTGCCAGCTTGGATGGCTGTTCTATCATGGTGGCTACGTCTGATGGGCTTCCCTTCTTAGGCAATCTGAGCACGGTTGATGATTCTGACTCTGTCGCCGCTTTGCAGCCAGACCTCATGCAGAATCTCAGCAATACTTTGACAGAGAATAAGTTAGGCGCTTTGAAAAGTGTAATTCTCTGCAGCGCTGGCAATACGGTGCGCGTGTATTTTTCAGCCGACGATTTGACGGTAATCACTCACCAAAAAGTATCGGAAATCGACGATATCGTTATTAAACATTCTAAGTCTGCTCCTAATTTGCGGAGAGCCTTAAAAGGTTTGGTCTCTTTGCCAGGAGTATCCAAAAGTATGCTGCTGACCGTAGAGGGCGAATTGCTGCAGTCAGTCGGGTTCAGCAATGACAAATATTTGGCTCCCTGTTTTGCCTATATGATGAATGATGTTATTAAAACATTCTGTGAAGATGTAGGTATGGGAAACGTAAGAGCGTGCGCTATCCGCACCGATAAAGCGTTTTTCCAGGTCATGTGCTTGGGAGAAGGCTTTTACTTAGTCAGCGAGCTGGGCACTAAAGTTCCCGAATACGTCTGGCGCCGTGATTTGCCGGCTGAGGCCAGTTTTGTTTCTGCGAATGTATAAAAAATACACAGCATACGAGGTGTGAATTCCTATGTCTCAAGGAAATCGGGGCATGAGCATCTGGTCGCGCGGAGTTATAACCCTTTTAGTCGCGGTGTGGATCGCTGTGGCTATTGGGCATTGGGCTGCTCATCAAGACGTAGTGCAGGAGAAGCTGGGCCAGGGAGAGCAGGAAGGCACACCTCAAGAGGTCAATATTCCCGCTGCAAAGATTAAGCCTTGGAAAGGCGATGTCAGCGCCTATCAGGAAGAAATAGACGAAGAGAACTCGGGCGCTTTACGCAGTGAAAAAAAGGAAGCCGAACTTATTGTAGCCACTCCTGTAGCTCAGCCGCAAAATGAAGCAGCTTCTTCAGACGGCACTCAGGGAGACAGCCTTAACAGCGGCGATGCTGTTAAGTACTATCTGGTGTTTGCCTCATACCGTCACGAAGCCCAGGCTGCGGAGATGCTTACGCGGCTGACAGCTAAAAAAATCGACGGAAAGATAGAATCCACTGTTGATGCAGATGGCAATAAATTATATCGCGTAATTGGCGTCAAGGAATATGACGACCAAGGAACAGCTGAATCGGCAAAGAGTTCTATGCTGAAAATTGGCTTTGATGCGTTTGTAACTAGCCGTTAGTCTGGGCACCGCATATTATTGCGGGTTATATGTATAATTGTATGTCTATTGTTTGCGCTCTGGAAGATTTTTGCCCTCCTGAAAGCGGATGTGCAGTCGCTTTGGGCTTTTTTGACGGTGTGCATAAAGGGCATCAGCGCATTTTGTCCCGTGTGGTTCAGTTAGCTGCGCAGGCTGCTGATGGAGTGCCGCTGCAGCCCGTAGCCTATACTTTTATCAATCATCCCGCTCAGACTGTGCACCCGCAGAGCCGGATAGAGCTGCTGAGCACCCCGGAAGAACGCTGGCAGCGCATCAGTGATTTCGGGCTGCAAGCTGTAGCTGAGCCTTTCGATGCTGTTTTGGCTAATTGGGAACCACAGGAGTTTTGGCAGCGCAAAATTGTTGAGAATCTGCGGGCTAAAGCAGTAGTGTGCGGTGCTAATTACAGCTTTGGGCGCGGAGCTTCTGGTACGCCGCCCATGCTGCTGGCCTGGGGGCAGGCAGCAGGTATCCAGGTTGAGATCGTGTCTATGGCTGAATACGGGGGCGAGCCGATCTCTTCTTCCCGTCTGCGCCAGGCTGTGCGTCTGGGCCGTATGCGTGAGGTTACAGATATGCTGGGATGTCCTTTTGCCGTAACAGGTGTAGTGGAGCGCGGCAACTGTCTGGGCCGGCGCTGGGGTTTCCCTACCGCTAACATACCCTGGCCTGCTGCCAAAATGCTGCCTCCTTTAGGGGCGTATGCCTGTATAGCTGAACTGCCTGATGGGCGTAAACTCCCAGCTGTAGGCTATTTGGGGTCGCGCCCTACGCTGCGTGAAGCGAATAGCGGCGTGCGTTTGGAAGTTAATATTGGTTCCTGGCAGTCGGGGAGGCCCTACTGGCGGCAGGATTGCTATGAAGACGATAGCGGCGGCGAATATAATTTGTATGGGAAACTTCTTGTGGTGCGGTTTATGGAGTTTTTAGCGCCGCAGGAATGCTTTGCGGGTTTGGAGCAGCTGCGCGAGCGCATTCATCTGTATAGGCAGCTAGCTAAAAGCGAATTAGCCACGCTTGGTGATGTTTGCAAGTCAGCGATCAGCTAACCTGCAAACAACTATCTGAATCCCCCTAAAGGATGGACTATCTGTTTCGCGAATCCTGATATGATATTGTATTATTATCGGCTGTTCAAAGGAGAGAAGTTGTGGCTCAGGATTTATTGCGTACGCCATTATACGAGGTCCATAAGCGCGAAGGCGGCAAGATTGTAGAATTTGCCGGCTGGGAAATGCCCGTAGAATATGCAGGCATTAAGCAAGAGCATATAGCGGTACGGCAGAAAATAGGTCTCTTTGATCTGTCTCACATGGGAGAAATCGAAGTAATCGGCCCAGATGCCATCGGTTTTGTCAATGGTTTGGTGACCAATGATGTTATGCGCATACGGGAAAGTCAGTGCATGTATACCTGTATGTGCAGAGAAAACGGCGGTATCATCGACGATCTGATCGTTTATCGTTTTCCCGATCGCGAAGACGGCCAGCAGTATCTCTGGATGGTGGTCAATGCTTCAAATTGCGCTAAAGATTTTGCCTGGATAAAAGCACATGAAACTGAGCAGGCCCGGGTCAGCGATTTGTCTATGCAAACAGCTTTGCTGGCGGTGCAGGGGCCTGATTCGCAAAAGTTTTTACAGCCCTTAACCGACGCCGATTTGGAGGTTTTGAGCTATTATCATCTTACTAGAGGCCAAGTCGCGGGAATCCCCGCCGTAATATCGCGCACCGGATACACTGGGGAAGACGGCTTTGAATTGTATGTGGCGTGGCAGGAAGCCGAAAAACTGTGGCAGGCGCTGCGCGAGGCAGAAGGCGGTATTGAACCCATAGGTTTGGGGGCCCGCGATACTTTGCGTTTGGAAGCCGGCTATTCTTTGTACGGCCATGAGATTACTGAGGAAACTTCTCCGGTTAATTCCACTTTAAACTGGGTCGTCAGCTTAAACACCGCTGATTTTATTGGCAAAGCCGCTTTGCAGGCAGAAAAAGAACAGGGCATTCGCGAGGCTATCGTAGGCTTGGTCATGCAAAGCCGTGCTATTCCCCGTCAGGGCTATGAAGTCGAAGACAATGAAGGGAACGTGGTAGGGCATATCACCAGCGGTACTTTTTCTCCGTCGCTGTCACGCGGGGTAGCTTTAGCCCGCATTGCGAAAAGCCATAGCAGCGTGGGCACAGAGTTAAAAGTTGTGGTGCGCAGCCGCCGCGAGCCGGCTCTAGTGCAAAAACCGCCCTTTGTGCGCGGAAGTGTGCGCAATTCGCGCTAATAAGATTGCTTATTTCTGAAGTGTTCGAGGGGCGGGACGCTTTGGAATGTATATATTAGCCCGTAATGTTGTGGTGAGGAGCTTTGTCATGATTCCTAACGATCTTAAGTATACCAATGATCACGAGTGGGTGCGCGTCAATGGCGATATAGCCGAGGTTGGCATAACACATTTTGCCCAGGAACAGCTGGGCGATATAGTTTTCGTCGAAGTGCCCGCTGTAGGTACGGCTGTGGCCGCCAAAGACCGTTTAGGCGTGGTTGAATCTGTGAAAACCGTTTCCGATGTCTTTGCGCCTGTTTCCGGGGAAGTCGTGGAGATCAATCCCCTTTTGGTCGAAGATAATGACGATTTTCAGCCGGAAATAGTCAATTCCGATCCTTTTGGCGAGGGCTGGATGGTGCGCCTGCGCATGAGCAAGCCCGAGGAACTGTCTGGATTGCTCAGTGCCGAAGATTATAAGATTGTCACCGAGGAGGCTTAATGAGCTATCTTCCCCATACTGCAGAAGATCGCCGTCACATGCTGCGGACGGTCGGGGTGGAAACTGTAGATGAGCTGCTGCAGCCGATACCCGAGAATTTGCGCTTGGCGCGCCCGTTGGAATTGCCTGAAGCCCAGAATGAGTTCGATTTGCTTAATCACTTGCAGGCTTTGGCGGAGACCAATGTCAAGGCTGAGCTTTTCGTGGGCGGCGGGGCTTATAACCATTTTATTCCCGCTGTAGTTGATATGGTAACTTCGCGTTCGGAATTTTTGACCGCTTATACGCCTTACCAAGCCGAAGCTAGTCAGGGCACGCTTCAGACTATTTTTGAATATCAGACGATGATCTGCCGTCTGACTGGTATGGATGTAGCTAATGCTTCCGTTTACGATGGCGGCACAGCGGCAGCCGACGCCTTGATTATGGCGGCTGCTAAGACCAGGCGCAAGATTGTTTACGTTTCGCAGGCCGTCAATCCCCAGATCCGCAGAGTTATCGCCACCTATTTGGCGGGCAGCGATCTTGAGGTGCGCGAGCTGCCTATAGAACAGGGCAAAACGGTGCTTCCGGAGCTGGGTCCGGACGTAGCTGCCGTAATGGTGCAGATACCTAACTTCTTAGGTATTATCGAAGATGGCCCGTCTTTCTGCGCTAAAGTTCGGGAAGCTGGGGCTATGCCCGTTGTGGCTGTCGGTGATGCCGTCAGTTTAGCGCTGCTGGAGGCCCCAGGCAAGTATGGGGCAGCTATTTGCTGTGGCGATGCGCAGGCTTTGGGGCTGCCTCTCTCCTTTGGCGGTCCCTATTGCGGCTTCTTAGCTTGTAAACAGGAGCTTATGCGCAATATTCCCGGGCGTTTGGTGGGTATGACTACTGATCGCCATGGCAAACGCGGCTATTGCTTAACGCTGCAGGCCCGCGAACAGCACATTCGCCGCGAAAAGGCTTCGTCCAACATCTGTTCCAATCAGGGACTGTGCGCTTTGGCTGTAACGGTCTATCTCTCCTTAGTCGGCCCTAAAGGACTGCGCCAGGCAGCAACCGGAAGCCATAGAGCGGCGGACGCTTTAAAGCAAGCCCTGGGAGCAATTGACGGATTCAGTATTGAATTTGCCGCGCCGACGTTTAATGAATTTGTACTGCGCTGCCCTAAGGGAAGTACTGCTGCGCTGCTGGGTTATTTGGCTAAGCATGGCATAGTGGGCGGTTATGCTTTAGGCCAGGATTATCCGGAATTGGCTGATTGCCTGCTGCTGTGCTGCACTGAGCTGACTAAGCCTGAAGCTGTTGAGCTGTATGCCACGCTGCTGAAAGCTTGGAGCGCTGAAAATGTTTGAGGGGGAAAGGCGTAATATGGACAGCAAGACCTTGTTTGAAAAATCCCGTCCTGGACGTTCAGGCGTTGCTGTGCCCAATTATTGGGGCGCTGAAAACGCTGAGGACAGCAGCTCTATACCCGCGAATATGCGCCGCAGTGCAGAACCTGCTTTGCCAGAGCTATCAGAATGCGATGTGACTCGCCACTTTGTAGGCTTGTCGCAAAAGAATTTCTCGGTGGATACCCAGTTTTATCCTTTGGGTTCCTGCACGATGAAATTTAATCCGCGCATAAATGAAAAAGCAGCAGCTTTGCCGGGATTTGTTTCCTGTCACCCCTTGTCGCCTGCCGAATTGTGTCAGGGCTCTCTGCAGCTCATGTATGAATTGCAGAAGTATCTGGCAGAGATCACCGGAATGGATGCGGTGACGCTTCAGCCCGCAGCTGGAGCTCACGGTGAAGTCACGGCTTTGTTTATGATTAGCCGTTATTTCCATGATAAGGGCGAACAGCGCACTAAAGTTATCGTTCCCGATTCTTCGCATGGCACCAATCCGGCCAGCGCAGCTTTAGCAGGATTCCAGGTGGTAACTATTAAGTCTGCTCCCGATGGCTCCATTGATTTAGAGGCGCTTAGAGCTAACCTTGACAGCAGTGTAGCCTGTTTGATGCTGACTAATCCCAGTACCTTGGGATTATTTGAGAGCAAAATTGCCGCTGTAGCCGAGATGGTGCATGAGGCTGGCGGTTTGGTCTATTATGATGGTGCCAATATGAATGCGCTGATGGGCTTGGTGCGTCCCGGAGATATGGGGTTTGACTTGGTGCATTTAAATCTGCACAAGACCTTTTCCACCCCTCACGGCGGCGGTGGCCCTGGAGCTGGCCCGGTGGGAGCTTGCGGCGAGTTAGCCGCTTATTTGCCTGGCCCTATTGTGCGCCAGACGAAGTCTGGCTATGAGCTGGCCGCCCAGCCGCATACAATTGGCAGAGTGCGCATGTTCTGGGGAAGCTTTGCGGTGCTCGTGAAAGCGTATGCGTATATCCGCTCTTTAGGAGCTGCTGGTTTGCGGGAAGCTAGTGAAATGGCGGTTTTGGCAGCTAATTATATGCGGGTACGCCTGCATGGGCGCTATCACGTGCCTTTTGATACTTTCTGCATGCACGAATTTGTGATGTCAGCAGATCAGCTGAAAGCTGAAAAAGGGCTGCATGCTACCGATATAGCCAAGGCGTTATTGGACCGTGGATTCCATGCGCCGACCATCTATTTCCCGCTCATCGTCGAAGAAGCTCTGATGGTAGAACCTACGGAAACTGAGAGTTTGGAGACTTTGGATGCTTTCGTAGAAGCTTTGCTGGAAATTGCCGATGAAGATGCCGATTCGCTTCATGAATGCCCGTGCAATTTCCCGGTGACGCGCCTCGACGAAACCAAGGCTGCCCGCAAGCCGGTGCTGCATTGGACGGAGGAATAAGCGCACATGGGGTGGGATGAATTATGGCAGCAGCTGCGCGGCGGTCAATGGCACTATATATCAGATGGCTCAAATTCCGGTCAGGAGAATATGGACCGAGATGTGCGTCTGCTGCAAGATGCCGCCTCTCCCACCCTGCGTCTCTATACCTGGGATCGCCCAACCCTTAGTTTAGGGCGCAACCAGCGCGATACCTGGCTGGATAGGGAATTGTGCGCCCGGCTTGGCGTAGATGTGGTGCGCCGTCCCACTGGTGGGCGGGCTTTACTGCACATGGATGACGAAATAACCTATGCTGTGGTTTTACCCGCAGTGGGCCAAGTTTCGGTGCGCGAGGCGTTTGTAGGCATAGCTGCCCAGCTAGCGCTTACGCTGCGCCGTTTGGGTTTAGAGGTCAGTACCTCGGGACAGGGCAGTACCCCTTCAGCCCAGTGCCATCCGCACTGCGGCGAAGTGCTCACGGCTGGTGAAGTCTGTTGGCGTGGGCAGAAATTGGTGGGCAGCGCCCAGATGCGCAGCGGAGACAGGCTGCTGCAGCACGGTTCACTGCTGCGCAGAGGTGATCGCGGGTTGTTGAGACAGCTGATGCCGGAAGCTCATGAGCGCCTGACTTTGGCCGATATTGGCTGGGCGCATTTGCAGCCCGAGGAGATTATGGCGGCCTGGCAGGAGGAACTCAGCCACGGTCATTAATATGCGCATTGCGATAACGTTAATATCATTTAGTTAGCGATCAGCTAACCTGCGAAACTATCTGACTCCCCCTAAAGGATGGGAGGGGGAGAAGTCGCGACTGCGACAGAGGGGGTGCCCAAGACTGTTGGGGAATCGAGGTTTAGCTTATGTTGTAGGCTAGCTTGTACCCGGGCATAAACGTAGCGATAGTTGTATATGAGTAAACATTTCCAATGTCATTGAGCCTTAACTAAATGACATTGGCGATAACGTTTGCTGCCTTTTGCGGATACCTGCGCCAGATGGAGTACTCAAAGCTTTAAGGCAAACGAAGGTTAACCTGACCATTAAATTAGCTATAACGCAAATCTTAACGTGCCCCGAAACGCTGTAGCAAGCATATTTGCTGGCTGCGCTAAAAAAATAGTTCTTTAGCATTTAACACTAAAGAACTATTTTTTTAGAACTATTATTTAGAAAGCTTTCATACTGATAAGCTTATTATTTCTTGTCGTCTTTTTTGCTCTCCGGCTGAACTGAAGTGCAGAATTTGCAGCGTTTGGCTTCGGCGGGAATTTCGCTTAAACATTCAGGGCAAACCTTGACAGCCGGGGCAGCTGGAGCGGGCTCTTCTTTAGGCTTGGGCATAAGCTTATTGACAGCTTTGATGAGCAGGAAAACACAGAAGGCGATGATCAGGAAATCGAGGACCATCTGTAAGAAGTTGCCGTAGGCGATGACGGGTATGCCCATGGCTTTGACTTTGTCCATAGGCATGTTCATCAGATCTAAAGTTTTGCCGGCATATTCAGCAGCGTCTGCCATTTTGCTGGGGTCATTGATAAGAGGAACGAACAGGCTGCTGAAATTGACCTTTCCTAAAAGCATGCCGATAGGGGGCATAATTACGTCTTCCGTTAATGAGGTGACGATTTTGCCGAAAGCTCCGCCGATGATCACACCGACGGCCATATCTACGACATTGCCTCTGGCAATAAACTGTTTGAATTCGCTGATGAAAGACATATATTCTCCTTCTGAATACAGTTGAATAAATAACCGAATTTATTCGTAAATTTATTATCTAACCCTTTCCTGTAACGATAATCTTATACAGGAGATTGCCGGATAGCGGCAGTAGGAGGAAGGAACGCATTGAATGCGTAATTGTTAACTGATGTTCAGCTCTGTAAACGGCAGAGATGACATTCAACGACCGTCTATAGAGGAGACAATCATGAATGACTTAGAATCCATGCTGGATCAGGATGGCTACGACTACACCTTAGACGAAGACGGCAACTTTGTAGTCAATCTTGTGTTCGATGATGAACGCTGTCAGCACGTAGAATTGCAAAATCTTGTTGCTGGCAATGCCGGGCTTCAGGTTTGGCATATCAGTTCGGTTGCCTGTGATGATGTAGCTGTTTTAAAAGAGGGCGTGCTTCGTTCCTGTCTCAAGAACTCTTATAGGCATTCCTTGGGAGCTTGGGAACTGCGCGATGCCGAACTTAGATTTTGCGTTAAAACTGTAGTCGATTACCGGGAAGCTAGCTTGCGTTATTTAGTAAATTATGTAGGTGCGGTTGCCGACGAATTTGAGCGAAAATATATTAAAGCCGATATTAATTAAGAGTTGGCTGACATTTAATCGTTAGATGTTATTCGTTAGGCATTAGGCTGCTACTCTCGCAAAAGGATGACCATATGGCGGATATTATTGAAAAATTGTTGGATACTTTAGGCTACGAATACAGCTTCTCCGAAAAATACAATTCCTATGAGGTTAATTTACATTTTGATGATGATCGCCAGCAGCGCGTTTACGTTAAAAAACATCCCGAAAAAGTCAATGGAGTAGAGTTTCGGGAAATATGGTCTCCTTCGTTTGTGCTTCCAGAAAAAATTTCCAACGCTTTGGCTTTGCGTCTGTTGGAGAACAATAATTATCGCGCTATTGGGGCTTGGTCCTATAATGCTGAGGAGCGCATGGTCTATTTTAGCAGTAAAGTCATCGATAATTTGTCGGCGGCTGTTTTAGATGCTATCTTGATAGCGGTAGCCAGCGATGCGGACCGCTTGGAACAAAAAGTCATGGGCGTGGATATTATGTAATTTGCGGCATTGTAAATTGCAGTAATAATTTTGTAATATTGTTTTAAACATTTGCTAACAAAAAAGCCATAATTTTGTTAACATAACTGTGCCATACTAGCTATACATATTTGCCGTTGGCAGAAAATGAGGCAAGCTAGTATGGCAGTTTATTATCAAATACCTTTTGCGGCAGACTTTGAGCACTCGTGGCCTCCTTATTCGGCTAAGGGGCGCCGCCGCTTTCCCCGCGCCTGGCAGCCGTGGACGCCTGAAGAAGAACAGCTGCTTAAAGAACTGCACAGTAAAATGCTGAGCTTAAGCAATATATCCAAGATACTGGGGAGGGGTCTTAATGGCATACGCCTGCGCCTGCAGCGTTTGCATCTGCTGCCAAGATCGGCAGCGCTATGCCGAAAGGCTGATTTGCAAAAGCCCAAGTTTTCGCCTTTGCCGAAAATGGAGAACCAGGTAATTCTCAGCTGTTCAGAAGAGCAAAGTTCGGGAATAGAGCGCACTGCGCAGGAATGGGAGGCCGACAGCGTGCATTTGCGCTTAGCGGTGCAGAGTTTAGATCAGATACATTGGCTGGTTGTTTCGCTGTATTACGGATGGGCAGGACAGAGCGGGCATGGATTTGAGGACATAGCTGCTTTATTGGGGCGCAGTGCTGCGTCTGTGCGGCAAATCTGTTTTGAAGCAGAAGAGATACTGCGCACAGGTTTAGCTTATTATGCTAAGATGGTTAAATAATTAATGTTGTTTAGTTAACCTTTCGCGAACAGCGAACAAGTTAACGTTTGCACCGTCTTCCGTCGCCCTGGCGTTGCGGCAGTTCTGCAAAGCATAGCATCTGAGCGTAGCGAAGCAGCGTAGCGGGCAGAAGCTGACGCAAAAAAGCCAGGTGCCTTAGGCCTAAAGAAAGCTATCCAATTTGTCTGTATGTACAGAGGCTATACTTTGCTTAAGTAAATGAAATTGCTCTTATATAGTGAGCGCCAGCACAAACATAAGCGCGGCGCTCACTATAGACTAGTTATTGGGCTGCGGAAGCAGCAGGGGGCGCACTGGGCGGTAAACGGTCCTCTATGTGCAGGGCTTTGGCTAAAAAGGCTAAAATATCGGCTGTTTCATCTAGCCGTTTGGAGGTCGGCTTGCCACTGCCGTGACCAGCGCGGGTTTCAATGCGGATAAGAATAGGGGCTTCTCCCGCCTGAGCGTGCTGCAGAGCGGCAGCGTATTTGAAGCTGTGCGCAGGGAATACGCGATCATCGTGATCTGCTGTGGTTATTAGCGTCGGTGGGTAATAGGTGCCTTTTGCGATATTGTGATAGGGCGAGTAGGCGTATAGGGCTTTAAATTCCTCCTCCTTATTTACATCGCCGTAATCTGGTACCCAGTAGTAGCCGATAGTGAATTTGGAAAAGCGCAGCATGTCCATGACTCCGACTTGCGGAACGGCAGCACCAAACAGCCCAGGTGCCTGATTGAGGCAGGCACCGACCAGCAGGCCTCCATTGCTGCCTCCCATAATAGCTAAGCGCTCCGGAGTAGTGTATTTATGGTCGACGAGATAATGCCCCGCGGCGATGAAGTCGTTAAAGACGTTTTGTTTTTGGGTTTTAGTGCCCATCTCGTGCCATTTGGATCCATATTCGTCTCCGCCGCGTAGGTTGACGACGACATATGCGCCTCCCATCTCCATCCATTTCATACCTAGGACAGAGAAGAAAGGACTAAGGCCTATATTAAATCCTCCGTACCCATACATGAGCACAGGAGTGGAGCCGTCTTTCTTGAGGCCTTTGCGGGAAGATATGAACATCGGCACACGGCAGCCATCGGCACTGGTGAAGAAGACCTGTTCGGTGGTAAATTGAGAATCGTCAAAGGTTAAGTGGGGCTTTTTCCAGACGCTGGTACTGCCGTCGCTGATATTACAGCGATAAATAGTGGCAGGAGTGGTGAAATTGGTAAAGCTGAGATAGGTGCAGCTGTCCGTATGTCTGGCGCTCTGAATGCCCGCGCTGCCCAGTCCGGGAAGAGCTATCTCACCTTGTTTCTGACCCGCTAGGCTGTAACGCATAATGCGGCTGTGAGCGTCCTGATAATAATTGAGGAAGAGGCTGTCCCCCGCACGGCAGGCTTCCGGCAGGGGCATCTTTTGTTCGGGGATCAGCTCGTGCCATGCTCTTTCCGCGGGAGGCTGAGAGAGATCGCAGCTCAATATACGGAAATTTGGAGCTTGGTAGTCGCTGCGCACGAGCAGAGTATCTCCGTCTATATCTAGGGGATAAAAATGCGCTGCGGCAGCGTTGGGCATGATCTCAAACTGAGCATCAGGAACATCTAGACGCCTGACCCACATGGTAACCATATCGGTTACAGGGTCTTCGCTTAGGGCGCATAACCAGCGGCCATCTTCGCTGACTTCAGCGCTGATATTCCAGTCTGGATGATCGGGAAGGGCGAGAATTTTCTGATCTTGTTTTTGAGATGTGCCTAAGCGGTGATAGTAGAGGGTGTGATTGTGGTTTACTGCTTTGAGATCGCTGCCTTTTTGAGGCGCGGGATAACGGCTGTAAAAAAAGCCCTGATCGCTGCTGTCCCAGCTTGCACCGGAAAACTTAACCCAGCGCAGTTCGTCATTTAAATCTTTGCCGCTGGCGACATCTTTAATATGCCATACATTCCAATCTGAACCGGCTTCGGCTGTGCCATAAGCTAGATAGCGGCCATTATTGCTGACTTCCCATCCTGTTATGGCTATAGTACCGTCTGTGCTCATGGTGTTAGGGTCGAGCAGAGTGCGCACCTTTTGCGGATTTTTTTCGGGATCGTCTATGACGCAGATTACGCTTTGATTTTGCAGGCCGCTATTGTAACTGTAGAAAATCCGCCCCCCGCGCTCCAGAGGAGCGCCGGATTTTTCGTAATTCTGCAAACTGTCCAGGCGCTGGCGTATCTGTTCTCGCCCTGGAAGCTTTTGCAGATAAGCGTTGGTTTGCGCAGTCTGAGCTTGAATCCATTTTTTTGTTGCGGGCGAATCTAGGTCTTCCAGCCAGCGGTAGGGATCGCTTACGGAGACTCCGTGATAGGTATCGGTGTGAGGCAAGCGCTGACATTCCTGAGGCTCCCAGCGGTTTTGCGGCTCAGCATAGGCTTGCAGAGGAAATACGCAGAATGAGCAGGCTAAAGCGATTTTTGCCCAGCGGGCAAATGATGAGAAAAGCAAAGTGGATAATTTCATAACAGAGAAATTCTCCTTGCTTATAGTTATCCTGTCTAGATTTGATTATGATATTGCCCCTAAAGGCAGTTCCGTTAAGTTAGCGATTAGCTAACTTGCGAACTATCTGACTCCCCTTTAAAATAATATCATTTAGTTAGCGATCAGCTAACCTGCGAAACTATCTGACTCCCCCGAAAGGATGGGAGGGGGAGAAGTCGCGGCTGCGACAGAGGGGGCTTTAAACTGAGGGAGAATCACAAAGAGCCTATTTCGTTAGGTCTATTTTATTAGGCTAAAGATAATGCCATTTAGTTAGCGTTCAGTTTTGATAAGTTCTGTTTAGTTAGTGATCAGCTTACAGGCAAACTGTCGAATTCCCCTTCAAGGCTGGGAGGTAAATTAGCTGCAGCTGCGGCAGAGGGGGCTAAGGCTTTTCCAATGTCATCGGGTTTAACTAAATGACATTGGTATCTTTACTGAATAACGTTTTGAGGACTGCAAGGAGAATAAGAGCGGATGACGGACAGAGTGTTGGTATGCGGTGGAGCCGGTTATATAGGCAGTACGGTTTGTGCAGAATTGCTTAAAAGCGGACGGCAGGTGATCGTCCTGGACAATTTTTGTCACGGCCACCGGGCCGCCGTGCCTGAAGCGTGTACGGTGGTGGAAGGAGATATTCGCGACAGCGCCTGTCTGAATGATACATTGGAGCGCTACCGGCCTCAGGCCTGTATGGATTTTGCCGCCTTTATTGAAGTAGGGGAATCTATGCGCGATCCGGGGGCGTTTTTTGATAATAACAGCTTCGGCACGCTTAATCTGCTGCGCGCTCTGGTACGCCATGGCGTGGATAAATTCGTTTTTTCTTCTACAGCGGCAGTCTATGGCGAACCCGATTGTGTTCCCATCTCCGAAGAGGCTAGCCTTCGTCCCAATAACGCTTATGGCGAATCCAAGCTAATGGTGGAGCGGATGCTGGCTTGGTTTAGTAAAATCCATGGCTTGCGCAGTGCGCGCCTGCGCTATTTTAATGCGGCTGGCAATACTTCAGAGCGCGGTGAAGACCACCATCCGGAGAGCCATTTAATTCCCATTATGATGCAGGTAGCTTTGGGGCAGCGTCCCCATGCTTATATATTTGGCACAGATTACGATACTCCAGATGGTACTTGTGTGCGAGACTATGTGCATATTGAGGATTTGGCCAGTGCGCATATTTTGGCCTTAGAAGCTTTGGAAAAACGCAGCGATCTGGTCTATAATTTGGGCAACGGCCAGGGATTTTCCGTAAGGGAAATCGTAGAGGCGCTACGGCGCGTGACCGGCCAAAGCATTCCTGTGATAGAAGGCGAGCGCCGCCCCGGTGATCCTGCGGCACTCGTAGCTAGTTCGGAGCGCATTAAACGCGAGTTGGGCTGGCAGCCACGGTATACAGATATTGAAAGCATAGTGGCCAGTGCCTGGGAATGGCGCAAACGCCATCCTCACGGATATGAAGATTAAAAAAAAGCGCCTTTTGGCGCTTCCGTTATAGCTGAGCTTCGCACCCGGTGCCAAAAGCAAATTGCGTTTGGCACCGGTGCTTATTAACGGCGTTTGGTAAGCTGCTGCAAAGCCACAAAAATTTGACAGGCTTGATGCAGCAGAGCTGAAGCGTCGTCGAGATGGTATTGGTAACAGTCGCGCTGATAGGCATCCATGGCCTTGAGAGCGTCGCGGAAATTCTGCAGACCGCTGCGCAAGCTGCTCAGAGCGTTGTTGACTGTGTTGTCGGGACTGCTTTCCGGTAAGCGCGACGTGCTTTGCACAGCTGTGTTGAGCAGCTGTCTGCCCCACTCTGTGTGCTGGCCAAATTCGCCCAGACCTATGGTGCCGGCGCGCACGCTTTCAATGGCTTTAAGCAGCCTGGCGATATGCGCGGGAACTTCCGGGCGATCGGAAGCGGTGCTGCTCTCCGGCTGGCTTTGCGCAGGTAAAGCGGCAGGAACCTGCACGTTTTCCTGCATCACTCGCATGACGACCATTAGCTTGGCTCCGCACTTGCGGCAGACCCTGTCGGTCGGGGCATTGGCAAAACCGCAGTGAGTGCAGGGGACGGTCTCGCCTTCGCGTTCGATCTTATCTAAGACTTCCCAGGCTTGATGGATGAATTTTGCGCCTTCTTCTAGGTGGTGAATAGCTTTTACTAATAGGTGGCGGCGGTCTAAACCCAAACGCAGCAGAGGCAGGGCGCGGTTTAACTGGTCAAAACCGTTGCGGGCAATGACTATTTGCTGCATTACCGTTTGTGTAGTGCTAGTGCTTTCCGTAGCCATATTGGCGTATTGCTCAAAGCGGAAGAAGCTTTCATTGAGCTGAGGCTCAAACCAGGCCTGGGCTTTGATGAGCAGTTCGGGATTGAGACCATCGATCACCGCTTTGGCGGCATGGATGACCCAGTTGACCTGGGGTGAAGGTGTGGGAGCGTCGGCCAGGGCTTCGCCGGTGGTCTCTTGGATCTGTTCGATAATGAGCAGACAGCCTTGGTGACAGCGCTCATAGCCGGTCAGCAGATAATTTACATCATAGGCATCGAAATAGTTGTCCATAATCTCGATGCCGCTGAGGGCTTGTCGAATGGCGTCTGTACGCCTTTCTTTTAAATCTTCGTCTTCAATATTGTGATCGGCATCATCCTGCTCGGCCATAAAGTATGACCACAGCCGGTCAAGAATTTCGTTAAAGCGTTCATCGGGCATGAGTTTTTGGTGCACGGCGCTGATGCTTTTTTGCAATAAATTTAAAGCGGGGTGCGGCTCGTCGCCCTGTCCTAGATAGGCCCATTCATACGCCAGCAAAGCGTCGTATAGCTCCATATAAGAATCGTGAATGAGCATGATCGCGCTATTTACTGGATAATTGACCGGGTCCTGAATGGTATTGCGCGTAAATATTAATGCCTGACCGTAATCGTGAAAGGCTTCGACAACCATGTCAATAGGGGCGGGAATGACTTCCCGCAAACCATTTTTATTAACTTGAGCCAGGAAAGTTTCCCTTGAAGCTGTGGCGTTGCGGAGACAGTCTTCTAAAGCTTGGCTGATTATCTGCCAGCCGATGTTGCGGCGCTGAAAATCCAGACAGCAGGTGAGCAAACGATTGGTCAGCAGCGAAGGCGTTACCAAAGACTCATCGAGCTGAGATGTGCGGCTATTTTGATGTGATTGCATGTACAATACCTCTCAGCAGCATCTATTCACCATTAATGAGATTGTGCATTTCCGGATCGTCAAATCCCGGTATGGCAAACCCAGAAGTGCCTAAAGTACCTTGCTCTTTGCGCATACGCTGCGCGAATTCCTGATTCTGCAGTTCGGTGCTTTCCTGATGCTCCAGCACTTCCTGAGCCCATTCTTCACTGCTCATGTCAAGTTTATTGTCAGCAGATTTCAGCAGTGAACCTATGCTGTTGCCCAACGCTCCGCTCATGGTGGTGCTGACGACCTGCGAAGGCGTAACGGAGCTGGCGGGAACGGCATTGCCTACCAGAGCAGTCATGATGTTGTTGACGGCACTTAACGTAGTCGGACTGCCGGATGAGGCAACGCTGGAGGTGCTGCTAAGTCCTGCAGTACTGCTGGCGCTGCCGACTGTGGAGGAAGTGATAGGCGCTATAAAACCGGGAGCGTATTGCATAATGTTTCTCCTAAAGTCTGACGGATCTTAAATGTACCAAATAGCTAACTTCTCGAGATAACTTCGCGAAAACGATTAATAACACCTATTGATTCATGACTGTCGCGCAGGCAATATTTCAAGCTATTTAGTGTCGCGGAGCTTTAATGCAGCATCATTAAGTTAGGCTTTAGCTAACGTGTAAACAGTCTGCGACTTTTCCTAAGGAAGCGCTGATTAATAGCATTACGCTTAATTACCAATATTAGCGCTTCCTTCTAAACTGTTAAGCGTGCATTGACATTGGCACATTACAACTCCCCCTAGACGGAGCAGGGGGAGAAGTCGCGAATGCGACAGAGGGAGTCCGTTAAACTGATGGAAAAATCTAACAGTTACTTGACAACTAAATGAGCTTAATTGCATGTGCTAACGTATTGCTAAATGCTGCCAAGAGGATCGCTATGGAAACGCTGAATTAATCAGCGTTTCCATAAAATTGCCCTATTGCGGGGCACCGTAAGAATGCAGGCCACTCATCAGGAGATTGACGCCTAAATAGCAGAATAAAACGACGATAAATCCAGCTATCGCAAACCAAGCGCTGCGCTGCCCCCGCCACTGCCAATGCAGCCTGGAATAAATAAACAGTGCATATACCATAGCGGTGATTAGGGCCCAGGTCTCTTTAGGGTCCCAGGACCAGTAAGCGCCCCAGGCCTGCTGGGCCCATATTGAGCCGGTCACGATGACGAGCAGCAGACAGGGAAAAGCCAGTATTATTGTGGAAAAAATAAGCTTATCGATAGTCTCCAAGCTGGGCACAAAGTTTGGCAGCGTCTGCTGACGCTGCTGGCGTTTTTGCAATACCAAGTATAGGCATCCTAGGCCCCCCGAAACTGCAAAGGCACCGTAAGAGATTATAGCTAAAGATACATGGATAAAAAGCCAGCTGGACCTCAGTGCTGGGGGAAGCGGATGAATAGCGCTGTCCAATTGGCTGGCGTAAATGATAGCCGCGCAGATTGTGGGCAGCGTAACGAGAGCTATAGACGTGAAGCGGCGCTTAATAATGATATACAGGCTGATAGCTGCTATTCCCCAGGAAAAAATCAGCAGCGATTCATATAGGTTGGTATAGGGAAGGCGTCCTGCTGCATGAGTGCGGATAAGCAAGTTAGCCGTATGCGCGAAGCCGCCGCTGCAAAAGGCACCGCGGCACAGCGTTTCCCACTTCTGGGCAGAACTTAGCCATAATGCTAAGGAAGCCCCCAATCCGGCCAAATATAGGAATAAAGCTATATGCAGGGTTATAGATTCCATGTTATTTCTTCTTTGCAGCGACTGTAATAATAGCCTGCCAGACCGCAGAGCATAACGAAAAAACCAAGCAGCAGGCAAGGGTAACCTGTGTCGCGTTTGTAACGGATAACGCTGTAGTTATACTGTTTGCCTAAAAGCAAATATGCCCCTGCAGAAGTTTTAACCCGGCGTTTTGAGGTGATCCAGCCTAAACGCTTACATCCTATAATTTTAGGTGATTTGCCTGGAGCGTTAGGCTTTTCTCCTAAATCGAGTTCCAGGATCAGAGCAGCTCCCTGCCCGGGAACAGAGCTGTGTGAGGTCATAGCGCCGCCTTGCCAAGTGGCGTGAGGATAGAAGCGGTGGGCTATGTAGCGGTAACGCGGCCAGGAGGGAATCTCCAGTAGAGGGGTCCCCTGTGTGTCTGGGAGCGGTAATGGGTAGCTTTTCTGGCTTTGTCCCGTCTGGCAGATTATTTCTACCGCTGCGCTTCCGCAGCCGGATTGGTAGAAATCTAAACAGCGGTAATGAGCGGGACTGTTGACGGAGGTTTCCAGCTTGGCAGACAGTCCATTGGATTCGTGGGCTAACAGGCGAGAGATGTAACTTAATGGACGTCCCTGGCTGTCGATATTTATCTCCAAGGACTGCAATTCTATGCTAAGCTCTGGAGCGCTAATCTCTGGTATAGTGGCACATGCGCCTTCGGTAAGTTTTATCTCTCCCGAAAAGCTCCAGGGGGAATTGGAAAGCAGCAACGCAGTGACGGCTAAAGCAGCTCCAGCGTACAGCAGTGACACAGAGCAGGTCGGCAGCCAAGGCGCAGATGCGCTGCGGTGGGTGAAGAAATGCCGGAAAGCGTTCCAAAACAGCTGCCCAGCCAGCAAAGCCAGCAGGGATAGAAACAGCCATGAATTGTAGATGTTATGCAGCTGCAGGAAGCTGAGCCAAGGCGCCAGCTGGGGGACAAAGGCCTGATAATGAGCTAGGGGCTGATTTTGTGGCAAAATGGTTCCCAATATCAGCATGGCTGTCAGCGCTGATATTGTAATAACGAAAAGGCTTTGGCGAAAGTTTTTCCTCAGCTTCGAAAAGAAACAGACCAAAATCATATTGCTGCAGAACTATTTTTCCTGAAACTTTTTCTGGAAAGTGGTGTAAAACTCCCCCCCTCCTAATTTATATCATTTATTTAGCGTTCAGCTAACCTGCGAACTATCTAGCTCCCCCTAAAGGCAATGCCATTTAATTAAGCAAAATATAGCATCTGCACATACAGATAAAGCGAAGCATCGCTTCCGTTAGGCCTCAGTCACCTGGCTTTTTTGCGTCAGCTTCTGCCCGCTACGCTGCTTCGCTACGCTCAGATGCTACGCTTAGCAGAACTGCCGCAATGCCAGGCCACGGAAGACGGTACAAACAATAGCTTGTTCGCGAAACACTAGTAAATGACATTGCCCCTAAAGGATGGGAGGGGGAGAAGTCGCGACTGCGACAGAGGGGGGCAAGACAGTTGGTGGGTCAAGGTCAGTAAACTAAACTAAATAACATTGAAGGCATAGGGAATAGGAGTTAAGGGGAGAATAAATAACTGTAGGGTGTTTTATGCCGTTGGACTTATATTATTTTTATTATATTTTTTATGGCATTCTCACACCTTGCTGTATATTGCCTAATCGGTAGCTTAGCTATCGAGAGGAGGATATTTGATGGCAGGTCTGAGGCGGAAAGTCAATGGCTTTACGCTGATAGAGCTGTTAATCGTCATCGCTCTAATCGGTTTGCTGGTGGCTATTCTGCTTCCCAATTATAACCGCAGCCGGGCTCGTGCCAAACTGTCGGCCTGTAAGCAAAATCTTCGCAATTTGGCTACTGCTTTGGAGAGTTATGCTGCCGAGCACAATGGTTTGTATCCTGAAAGGCTAGCCGAGCTGATAGAGGGAGCAAGCCCCCACATTCAGCAATTGCCAAGTTGCGAAGAATGCGGAGATACTTCAAGCTATGTAAACGGCTACCAGCATTCTAATGAGACTCATACCTATACCGTTATCTGCAAAGGCCATTACCATGCGGTCTGTGATTTACAGCCCGATTGTCCCGGTTTTTCGGCTTTGCATGGCGGATTTGATTTTCCTATTGCAGATGATGACAGCGATGAGGGCGGCGATTCGCCACCTTAGAGCATAATAACAGCTCTTAGAGCGAGCCTAGAAATGATTGTATCAAATGAGATTGATCAGAGAGATACAGTCTTGCTTTTCTTAGAGTAGATAATTAGCACTTTGGCCTTAGCTGATGCAGTTTTGCCGCCAAAGTGCTATTATTTTGCAGGCTTTTTGCAAGCGGCTATGGCAGTATAACGCCCTGGCGGAAACGTGGAAGTTTAGTTCGTAGCTGAAGCCAGCATTTCCCATGGATTCCAATGTCATCAAGCTGTAACAAAATGCCATTGTTATGAATTATAATGGTAATGAGGTGAATATACTATGAAAAAGATTGCTATGCTTTGCTGTTTGGTCTGGGCTTACTTGCTTGTCAGGGCACTGCCAGCGGCAGCCGAAACGGTATGGAGCGATAGTTTAGGCAGTTACGCTAAAAACAGTGGCGAAGGAGACAGTGACAGAGGATTGCTTATGCTCAAACCTTTAGACGAAGGCTGCGTTCTTTTCGATCTGTCCGTTAGCGAAGCTGGCACAGACAATAAGCCAGGCCAGCATCATCGCGTAGCCGGCATCTTTTTTGTAGATGAAGAACAGCGGGGGGTCTGGGAAAATAAAGAAACGGGCGAGACTCTGATTTTCAGCAAATATCGCCAGCGCGTAACGGTGCGCGGCGCTGAGCCTCTGTCCATTTCTCCTTTGGCGGGAAAGTATGATTTTTGCAGCGGGACGATCAATGGCAATGCTTTGATGCTAGAAAAATTTATTGGCTATCTGCCTCTTTTTAAAACCGGACTATCTGCCCGCGGCAGGTATCAGGTGCGCGATGTCAGCGATAATGCCGGGGAATACTGCAAACTTGTCTTCATCGGCGATGATGGTCAGGTAAAAGCCTTTTTGGCAACTCCCGCGCTGAATCAGATCCTGCGCGTAGAGGGAGATAAAGGCATAATTATATATCAGGAAAACTCTGAGCAGCCCCAGACTTAGTCGGTTTGCACAGAATATCACTTAGTTAGCGATCAGCGAACTTGTGAACTATCTGACTCCCCCTAAAGGATGGGAGGGGGAGAAGTCGCGACTGCGACAGAGGGGGGCAAGACTGTTGGGGGAATCTAGGTCTAGCGTGTGTTGTATGCTTGCTTGTGCGCGGATGTGAATGTGGAGATAATTGTATATGAATCAACATTGCCAATGCCATCGAGCCGTAACTAAATGTCATTGGCAATGTGCATTTTAAAGAGGCTTAGCTAGCAGGGCAGAAGAGTGCAGCTGGTCTAAATGCGGGGCTATAGCCTTGAGAATAGGAGCGTGCAAGAGGCTGTTGCTGGCGAGCATTTCTGGATATAACAAATTGTGAGGCTGATCGCTAAAATTGGTAATGCGTCCGCCCGCTTCCTGTACTATTAGGGAACCGGCGGCGATGTCCCAGGGATGCAGCCCAACTTCCCAAAAAGCGTCAAAACGCCCGCAGGCTGTATAGCATAAGTCTAAGGCTGCTGAGCCATCGCGGCGAATGCCGCGGGCTCTGACTATGAGTTCCCGGAATAGCTGCAGCAAAATATCGGGATCGCGTCGCAATTCATAAGGAAAGCCCGTTACCAGCAGAGCTTTTTCGAGGACGGCATGATCAGATACGCGGATAGGCTGATCGTTTAGAAAAGCTCCCTGCTGTTTGACAGCAGAAAACATTTCGTTGTGAGTGGGATCGTATACTACTCCTGCCACAACCTCGCGCTCGATTTCTAGAGCTATGGAAATAGAGAAGAAGGGGTAGCCTTGAGCAAAGTTAGTCGTGCCGTCGAGGGGATCGACAATCCAGCGCGGCTGACCGCTGTGAGCTGATAAACCGCTTTCTTCTCCCAGGAATTCATGATCGGGGTATTGGGATAAAATCGTTTGGCGAATTAATTCTTCGCTGGCTAAATCAGCTTCAGTGACGAGATTGATGCGCCCTTTTTTATCTACGTGCAGCGATGATAAACCAAATTTACTGCGCAGTATGGCACCGGCTTGGAGGGCGGCCTGACGGGCGGTTGCTAAATAATCGAAAAAATCGTTTTTCATTGGCATACGAATATCAAAATTAACTAGGGGAGCATTTGTGGGTAGAACTAAAAAAATAAACTGCTATTTGCGGCAGCAATAGATAAACGCCGGTGGCAAGTTGGCCCAGACTACCCTGGATTTATGCACTTCAGCAAAGCGGCTGTTAATTTTTTGGGCAAAATGTTTACCGGCTGGCAGCAACAAGCCCTGAAGATAGGCGAATGTGCAAAAGATGCCGTTGGGTTTGAGAGCGTCTAAAGCCACTTGCAGCAGGCGGTCCTGCAGTTCATCGCTGAAAGCTGCCCAGGGAAGACCGCTGATGATACTGTCTAATTGGCTGATCTTATTCTGCTGCATTAGCGCAGGCAGATTCTCTACTGTATCGCAGTATACTGGAGGTTCGGCATAGCGCTGACTCCAAGCCGGAGGGGGTGCCTGCGCACATTCTTTGGCCAAATCTTCGCGCAGACAGCGCACTAAATTGGCATTTTGTTCTATGGCTATAAACACCGCCTGCTCTGGCAGCGTCTTCAGGGCCGCTTTCGTAAAAACTCCTGTACCTGCGCCGAATTCCGCTAAAGTCTGACATTCAGCAACACGGGCCTGGGCCATCATTTCTTTGGCCAGGGCCTGGGAACTTGGCGCAATGGCTCCCACGTGGGTAGGGTGCTTGATGAATTCCTGAAAAAAAGAAAGAGCGTTGCCCATAAAACTTGACTTTACGGCAGAATAAAAATTAATCCTTTAATTACGATGACGTTAGAGCTGCTGAGTTTGTTCTGTAACATTTTGGCAAAGCTATAGCAGGGAATAATTAGCTTTATTTGTAATAGTTTAATTTTCGCAGAGAATTATTTTTAAACGAATTGTACAATAGTTGTAGTTAAATAAGTTTAATTCACATGGAATACGATTGAGCAGGCGGTTGAACGTACAATATGAACGAGATAGGCAACAATAATAATTATTTAGTGAATACTGTGCTTCAGTTTGAAGGTATTGTGAAAAAACAAGTGGGACGCATGCAGGGCATAGAGCGTCTCTTGAAAGAAAACCAAGAACAGTTGCTGGCGGCTCAGCAGCATCACGAGATCATGGAAGAGCGTTTGACTCTGCTGGCCCAGGAGATAGTGCGTTTGCGGGAACAGCTGTCTGAACTGGTGATGACGGTTGCCGGGATGAATAGCGTTTTTGTGTCTGGAAAACAAGAACCAGCAGCCGTTGCTGGGGCATCGGCGGATACAGCTGCTTCTGAAATTGCCGGGGAAGAAGAACATTCTGGCAATAGCGCAGCTGCAGAACCTTTGCAAGAAGAAGCGCCGTCCGCGGCCAGCGCAGAGGCTGAACCCGAGGCCGAGGAGTGGAAACCTGAAGTCCCCGCTGCATCTAAGCCCGCCGCCGAAAAAGAACAGCCAGCGGCCAGCGCGGAGGCTGAACCCGAGGCTGAGGAGTGGAAGCCCGAAGTCCCCGCCGCGCCTAAGCCTGCTGCCGAAGAAGAGCAGCCAGCGGCCAGCGCTGATGCTGAACCCGAGGCTGAGGAGTGGAAGCCCGAAGTCCCTGCCGCGCCTAAGCCCGCTGCCGAAGAAGAGCAGCCAGCGGCCAGCGCTGATGCTGAACCCGAGGCTGAGG
>JAUNIO010000008.1:0-15687 GCA_030535355.1 bacterium | reverse complement strand
CAGCGGCCAGCGCTGATGCTGAACCCGAGGCTGAGGAGTGGAAGCCCGAAGTCCCCGCCGCGCCTAAGCCTGCTGCCGAAGAAGAGCAGCCAGCGGCCAGCGCTGATGCTGAACCCGAGGCTGAGGAGTGGAAGCCCGAAGTCCCCGCCGCGCCTAAGCCTGCTGCCGAAGAAGAGCAGCCAGCGGCCAGCGCTGATGCTGAACCCGAGGCTGAGGAGTGGAAGCCCGAAGTCCCCGCCGCGCCTAAGCCTGCTGCCGAAGAAGAGCAGCCAGCGGCCAGCGCTGATGCTGAACCCGAGGCTGAGGAGTGGAAGCCCGAAGTCCCTGCCGCGTCTAAACCTGCTGCTGAAGCGGCCCAGGCTGAGCCTGCAGAGCAGGAAAAAGTGACCTTAAAGAAGGCTAATCTTTCCAAGAATGCTTCTGAGGCTGGTTCCGGAGTGAACGGTTCTGAAGGTTCGCTAAGTTCTATTGATAAAAAAGATCTGCTCTTCAAAGGCCGCTATGCCGATATAGTTTGGGAAACCAAGAGCAATGAGGAAGTGCTTACGGCGCTGAGCCGCTGTTTAGAATTGCCCAGCGAGGAGACGCATCACTCTTTGGGAGAGCTTTTGCGCGTGCATCCCTGGTCGTGGCGGGTGCGCCTGCAGCTGTTTAATTTTGAAATTGAGGAAGGCCGTCCATTCTATGCTTATGTTGTAGGCTGGCCTCTGCTGTATGCGCCGATGCGTCCTGCGATTAAAAAGATGTTCAAACGGGATATGTACAAAGTAATCAACGATGTAATTGCTTACTCGGTGACTCCCAGTGAAGAGCATTGGAAATATCTGCGCTTAGCGGAATTGGTTATCGATGAAGATCAAAACAAAGCGCTGGAATATGTCAATAAAGCGTTAGACGTTCACAATGGCGCTGTCAGCGAAGAATCTCGCTTGCGCTACTATAGGCAGTGTTTGGCCGGGCTCAGCAGCGAATCGTTTAAAGACTGCGTTATAGCCCTGCAAAACATAGATAGCCATATTGAACTGTTCGGTGATTTGCAGCAGTCCATTTTGCAATATTGCCGGGGATATAGGGCCGTCAACGATGTCATCCAAGCTTTGCTCTTCAAAGGACGGGAAACGGCTAAAGAGCTGGAGAGCGCCTGTGAACTCGACGGTGAAGAAGTGAATGCGGGGCTATTGGAAAAAGTCCACGATTATAACGCGGATCTGCTGATCGAGCTTATATTCAATCAGATCTATAAACGCATACCCATGCCAGATGTAGTTGCCAGAACTCCTGAGGAAGAGGAACTGCTGCAAAACAGCAAAACGTTAGCCACACCTAAGTTTCCCGCTTTAGGAATGCTGCGGCGCCTTAATCGCGCAGTGTTTAATCTCGATTATGACGCTAAAGTCTATTACGGCGATAAAAAGTTTTGGATAGAAATAGTGGTTGGAGAAAAACCCACTTTAGTGCTGCATAATCAATTCGGCATCTTGGATTCTGTCACACAGCAAGCTTTGCTATTATACCGTTTGTTCCAGCTGCATCACCGTCACCATATTGTCCGGCGCATCCACGATGTACTAAGCGATAAGGACCGCTTGCATCTGATGCAGGTCCTGTGTGATATAGCCAAAGATTCTGGCACAGACCCTGGCGCAGAATTTAGAGCTATTCTCAATAATATCAAAGAAGACGACATCAATTTTGAAGATAAGCTGGAGAAATTGGTTAACGCTATGTTTATGCGCACCGGCAGTTTTGAATTTTCTGCTGGCCATGAACTGATGTTTGCTAAACGTCCGTTTACCGATATACTAGATGCTGCCAGTGATCGCTTTGTCGCACGCGTTGTGGGGATGACCGATGCTTCATATTCTATAGCTCTGCGTCAGGTTACCGATCTCGAACTTTTTGAGAGAATTGAAAACGAGGGCTTTAGCGTTATCTATGAGCCTCAATATTCTAAATACTTTTTATTGCGTCTAAGGCTGCAGCGCCTTTGGACCGCACCTCTGCAGGAGGAACTTTGGTTTTAATATGAGTGAGAATAAGCAACAGGAAAATGGCGCTATGGATATAGTGCAGATCATGAAATATTTGCCTCATCGGCCCCCCTTTTTGCTGATCGATAAGCTGATCAGCTCTTCGGGAATCGATAGTGCCAAAGGGGTAAAGTATCTCAGCGCCGGAGATTTCTTTTTCGACGGGCACTTCCCGGGTAAACCGCAGATGCCTAAATCATTGCTCTTAGAAGTGATCGCCCAGGCGGGGGCGGCTGGAGTGCTGTCCGCTCCTGAGTATCAGGGCAAATATATTTTGTTCGCCTCTATAGATAAATGCCAGTTTGGCAGAGCGCCTGTGCCCGGCGATATTTTGGAAATCAGCACAGAACTCATCAGCTTAAAGCGCGGCATGGGCAAGATTAAAGCTAGCTGCTGCGTAGGCGAAGAAAAATTGGCGGAAGGATTGTTTACCTTTGCTTTGAGCGATACTGCTCAGAGCTGAGACTATGTAGTTTAAAAGACATGACCATGAGTATAAGCGCATATTTAAAAAGCCGCGGCATAGACGATGATTTTATTCGCCTGGCGGCGCAAGCTAGTGAGACCACCCGGGATGTGCGGGAAAAAGTGCGTGAACGCACCGCGCTGAATCAGTGGAAAGTTTTGCACGCTCTGCAGAGTGCCGGTTTAATGGAAGGCCATTTTTTCCCTACTACCGGTTATGGCTTGGGGGATATGGGGCGCGAGGTTTTAGATGAAGCCGTAGCCAAGATATTTAAAACAGAAGCTGGCTGCCTGCGCTGGCAAATTGCCTCGGGCACTCACGCTCTGACGGCTGCTCTGTTTGGCACCCTGCGCCCCGGCCAAGAGATGCTCAGCCTTACGGGAGCTCCTTACGATACCATGCTTCCGGTTATCGGTGCTGCCGACAAGGCTCCTGGAACTTTGGCTTATTGGGGAGTTGGCTATCGTGAACTGCCTCTGCGTGAAGACGGTCATATCGATATCTCCGGCATCGGTGATGTGCTCAATGAAAATGTTGGTTTAGTGTATTTGCAGCGTTCCCGCGGGTATACTTGGCGTCCGTCTTTGTGCGTCAAAGAATTGGCCGAGGCCATAGCTGAAGTGCGCCGCCATAACGCCGAAGTGACGATTATGGTGGATAACTGTTACGGTGAGATGGTGGAGCTGGCAGAGCCTACAGAATTTGGTGCCGACATAGTCGGAGGTTCCCTGATTAAAAATTTAGGCGGTGCTTTTGCACCCTGCGGTGGTTATCTGGCGGGTAAACGGGAGATTATTGAGCGCTCTTTAGAGCGGGTTATCGCTCCTGGTGTTGGCGTTGAAGAAGGGCCTACCTTGGGGTATAACCGTATTTTAGCGCAGGGCCTTTTCATGTCGCCCAATATCATTGGGGCTGCTCTCGAGGGGGCGGTATGGGCAGCGTGGATACTGGAGCAGATGGGGCTGAAGGTCAGCCCGCGCTGGGATGAGCCGCGCACTGACATTATCCAGGCCATCTGCTTGGAATCGACGGAACGCCAGGTGGCTTTCTGCCGTGGCATTCAAAAGGCGGGAGCTGTCGATCACAGCGCTGTTCCCGAACCTGTTATGCAGCCTGGCTACCGCGATCCGATCATTATGGCCGGCGGCACTTTTATTCAGGGTTCATCAATTGAACTGTCCGCAGATGGACCGCTGCGCCCGCCTTATGCCTGTTACCTGCAGGGAGGTATGAGTTTTGCCCACGTGCAGTGGGGTGTGCTGTCGGCTTTACAGGAGATGCGCAGCCAGAATTTACTGTAGGGCGCGGTATATAAAAATGTCTTTGGGAAAAATTGCGATCTTTGATTCCGGCGTGGGCGGTCTGACTGTGGCTGAGCAGGTGCAGCAGTCTTTGCCCGGCGCTGATATTATTTATTTTGGCGATACCAAATACGTTCCTTACGGGGCGCGCCCTTCTGAAGAAGTGGTGAGTTTAATCGAGCGCATCTGCCGTTACTTGGTACATGAAGGCGCGGCGGTCTTGGTGATGGCCTGCAATACCTCGTCAGCGTTGGCTTATGAGTCCGTCTGCAGCTGGAGCCCGGTTCCGGTGATCGGCATTATCGAAGCGGCGGCAAAGGCGGCGGTGCGCTTGAGCCCAGCAGGCCGGATAGGGGTTATATCCAATGCACTGACAGCTTCCAGCGGGGCCTATGAAAGGGCTGTACGCCGTTACGATGCGCAGGCTGCGGTCTATCCCCAGGGCTGTCCCAAATTAGTTCCGCTGGCTGAGCAGGGCATAGTGAGCGGCCCGCAGGCTGAGGCAGCGCTGCGGGAATACATCGATCCGCTTTTGGCGCACAATATAGATACGCTGGTCTTTGGCTGCACTCACTATCCTTTTTTCCGCAAGACCATAACAAGGATGTACGGCAGTCAGCTAACTTTAATCGATCCGGCGCTGTTCGTCGCCGAGGAGCTGCGCAGCCTTGGCTGGCAGGATGCAAAGAGTGCTGAGGGGGAGCGAGTTTACCGCGTTAGCGGTGATCCTGCCCAATTTGCTCAAGTCGCCGAAAGCTTGCTGGGTCATGCGATAGGCTCAGTTGAAAAAGCGTTAGACTAAAAGGGGATAACAATACCATGTTTTTAGCACAAGTCGCGGCTGAGCGCATATCCATGCTGCAAGCTCTATGGCTGGGCATAATAGAAGGCGTTACCGAGTTTTTGCCCATCTCCTCAACCGGGCATTTGCTGGTATCGTCGCAGATGCTGGGAGCTGCCAATACCGCAGGCACTTTTGAAATCGTTATTCAATTGGGAGCGATTATAGCAGTCGTAATTTACTACTGGAAGCGCTTATGGGCTAAAATGGCTGATGTGAAAACTAATAAACGCTCGCAGGAGTTTTGGATACGCCTGTTTATAGCATTTTTGCCGGCGGCTGTGGTGGGTCTGCTGCTGCACCATTGGATAGACAGCCTTTTAGAGAACCGCGTCGTGCAGGCATACGTTATCGGAGGAACCCTAATTATAGGCGGAATTGTGCTGTGGTGGGTTGATAGTTATACGGCAGCGAAAAATAAGAACCTTTCTCAGAGTTTAGACGATAGCGGCGAGGATAATCCCGCTGCGGCTAAAGCTTTACACGATGAGGAAAATATTACCCTGCGCCAGTCTCTGTGGATCGGTTTTGCGCAGTGCTTCGCTCTTATTCCAGGGATGTCACGTTCTGGAGCTACGATAGTGGGGGCTTTGCTGGTGGGATTAAACCGCGCCAAAGCCACGGAATTTTCGTTCTTTCTTTCTATTCCTACCTTAGGGGCAGCTACACTGTACACGTTGGTGAAGAATTTTAGCAAGTTGGTAGAAGTTGGCAGCGTAGGAGCCTTAGGCCTGGGGACTGTGGCGGCTTTTATAACGGCCTGGCTTTCCATCGACTGGCTGCTTCGCTATGTCTCCAGCAACGATTTCCGCGGCTTTGCAGTGTACCGCGTAGCGGTTGGACTGTTGATTATAGCTTGGGCCAACTGGTATCTGTAAATGGAACTGTTTTGGCTTGATCAGCCAAACAAACGGACTGCTGCAGGGAAGAGGCGGCAGCCCGTTTGTTTTAGTTGCTGTCCAGCTCGCGGAGCATGACTTCCTGAAAACCGCGGTGCAGGGTTTCTACTTCAGATATAAGCCCTAAATTGACCAGTAGGGCCGGACAGGTTGAGGCGGTGACTTGCAGCTCGGTATTGTGGCCGATTAAGAAATCTTTTTGTCCGTCAGCGATGACATAGGGCCTGGCGATCTCGGTGAGGTTGCGGATGCGGAGATGGGCGTTGGTAGGCAGCACTAGGGAACGAATGGCGGATGAGAAGACGGCGTTAGAGGAAACTAGGCTGATAGCATCTATGAGCAGCGCTGGCCCTCCCGCGCTAAAAGCGTAAGCGGTGGAGCCGGTTTTCGTGGCGATAATTACGCCGTCACCGCGGACTTTGCCAAATGCGTGGCCATTGATGGTGATTTCCAGGGTGACCGTGCGGTTGCAGCCGCCAACCTGAAAATCATTGAAGGCGCGGGACTGCCAGACGAGTTCCCCGTCGTGGTAAACGTCTCCCTGCAGCATGGTGCGGCTCTCTATGGAGTATTTGCTGTCGATTACCAGCTGCAGCGCTGTTTCGATGTCGTTTTCCTTGATGGCGCAGAGATAGCCTACGTGGCCGAAATTAATGCCCAGTACGGGAATGCTCAGCGGAGCCATAAGTCTAACGGCGTGCAGCATGGTGCCATCGCCGCCAAAAGCCAGCAAGACTTCGACATTAGTGCCGCTTAGAATGCTTTGCAGGTCCACGACTTCTATGCCTGATCTCTGCAGGAGGGCGCGGGTGCGGGCCATAGCTTCCTCAATTACCGGGGTGGCCCGCCGCGTGTACATGCCGAAACAGCGCGGGGCAGTGGTTTCAGTGGTATCTTCTGCAATCTGGGATGAGTTCATGGATTCGAGCGGCCTTTCTGATCGATTGATGTCATAATTGAACAGTGACTTGGCTAATAAACTAATATCATGTAGTTAGCGATCAGCTAACTTGCGAAACTATCTGCCTCCCCCTAAAGGATGGGAGGGGGAGATGTCGCGGCTGCGACAGAGGGGGTGCCCAAGACTGTTGGGGAAGCTAGGTCTAACTTGTATCATATGCTGGCTTGTACGCGGGCATGACCGTAACTATAATTGTATATGAGTTAACATTTCCACTGTCATTGACCTTAACTAAATGACAGTGGCTAATAAACTAGTTGAATTGCAGTTGCTGGCGTGCAGCTAAGCGCAGCCGAGAGGCTGGGTAGGAAGCCGCTTCATTAATCAGGGCTGTCTTAATAAGCTGCCTTAATAATAAAGTGGCCAATAAAACAGCATGTTAAGGATGCGTTCGCCGTAAAATACTACCAGCATTGAAGCACAGGCCATAAACGTTCCCAAGGGTACGGGTACTCTGGCACCTTTGCGCTGGATCAGCATGATAACGGGAACGGTGAAGGCACCGAGAACAAAGCTTAGCATGAGAGCTAAAAGCCCGCACTGCCAGCCTAAAAATGCTCCGATTAACGCGGCTAATTTGACGTCGCCACTGCCTAAGGCTTCCTGGCGCATTAAGAGAGACCCCAGAAACTGGATTGACCAAAATAGAGCCGCGCCTGCTAAAGCGCCTATGAGCGAAGAGGCGAGATTGTTTAGCCAGGGCACCGCGAAATAGGCAAAATCTGCACGGGCAGGCAGCAAAACGCTGCCAGCAGCGCCTACGGCAGCACCGCTGAGGGACACGGAATCCAAGATAATCCAATTGTCAAAATCCATGAAGAACACGACGCATAAGTAAGCGTAAAAAATGAACCAATAGATATATTGCCAAGAAACACCGCCGCACAGCTGCAGCAGGGCTACCGCCATGAGCGCTGACAGGGTCTCTATGCCGGCGTAGCGCCAGGAAAAGGTGGAACCGCAGGTGTGGCATTTGCCGCGCAGGAGAAAATAAGAAAGGATGGGGATATTTTCCCACCAGGAAAGTGGGGTCCCGCAGGTGCCGCAGGCAGAACCCGGCCAAACGATGGAGCGTTCGTTGGGCAGGCGGTAAATGACCACGTTTAAAAAACTGCCGATTAAAGCGCCATAGACAAAAACTATAGCTGCGCTGACGGTGTTGTAGGTGTCTAAATTGAAAAGTTCTAGCATGGCAAAAATAATCGCTTGTAATTGATGATGACCTATTCTTTACCAAGCTGAATTATCCGCTCAGCTGGCTGGCGATATACCTGCCGATAATTATAAAAGATAACATTTCTGCTAAGTAAGCAGGGTACCATAAGCGCCTGCCAAATGAAGCTAGTATGCTTATCAATACCAAATCCGCTGATGAGTTTATCGCCTCTCACCGCGAATTTTTAGGCTTTTTGGCCAATTTTCAGGCGAACTGCCCTGTTCTCTCTATGGCTGATCTGGCCGCTCAGGCGGGTGGGCCCCAGCATGTAGCTTTAATCGCCGTAGATGTGGTTAAGGGGTTTTGCAGCCAAGGCCCTATGAGTTCCCCGCGTGTTTCTCGCATCGTCCCAGAGGTAACCCGCATAATTAAGACAGCAGCTGGAATGGGAATAGATAATTTTCTCTTTACCTGCGACAGCCACCAGCCCGACAGCCGCGAATTCTCCCTTTGGCCCGCTCACTGTGTGGAGGGCACTCCAGAAGCTGAACTCGAGGAGGCATTGCTTCAGTTACCCCAGGCGGATAAATTCATCATTATTCCTAAACCATCAATCAATTCGCTGATCAGCACTGAACTTGTGCGAAAATTGGAGACAATCCAGCCCAAAGTTTTGATAGCTATGGGCGATGTGACGGACCTCTGCTATTACCAGCTGGCCACCAATCTGAAAATGTTAGCCATAGCCAAAGGCTGGGACTGCCGGGTAATCGCTCCTCTTTCAGCAGTTGAAACGTATGATACTCCCCTTACCACAGCGAAGGAGCTGGGAATTTTGCCCCACGACGCAGAGTTTATTAACGCTTTCTTTAGCTATCATCTGCAGGTGACAGGGGTAGAGGCCGTTAAAGACTTGTGCTAAATTACAAAGGTGTCAAAACAATGTTACAAGCTACAACTATAGTCTGTGTGCGCCGCGGCGATGCGGTGGCTATCGCCGGCGACGGTCAGGTTACTTTACAGAACACCATCATGAAGAATACCGCCAAAAAAGTGCGCTCAATGCGCGATGGCAAAGTGCTGGGGGGATTCGCCGGATCGGCGTCCGATGGTATGACCCTGTTTGAAAAGTTCGAAAATAAGCTGGATGGATTCGGGGACAATGTGCGGCGCGCGGCCGTAGAGTTAGCCCGCGAGTGGCGCACCGACAAATATCTGCGCAAATTGGAAGCCATGATGATCGTGGCAGACAAAAAGAATATGCTGCTTCTCTCCGGCAATGGCGATGTTCTGGAACCCGACTGTGGCGTAGCTGCCATTGGCTCTGGATCGGGATTCGCAACTGCAGCGGCCCGGGCCTTATTGGATAACACCGATTTAGATGCGGAAACCGTAGCCCGCAAAGCTATCGAAATAGCTGCTGAAATATGTATTTACACTAATAATAATATTACTGTGCTCACCATTGCTGAATAGGTAAGCGTAAAAAGTAGTTTTGGCGCAGCGCAGCCACAAGCATATTTGACGGTTACGCTTTAATTTAGTTTGCTGTTGGCTCCATGTCATTTAGTTAAGGCTCGATGATATGGGTATGCTGACTTATATACAATTATCGTTGTGGTCAAGCCCGCGCTCAAGCAAGCACATTGCTTATCTGAGTTTGCCGTCTTCGTTAAAGCAGGCCGCTGGCAGGCGTACGGGCAGGGACTTGGGCAGAGCGCGTATGGTTATGGGTAGGTCTTCGGCGAGAAGACCATCTACGCGGGCTGGCCATTTTTTTCTGGCACTGATGGTGATTTTGTGGCACTGATAATAGCGCAGTGAAGGCAGATAATCTAGCTGCTTGCCGTAAAAAAATAGCGGTAAAGCTGTCAGAAGTTTGGCCCGGCTCATGGGGGGGATAATGCAGACGTCAAGCAGACCATCGTCCAGACGGGCTTTGGGAGCTATCTGCAGACGGGCACCGAAGCAGCGGGAATTAGCTACGATGACCTGCATGACACTGCGAATATTTAAAAAATGGCCATCTATGGCAATGCGCAGATGTTTGGGCACGTATTCCGTCAAAGCGCTGAAGCCCACGCGTATGCCCGTAAACCAGCGGGCCATACCGATAGGTTCTTCTTGGGGCGCTTGGCTCCAGGCTTCAGAATCTAGGCCAACGCCTACGCTTTCAATAAAAAAGGGCCCATTTTCCACCTTGCCCAAATCCAGGCTGGTGTCTTTTCCCAAGAGTGTCTGAGCCAGAGCGTCGAGAGGCTCTTCGGGCAGATGCAGGGAAGTGGCGAAATTATTAAATGTACCAACCGGAATGATGCCTAGGCGCGGGGGATGGCTGCGCGGCAGACCTCGCAGAACTTCACGGATGGTGTCATCTCCGCCAGCCGCAAAAATCAAAGGAATCTGCTGGGCAGATAGGTGGCGGGCCAGCTGGATAGACTGCCCGGGAGCACTGCTGAGCACAAGCTGGCCGCCTCGCTGAACTGCAAAAGAACGCAGCTCTTCTAAATGTTTACATCCTCTGCCGGCACCCGCCTGGGGATTGAGAATTACGGCAAAAGAACCGTTAAACTGCACCTGTCAAGCTCCTGTTTAGGTTCTTTTTAGTCTAGGTCCTTTTTAGGACGGTAATTAGGCAGTTATTTAGGCAGATAACTTAGGCGGGTAAGGACAGTCCCATTCGTTTTTGCAGACGGCGTTCCAAGCCGCGCACATATTTCATCCACCACTGTTCGCGCAGATAAATGGGATTGACCAAAACGGTGAACAGTCCTGAGCGATTGCCGGCTAAGACATCGGTGAACATCTGATCGCCGACCATGATGACTTCGTCGCGCCGTAAACCTAAAAGTTCTATTGCGCGGTTTATGCCCTTTCCCGTGGGTTTCAGCGCTTTAGAAACAAAAGGAATATGCAAACGCTTAGCCTGAGCAGCTAAACGCTCGTCGGGAGCGTTGGAAACTATGCACAGGCGAAATCCGCGCTTTGTGGCTCTTCTGACCCAACCCATAACCTGCGGGCTGACCGTATTTTCGCTCCAGGCCAGCAGCGTGTTGTCAAAGTCCAGCAATATGCCGCGAATACCGCGCTGCTCCAAATCATCTAAATCGATGTCGGCCACCGAGCGCACCATATCTCCAGGGGTTATAGCATTTAACAACATAAAACATCTAATTGACTAAACGTTTAAAAAACCTTTTGGAGATATGTAACAAAAATGTAAATTCACCAGACCAGCGATTTATTCTTCGTCCCAGTCCGGACGCGCTGCCATGATGTCGTCCTCGTCTTCGCCGTAACCATCCCAGCCGTCATTATCGCCTTCGCCCCATCCGCTTGGGGAAACAGGGCTATCATCGGCAGCGTTTTCGTTCAGAGCGGCTGCCAGAGCTTCAGCTTCTTTAATCTCTTCTTGAATCAAGTCACAGCCTCCCTGCCAGAATTCAGCTTTGGTGATGTCTATATTGAGTTTTGCCAGCATTTCCTGAGGGGTGAGTGCACCTCCGCTGGAGAGAAATTCTATATACTTCTCGATAAACGGTGCTCCCTCTTGGCGGTAGCGGGCATACAGGGCCAAGACTAGCAGCTCTCCAAAGGCATAAGCATAGACGTAAAACGGAGTGTGGATGAAGTGGGGAATATAACTCCAGGTAATGCGGTGATCTTCGCCCATAGTGACAGAATCGCCGAACATTTCCTGCAGAGAATCCTGCCAGATATCGCTCATCTGCTCGTGGGTCAGCTCGCCTTGCTCGCTGCGCTGGCGGAAGACGCGCTGCTCAAAGCGGTACATGGCCACCTGGCGGAAGACTGTGGCGAACAGGGATTCCAAATGCTCGGAGGCCAGCGCTAATTTGCTAGCGGCATCGGGGAGTTCTTTGAGAAGTTTATGGAAGACCAGCAGTTCGCAGAAGGTGCTGGCAGTTTCCGCCAAAGGCAGGACGGGATGGTAATTGAAGATGTTCTGTTTGCTGGCCAGAATATCGTGAATGCCGTGGCCTAATTCATGGGCCAGCGTTTCTACGTCGCGGGGGGTGGCCGTAAAATTCATCAGAATATACGGATGCAGGCTCGGAGTAATGCCCGCGCAGAAAGCGCCTCCGCGTTTGCCGGAACGCATAGCTGCATCGATCCAGCCTTGAGAGAAGAACGTTTCCGCTTTTTCGCGGAATAGCGGGGAAAATTCTCCAAAAGCCTCCAATACCGTTTGCTTCGCCTGGGCAAAGCTGACTTCGGCCTGGCTTTTTTGCGGCAAAGGCGCGTATCTGTCATAGTGGAACAGCTCATCCAAGCCCAGCAGCTTTTTTTTGAGCCGATAGAACCTGGCAACGGAAGCGTAGTTCTGCACTACGACGTTTACCATTGTCTCAATGGCGGCTGCAGGCAGTTCATTGGCGAGATGGCGCGATTCTTCGGGATAGGTAAAACCGCGCAGGCGGTTCATGGTCAGTTTTTCCAAAATGATCGTGCTGTAAGCAAAATGCAGAGGGTGAATATGCTCCTGCAAAACCTGACTTTGCACTTGAGCGGCTTGACGGCGCAGTTCGCGGTCGGGCTTGTAGAAGAGCGCCGAAAGTTCGCTTTGGTTGAGTTCCTTGGTTTCGCCGCCGATAGTGATCGGGAATTTGAGGCGCGAGACCGTTTCCGTGAAGAGGCGGGCAAAAGCGCGGCCCCGGCAGTTGGCGGTTTCTTCCAGGACGGTTTCTTCGGCTTCGCTGAGTGCGTACTTATGCTGCAGGCGTTCCTGTTCAATGGTGTGCCGATATTCAGCCAGGCGTCCATCTTTTTGCAGTTTTTCCCAGAGTGAGTCGCTGATTTGTCCCAGTTCTAAATCTATAAAGATGAGGTGGGTGGATATTTGGCTGACCCGTTCGGAGACTTTTTGCATAAGCGCTCCGTTCTCTGGTTTAGAGGTATCGGCAGCAAAGAGCAAATCGGCATAGCTGTCAGCCTTATATAGCAGTTCCAAAATAGCCCGATAGTCGGCCATAGCCTGACATAAAAGGTCTGCGCTTAGGTCTCCGGCCTTAATGCGTCCTCTATATGAGGCTTTGAAAGTGATGGCCAAGTCTTCAGCTCGCTGCAGGTCCGCTTCGATGCGCCCGTCATCAGGCCCGTTATAGAGATCGCTTAAATCCCAGCTGGGTACGTTATTCTCAGTCATATTGTCCTCTTTGCCGCCGTTGGCCCAAAATGGCAGCGCCTGTATAGACAAGCGCTGCTCGCTGCTCATGGTGATTGATTGAAATACAGGATTGATTAATTGTTAAATTAAACGCCTAAGCTGAAAGCCTAAGTTTAATAGCTAAAGTGGCTGCCGCCGATGAATTCGCGCATGACCGAATTAGAGGGTACGTAATCGGGGAACATGGGCACGAATAAATCCAGGAAGCGCAGCAGGAAACTAGCTTGGCTCCAAGCGGGATCGTCGCGGGAAACTTCCAGCAGATAGCGCCAGGCAAAGGTTTTAAATACTGCCGCTTCATAGATGAGTGTGGAGTTGAACATGGCGTCGCAGCGCTCTTGGAAGGGGAAAATGTTGCGCTCTTCTCCGGCACGCACGCTGGGCCACATGGCTATAGTTCCTGCGGCGGAAGTGCCGCGGTAGCGGCGGTCGCGCACAATACGGCGCAAGAGACGGCCCTCCGAAGTTGGTATGCGGTTATGCTCGTCAATGACCAGCTGGGTTAGAGCGCTGACGAAGACGCGGTAACGCGCATTTTCAGGAACGGATTCGGTGATGCGAGGGTTAAGCCCGTGGATGCCTTCGATTAGCAGCACTTCATTTTTGCCTAAACGCAGTGGCGTGAACTGATTCTCGGGAACCCGGCGGCCGGTGGGAAAATCAAAACGGGGCACGCGAATCTCGTGGCCAGCGGCGATCATCTCCAAATGTTTGGTCAGCAAGGGCACATCCAGGGCATCGAAAGCTTCAAAGTCGATTTTGCCGTCTTCTCCCAGCGGGGTATCGACGCGGTCGCGGTAATAATCATCCATACCTATAATTACTGGATTGATGCCCAAGACTTTGAGCTGCACGGAAAGACGGCGCACGAAAGTGGTTTTTCCCGATGAAGACGGCCCGGCAATGCAGACCAAACGGATGGTGTCGCGGCGTTTGGCAATATCGGCAGCGATCTGCACGATCTTCTGTTCGTGCAGGCCTTCCTGGGTCATAATCACATCTTTAATGCGGTCGTTCAGAATAGCTTCGTTGAGATCGCCTACAGTGGCCACGCCGATCATGCGGTTCCAAGAACGGTTCTCGCGGTAGGCACCGAACAGACGGGTGCTAGAGGAGGGATCGGGTTTGGCCGCATTGCGGGAGAACTGCATGATAAAGCCCTTAGGGAAGGGGGTTATTTTAATGCCCTGGCAGTAACGGGTAGAGGGCGCTGTAGGACCGTATTTAATAGCTACAAAATCGCCTAAACGCAGCAGGGGCACCATGTTGTAGGGCCAGGTGCGCAGCAGCTTAATCATGGAACCGCGGCGATCATTGAGATTGACACAGGCGTCTTCCACATTGACATAGGATGTGATAAGAGGGAGATCGTCGGCGATGGTTTTGATGACCAGCTCATCTAGCTCTTGAGCTAGAGTTTCCAAATTAGGTTCTTCACCTTCCCAATCCAAAAGCTCGTAATAATACCCATCGTGCAGCGACTGTCCGATTAGAAAATGCAGGTTCGGATAGTGGGTGGCCAAAATGGCGTCCATCATGTGGGTGCAGGTGCGGTGCACGATGTTGTGGCCAGCGCGGTCATGGCGGAGGACGGGAGTGAGGCGAACCGGCACGGTGATGGGCGTATCCAGACCTATCAACGACTGATTGATCATACCTCCTACGATTTCGGGATGGTTTTTGGCGTCGAATACCTCGCCAACAGTAGTATTGGCAGCTATTTCGCGCACATCGCTGTCGTTGACTATGACGGTTATCAGTTCTTCGGGCATTTAAGCGTCCCCCGCAGTAAGT
This sequence comes from bacterium, assembly GCA_030535355.1. GTDB lineage: Bacteria > Vulcanimicrobiota > Xenobia > Xenobiales > Xenobiaceae > JAFSXO01. The sequence continues at coordinate 1,054 of JAUNIO010000008.1, read as the reverse complement.
ATTATTCGCTTTTGGAAGCGAAAGAATGATCCGCCCGTTTGGGCGCTAAACTTAATTACTTTGCCAATTATGCTAAATATCCCGCTTTGTTCAGCCGGAGAGTTAATCAAAACTATAGGAGAGAATCGAGTGCTAATTTGGCCATTAAATAAGCTATAACGCAAAACATTGACGTGCTACAAAACGCTGTAACAAGCATATATGACGGTTAGATCTTCTTTAGCTTGGTGAAAAGTTTCTCTCCCCAGGGAGGTAAAGGCTGGGGAGGCTGCCATTCCAGATTGGGAAAGAAGAAATCGTGGATTTTAACGAGTGCCAAATTGTCGTGAGCTTCGAGAGCGCACCGCACGGAAGCGGGCAGGGGAAGACCATAAAGAGCGCCGGCGGGATCGATGAGATACACTTGCTGCTCTTCTTCCTGCCACATAAAATTGGTTTCCCGGCCAAAGCTACTGCGGCTGTCATGCCCTATATCGAGATGAATAACCCCTTTGGCGTGGATGGCATCCAAAATCCCCCGCATCTGTTCTAATATTAGCTCCGGAAGCTGACCGGGCCGGTATTTCCAGAGATCTTCACTGTGATCTAGATATTGCATGAGCATCATATCCGGATGGGGGCGTCCGTAAACCATGGGGATGCCCCTGATGCCCTGAAGCCTGGCATAGGCCCCGTATTCATGCGCGATTAAAAAACGCCCGGCACTGCGGCGATACCAATTGGGGGTGTCAAAGAAATCTTTGCACACGGCATGTTTAGGCTCTTGCCCAGGAAAACACAGCAGGCGCAGCGTTGCGCGGTTGGGCGCAGGTGAGCGCAATAAGCGCAGGGTGTGCTGGTCCGCGAAATCGCGCGCCTCTTTCAGATTGGAAAAATTGAGCGGCAGCTGCATAAATGGCAATGAACGATTAATTGGTAACTAATATCATTTAGTTAGCGATCAGCTAATCTGCTAACTATCTAAGTAATTCTCCCTAAAGGATGCAATGTCATTGAGCCTTAACTCAGTCCCGTTAAGTTAGCGATTAGCTAACTTGCGAACTATCTGACTCCC
>JAUNIO010000058.1 GCA_030535355.1 bacterium | reverse complement strand
ATGAAGAGCAAAGAAAAATTGGTGAGACAATTACTAATATCGACACCCTCATCACCCTGCAGCAGCGCAAACTGGACAAGCTGAAAACCGTTAAGAAATCCCTGCTGGAGAAGATGTTTCCCCGCCCCGGGGCCGCTGTGCCGGAACTGCGCTTCGCGGGCTTTGGTAAACCTTGGGAAAAGCATTATTTGTATGATGTAGCTGATTTTAATCCTAAAACTGAATTACCAGAGGTATTTGAATATGTTGATCTGGAGTCTGTTGTAGGAACAGAAATGGTTTCACATCGAACTGAAACCAAAGCAACAGCTCCGTCGAGAGCACAAAGAGTTGCTCATACCGGGGATGTGTTTTTTCAAACGGTAAGGCCATATCAGAGAAATAACTATTTGTTTTCAAAATCTGATAAGAATTATGTCTTTTCAACCGGTTATGCTCAGATGAGACCTAATATTAATACAGAGTTTCTCATGAGTTTTTTGCAGACTGATAGTTTTGTTAAGATTGTTTTAGATAATTGTACTGGAACAAGTTATCCGGCAATTAATTCAAATGACCTTGCAAAATTAGAAATATCATTACCTGTTTCAAATGAAGAGCAAAGAAAAATTGGTGAGACAATTACTAATATCGACACCCTCATCACTCTGCAGCAGCGCAAACTGGACAAGCTGAAAACGATCAAGAAAGCCCTGCTGGAAAAGATGTTCGTCTGATGGGGCGCATGACGGGGAGCGGGAGTTGCGGCGGAATATCAGCCGGCGGCGCGGGATAGCCGGGCGCGTTCATTTGACAGTCCGTCCGCTTAGTGTTATAAAATAGGAAGTGCTGCCGGAAACGGTTAGCCCTCGGATTTAGTTATAGAATAGCCGCATCCTTAGGCCAGGGGCGGCTATTTGTTTTGTGAACTGTTACTGTGGCGTCCGATCATATATCCGGCGCTAAAACAGCCGAAGCATAAGCTAAGGACTGCAATAAGACCTTCTATTGTCAGCATCGTCAAGCCCTCCCCTCTGGCAGTCTCCCCGGCTGGGCGTTAAATCCTTGCCGGGGGCATTCAAGTGAAGGGTCCACAAAAGCCCCTTCACGTTAGAGACGTTCGAGGCTAACCGCTTCCGTATCTGGCAGCACTTTGTGATATATTAGCAAATTTAGTGGCTTAATGCAACGCTTGAATTATATTCAGTAGATCAGCACGCTTGATTATTTGACATTTTGTCCTGCTTGGTGTTATAAAATAGGAAGTGCTGCCGGAAACGGTTAGCCCTCAGATGTAGTTAAATAAATAACCGCATCCTTTGGACGGGGGGGCGGTTATTTGTTTTGTGAACTGTTCATTAAATCCTAAATGATATTGATTATCGCAGGGCGAAATGGTTAATATGGATGATAGGGCATTCTCCAGCGAAACCAAGGAATTTGAACCGGCCGTAATCGCTCTGCTGCAGGAACACGGCTGGGAAGATCGGGTCTTAGTTCACAGCAGAGAGGCCGATCTCATCCGCAATTGGGCCGATATTCTTTTTGAGAACAACAAAGACATCGACCGGCTCAACAACTGTCCGCTTACCGACAGCGAGATGCAGCAGATTCTGGAGCAGATCGCTAAGCTAAAGACGCCGCTGCTCTTAAACTGCTTCATCAACGGCGGCAGCGTAGCCGTCAAACGCGACAATCCTGAGGACGCCGCCCACTTGGGCAGGGAAGTTTCGCTGAAAATCTACGACAGGCAGGAGATCAAGGCCGGTAAAAGCCGCTATCAAATCGTCCGGCAGCCGGAATTCAAAGCCAAAATTCCGCTTTTGAGCGATAGGCGCGGGGATTTAATGCTGCTGATCAACGGTATGCCGGTGATTCATCTCGAACTTAAGAAAAGCAATATTCCGGTTTCTCAGGCGGTTTCTCAGATCAAAAAGTACGCGGAAGAACGCGTATTTACCGGTTTCTTTGCCCTGGTGCAGGTCTTCGCGGCCATGACCCCCGAAGAAACCCTGTATTTCGCCAACCCCGGGCCGGACGGCAAGTTTGAGCAGAATTATTATTTCCATTGGGCCGATTTCAACAACGAGCCGATCAATGATTGGCGGGAAATCTGCCGGACGCTGCTGTCTATTCCCATGGCCCACCAGCTGATCGGTTTTTATACGGTGGCTGACGCCTCCGACGGCGTTTTGAAAGTCATGCGCAGCTATCAGTATTATGCCGCCAACGCCATTTCTGACCGAGTGGCCAAGAACCGCTGGGAAGAGGGCGGTCAGCTGGGCGGATATATCTGGCATACCACCGGTTCCGGCAAGACCATGACCTCGTTTAAATCGGCGCAGCTTATCGCTTCCTCCAGGGATGCCGATAAAGTGGTGTTTATGATGGACCGCAAAGAACTGGGCACGCAGTCGCTCAATGAATACCGCAACTTCGCCGGAGCGGGACTGAGCGAAGAGCAAAAAAAGAACACCGTCCAGGAAACGGACAACAATTACGTTCTGATCGGCAAGCTGAAGAGCAGCGACCCTGCCGATACGCTGATCGTGACCTCTATCCAAAAAATGCACGAGGCCTGCAGAAAAGACCAAACCCTTAAGGCCGCCGATATCGGCGTAATCAGGAGCAAGCGGCTGGTGATCATCGTTGACGAATGTCATCGCTCTACCTTTGGGGATATGCTTTGCGCGATTAAACAGACCTTTCCCCAAGCGCTTTTCTTCGGTTTTACCGGCACGCCGATCCAGGAAGAAAATCAGAAAAAGCTGAGCACCACGGCCACGGTTTTCGGCAGCGAACTGCACCGCTACAGCCTAGCCGATGGCATCCGCGATAAAAACGTGCTGGGCTTTGATCTTTACAAAGTCCTGACTTTTAAGGATCGGGATATTCGCCGGGCAGTTGCTTTGCAACAAGCCAAAGCAGCCTCGGTTGAGGAAGCGTGGGGCGATCCTGCCAAGAAACAGGTCTTTCTGGACTATATGCACAACGTGCCCATGGCCGGATATACCGCTGAAGACGGAGGCTACGTCAAGGGTATTGAAGATTATCTCCCGCCGGCTCAGTACCGCACCGAGGAACACCAATCTCAGGTGCTGGAAGACATTCGGGAAAATTGGGCGGTTCTCTCGCAGAGCGGTAAATTCCACGCTATTTTGGCCACAGAAAGCATCGCCGAGGCGTTGGAATATTATCAGCGGTTTAAAACGGGTGCTCCTGATTTGAGGGTTACGGCCCTGTTCGATCCTAGCATCGACAACAACGACGGCAGTGCGCTCAAAGAAGCCAGTTTGGCCGAAATTATAGGCGATTACAACAAACGCTATGGCGTCAATTACGCCATTCCCTCTTTTGCCAAGATGAAAAAGGATATAGCCGCCAGATTGGCTCATAAAAATCCCTACAACGGCATTGACAAACACCCGGAAAAACAGATCGATCTGCTGATCGTGGTCGATCAAATGCTGACCGGCTTCGATTCCAAATGGCTCAATACTTTATATATTGATAAGTTCAAAAACATCAGTCAACCGGAGAATATTATTCAGGCCTTTTCCCGCACCAACCGTCTGTTCGGACCGGACAAACCCTTCGGAACGATCCGCTATTACCGCAAGCCGCATACGATGGAAAAGTGTATTGAAGCGGCGGTGAAACTCTATTCCGGCGATCGTCCTTTCGGACTGTTTGCGCAGCGGCTGGATAAGAACCTGCGGGAAATGAACCGGCTGTATCGGGAAATCGAAGAGCTTTTCTGCCGGGCGGACGGGCTGGAAGAAGGGGAGGACAGCGCTGGTTCGGATGAGCCGGGCTGTGAGGGAAAGTTTGCGCATCTTCCGGCGGAGACGGCAGACTGCAGGCGGTTTACTAAACTTTTCCGAGAATTCAACGAACATCTGCAGGCAGCGAAGATTCAGGGCTTTAACTGGAATAAAGCTGAGTATTCAATAACCGATGAAATTGCCGGGGACACGCAGAATATCGCTGTGTCCCTCGACGAAACGACCTATCTGGTTTTGGTCAAGCGTTACCAGGAACTAGCCGAACCCCGCGAGAGCGCGGGACTGAGCAGCGAGGATATTCCCTACGATCTCGACGGCTATCTGACCGAGATCGATACGGGCCGGATCGATCTCGCTTATATGAATTCCCGCTTTGAGAAATATCTGAAAGCGCTGCATACGCAGGGAAGCGGAGCTGAAAAACTGCAAAAAGCGGAAGCCGAGCTGCATAAAACCTTTGCCGTTCTTTCCCAGGAAGAACAGAAACAAGCCAATATCTTCCTGCACGAACTGCAGAGCGGCGACGTCGAAGAGGTCCCGGGAAAATTGTGCCGGGAATACATAAGTGAATATTTAGCCAGGTCAAAAGATGATCGGATTCACCGTTTAGCTGGGCTGCTGGGGCTAGATGAGGATAAGTTGCGTGAACTTATGGCTCAGCGGGTTACTGAGAGCAATATCAACGAGTTCGGCAGGTTTGAGTTGCTTAAAGCCACGGTGGATAAAGCCCGGGCCAAAGCGTTTTTCGAAAAGCGTTGCGGGCGGCAGCTGCCGCCGCCGAAGGTTAATATGGAAACCGATAAGCTGCTGCGGGAGTTTATTCTTAAAGGCGGGTTTGATATCGAAGAGTCTTAATTAATTGCGTTTGCGCCAGCATTAAATATACCCGAGTATTCCGGCTCCCCACGTCGTCCCGCATTTTGGCCCGGAGTAATATAGAACTTTCACACCGTAAAAGGCCTGACTGCCGATCTTTTTGACATTGGTGGGGATGGTCGTAGGAGATAAGCGCCGGCATTTGTAAAATGCGTTTTCACCTATTGTAGCTATGCCTTCCGATAAAATGACCTTCTCTAGCTTAGCACAGTGCGCGAAGGCCCCATCGGCAATGGTTTGTACCGCGTTGGGAATGACGACAGAAGTTAAATTGGAACAAAACGAAAAAGCTAATTCGCCGACGCATTGCAAGCTGTCGGGCAGAGACACTGAGGTGAGCTGTTCACAGCGGTAAAAAGCCTCTTTATTGATGGTGGTAACCCCGGACAGAATGGCAGCATAGGTAATGTCTTTATCAGCTTGAAGGACAGTTGTTAAATCATCGCTGTATTCTATTCCGTTTAATGTAACCGGCATGGTGGAACCTCGTATTTCAATAGCGTAGGTGTGCCTGAAGAGCAAATGTTCTATATTAGAAATAATGTTTGTAATATTTTTGCAATAGCAAGTATATTATATGTTTCGCTTGAGGGCAAGTTCACAACGTTACGGGGTTGTTAATATTTTAGCAATGTGGCTGCAATTATAATAAATATCCTGCCTCCTCGTTAGGAGAGGGCAGGACATTTGCGCGGGGGGGCGAGAAGTCGTTATAGATTCAATAGGTTCAATTAAATTTGCCAGCTATTTGCCTGCAGACTTCCCAAAACTTAAAGACATCGGGGAAATTAGAGCACATGCCCAAAGATATGCGCCAAACTTGGCGTTCATCTTCTGTGGCTGTCGGATCGATGCCTGTAGCCAAGGAGCACAGCCCCGGATCGCTGCAGTCTCCCTGGCTCAGCCCTATTTTGGCAGCTTTGAAGAGCGGAAGCAGTAGGTCCGCAGCTATAATTTTTCCTTGAGCATCCTTAAAGTTTAGAGCGATTACCGGGCCGTGCGGAATACCGTCCTGCAGCGGTCCGTAGAGGGTAACCGCAGGCTGGCGGTTTTTGTGGCGCAAATTCTGCAGCTTGCGGGTGAGCCAGCGGGTGAGGCTCTGAGTGCGTTCATCTATAGCCGGATAGGTGATGTCCTGCAGCAAGTCCAAGCCCAGTTCCAGCGACTGGACATTGGATAGGTCCAGCGTCTCTGAAATCAAGCGCGGCCCGTGATTCTTTGCTTCGCCGAAAATAGGCGCAGTTTGGCCTGCATTCTGTTTTCCCTCTGTCTGTGCCTCGCTGTGATGCTGGCGCAAGGCAGTCAGTACGTCCCGTTTGATGATGAGCGCGTATAGACAGGTGGGCAGATAGAGCATTTTGTGAAAGGCTACGGTCAGGAATTCGGGATGATAGCGCGACAGGTTGAGCGGGGCGGTGGGCGCGTACGAGGAAGCATCGAGCAATACCTGCCAGCCCAGCTGCTGGGCGGCACCGATGACAGCAAGCGGATGGCGCACGCCGCTAAGGCAGGACTGAGCGGGAAAGACTAAGAGCCTATTGCCTTTAGATGGGGCAGGGGAGCTGAGAAGCTGCAGCAGCGTTTTTTCTTCAAGGGCTAAGGTCTGCGGATTGACTGGAATATAATTGACGGCAGCTTGCTGTAGCTGAGCGTGCCTGACCAGGCTGTCCATAGCGCGGTGATTGTCTATAGCTAACAAGAGCCGTGACTGTCCGCTGAAATCGTAGTTGCTGGAGATCATGTGCATGGCTTTGGACATGGTCGCCGTGAACAGCAGGGCGTATTCTTCGGGATCCGCGCCGAAGAAGCGCAGGAAGCGGCGTTTGCAGTGCTCAATCTTTTTCTGAAAATTTTCCGAAGCGCTGTAATTGAGCGGGCTCATGACTGTACGCGCTAAAGAACGGGTGAAACAGCGCATTTGCGAAAGACCGTAAGGGGCGGCCTTTTCATAATTCAGATAAATCTCGCCGCTTTCATCGAGACGGGAAAATTCCCGGGAACGCAAATCGTCGATAGCCCAAGTTTCGCGGTAATTGGGATAGTTCTCGACAAAACACTTGAATTCTTCGGCAATATTAAGCATATACTGATGTTCGTTAGATAGGCAGCAATTTAAATAAAATAAAACGGTGGCAGCCGTTCAGCGTACCACCGTTTAGCTCAATTAATTAGTTCTTGAACTTAATGTCGCCCATGAACTTTTCGGGAACCAAAATGCGGCCCTTCTTATCGGGAATATAAACGTTGACTTTGCCATTTCTGACCTGGAATTTCTCACCGGTCAAGGCATCTACCAAGGTTTCGCCTTCCTTAATCGGGCTGCCTTCGCGCAGAGGAATGTCGCGGGTCTGACCGCTGTAATCGTTGTTGACGATGCTGATGACTTCCTGACCGTCCTGGCGGCGGCAGAAACCGTAAATCTGATCATCTACCCACATCTCCATCTGAGAACCAGTCTGCAGGGCGGGCAGGCCAGCGCGTATGCTGGTGAGTTTCTTGAGGTGATCGGTGATGTGGCCGTTCTCGCCGAAGTTCATATCTCCGCGGTTGTAAGGATCGTTAGCGCCTTCCAAACCGGTCTCAGTACCGTAGTAAATGGAGGGAATGCCGCGGCAAGTCATGATCATATCCATGCCCAGCATGAGCTTGTCATGGCTACGGTAACCTTTGGCGCTCTCTAAGAAGCGCTCGAAGTCGTGGTTGTCCAGCAGGGTAACCATCTGCCCGGGCTGATCGTATTTACAGTCTTCACCGAAGCGGGCGGCCAGCTTGCGGCAGCTACCGTCCTGAGCGAAGGTTTCCTTCATGGTGTAGTACAGCGGCATGTCGAACAGCGAGCTGAGACCGTCGCGCTGATAGCCGGCCTGGACGTTGGGATCTCCGTGCAGCACTTCACCGAGCACCATGAAATCATCGCCCATTTCCGCTTTAATATCGGCGGAGAACTTCTGCCAGAACTCGTGATCGATGTGCTTGACAGCGTCTAAACGGATACCGTCGGCACCGGTTTCCTTAATCCACCATAAGGTGTTGTCGAGCAGGAACTTGTAAGTGTCGGGATTGCTCTGGTTGAGGTCGGGCAGGCCGCAGACGTCTCTGTTGGCCAATTCCCAAGGATTCTCCCAATTCTGGATACCGCCGTTGTGATGGAACCAATCGTGCTTGCTGGGGTCCTGAGTCCACTGGTGACCTGGAGCTGTATGATTGAGCACGGTGTCGAGCACGATCTTCATACCCTTATCGTGGGCTTTATCGACCAGTTCCTTAACTTTGGACATGTCGCCCTGGTGCTCTTCGACTTTGTAGTGGTCCTGAATCCAATAGCCGTGATAGCCAGAACCCCAGTCGTGCACACCGTCTCCGGCGCGATCTACGTTGTCGTACAGAGGAGCCAGCCACAGCGTGGTTACACCTAGATCGTCGAGGTAGTCCAGCTTGTCGATGATGCCTTGGAGGTCACCGCCGTGATAACCGCGGGGATCAGCTTTATCAACGCCCATGTTGTTGGAGGGATCGCCATCGTTGAAGCGGTCGGTGAGAGGGAAGTAAATAACCTGAGGCCCCCATTTGTCCAAATAGGAATTGGCGGATTTGGCTCCTACCTCTTCAGCTTCGGCGACGACTTCAGTAGCCGCTACTTCTGAAGTGGAACTGCTGTGAGCTTTGACCATGGACGGCGACATTAAACCGTCGTCGGAACTTTGGGCTCTAACTAAGCTGTCGGTGGGCAGGGCGGGAGCTGTGTCCCTTACCGCTGCGGTTTGCGCGGGAGCGGCGCTGACTTGACCGATGGTTGCTGCTGCTAAATTGTCGCCAATTCCAGATATCATAACGATGCCTCCTAAAATTATCCCCAATATTTTAACACATGAGAACGATGTTGGTGAAAATTTCTTGTTAACATATCGCAAGATTTGTTCAAATTCCACTAATTTCAGCCGTGCGTTTCTCTGCTGCAATAGCTGCTTTGTGCTCTCTCTTGACTTAGAGTTAACTCCAGCATGTATAATTTGCTATATTCAGGGCTATGCCGTCAGCTTAGCGTTTGCAAAACGGGCGTATTACTGATAATAATGCGGCGATAGCCGCAAAAAAGTTAATATCTTCAGGGCTATTTTGGCTTAGGCTAGGAAGCTGAGCATAAGACGATTATGACCATTAAAGAAGTATGCCAAAAATATGGGATTTCCCGCGATACGCTGCGCTATTATGAAAAATCGGGAATGATCCCCGAAGTTCCCAGGACTTCTGGCGGAATACGCAACTACGGTGAAGAGGAGCTTCTGTGGATTGAATTAGCCTTGTGTATGCGGCGCGCCGGTTTGCCTGTAGCGGTAATGGCGGAATATCTAAAATTGTTTCGCCAGGGAGATTCCACCATCCCCGATCGCCTGCAATTACTGACAGAACAGCGCGATAATTTGCTTCGCCAGCGCGATCAGATCAGCGAGATAATCGCCCGCTTAGATTATAAAATCGGACGTTACCGCGAAGCTTTGGAGACCGGGCATCTGCACTGGGAGCGTAAGTTCCCAGAAGGCAATAGAAATGGCGCTTAGCCAACTATTAGCAATAATATAAACTAGATTGAAGGAGACTCTCATGCAGGATTTTATTTTTAGCAATACTACCAAAGTTTATTTTGGCAAGGAGCAGCTGCAGCACCTTGGCGAAGAGGTGAAGGGCTTTGGCCAAAAGGTACTGCTGGTTTACGGTGGTGGCTCTATTAAAAAGATTGGCCTTTACGACAAAGTGATGGCTGAGCTGAAAAAATCAGACCTGACTGTTTTTGAACTGCCCGGCGTTGAGCCCAACCCACATCATACAACCGTTAACAAGGGCGCTGCGCTTTGCAAAACCGAAGGCATCGAAGTGATTCTCGCCGTGGGAGGAGGTTCCACGATTGACGCCTCCAAGGCTATGGCTGCCACCGCAAAATATGACGGCGACGACTGCTGGGATTTGGTGACCGGCAAAGGTTTCAGCGCTGAGCATTTGCCTATAGTCACAGTGCTGACTTTGGCGGCTACGGGGTCTGAAATGGACATTGGCGGAGTGATCAGCAATGTAGAATTAAACGAAAAGCAGCCTCTGTTTGGCCCTAACTTGCGCCCCAACGTTTCTTTCCTCGATCCCACTAATACTTATTCGGTCAATGCTTACCAAACCGCCAGCGGCAGCGTGGATATTATGTCCCATATTTTTGACGTCGCATATTTCTCCAACTTTGATTTGATGGATATGCTGCTGCGCGTGCAGGAAGCGGTTTTGAGCACGGTTGTTAAATACGCTCCTATTGCTTTGGCCAAACCAGATGATTACGAGGCCCGCGCCAATTTGATGTGGGCTTCCTCATGGGCGCTGAACGGTTTCTTATACGATGGCTCCATGTTTAAACAGCCCGCTGTCTGCCACAATATTGAGCATGAGCTGTCCGCATTTTATAATATCACGCATGGGCATGGCTTAGCTATTGTTACGCCCCGCTGGCTGCGCTATATCCTCAGTGAGAAGACAGCGCCGCGCATTAAGCGCTTTGGTGTCAACATTATGGGAGTAGATGAGAATCTGCCGCTTATGGAAGGTGCCCGCGCTGCTATTGACGCTTTGGAAAAATTCTTCTTTGAAACCTTGGGCTTGCCCAGCAAACTCAGCGATTTAGGCATCGATGATAAGAACTTTGCTGTCATGGCTAAGAAAGCCTGTGGCCCAGGGGGACGCTTGGAGGCCATGACGCTGCTTACCCCTGACGATGTGGTGAAAATCTTCCAAATGTGCCTATAAAACGGCCGAAGATGTGATGTCTCCCTTCTCTAACATTTGGTGAGATCTCATTTGGTGAGATTTCTCTAGTTAGCTAATCTCTGACTAAATGGTGTAATCTTTGGGGGACAAGAACACTTGAAAAATGAATGGGTGACCAATAATTATGAATGAATATAAAAATATCGCCGCCCCCTTTTCTATAGGCAAAGTCAAAATTAAAAACCGTCTTCTTATGGCACCTATGGATACGGGATTTGGCAATCTGCCCAACGGCATCTTTACTTCGGCAGGAATCGAGTACTTTGTGCGCCGCGCCCAGGGCGGCTTCGGCCTGCTCTTCAGCGGGGGCACAAACGTCGACGGTCCGGTCGATGGTACGCCTTGCATACTGGACGATCCCCGCCAGTTTGTGCTTGCCGGCAAAAATATCAATGAGCGCCTGCGGGCTTACGGATGCAAGATGTTCATGCAATTAACCATGAATATAGGCCGTAACGCTGGCATGAAAAGTCCTTCTCCGCTGCCTGCTCTGCGCAATCCGTCAGTGACTGTCCCAGAGCTGACTGCCGCGGAAATCCATACCAAAGTCGAGGAGATGGCGCAAGCCGCTAAATTGGTGCGCGAAGCGGGGTACGCGGGCATAGATATTCACGCCTTGCATTGGGGGCATCTGCTCGATTCCTTTGCTCTGGCCTTCATGAACCATCGCCAGGATGAGTACGGCGGTTCTTTAGAAAACCGTCTGCGCCTGTGCCGGGAAATAGCCGAAGCCATCAAAAAAGCTTGTGGCCGCGATTTCCCGGTTACAATGCGCATAGCTTTGAAGAGCTACATGAAGGATTTCGACAAAGCCAGCTTTACTGGCGAAGAGGAAGTTGGGCGTACCTTAGAGGAAGCCATAGCTATCGCTAAACTGCTGGAATCCTACGGTTATGACGCTTTATCGACCGATGTGGGCACTTTGGACGCTTTTTATCACGCTATGCCGCCCTCCTATATTCCCATGGGATCATCTTTGGATTTGGCTGCCGAAGTTAAGAAAGCCGTCAAGATTCCTATTTTGTGCGGCAGCCGCTTTGCCGATCCCGATCTGATCGAACAGGCTCTGGCCGAAGGCCGGGTTGATGCTGCGGTGGTGGGCAGGCAGGCTATCGCCGATCCCGACTTTGCCAATAAAGTTTTGACGGGCCATCCTGAAAACGTGCGCACCTGTATAGGCTGCAACCAAGGCTGCATTTGGGGGTATTTTACCCGAGGCCGCGTCAGCTGCGCCGTCAATCCGGAAGTGGGCCGAGAAGGTCAAAATTTGATCGCTCCGGCTCTGGAAAAGAAAAATGTCGCTGTGGTTGGCGGGGGGCTATCGGGTATGGAAGCGGCGCGGATCGCCGCTCTGCGCGGGCATAAGGTGACGCTTTACGAAAAAAGTTCTGCATTGGGAGGCAATTTAATCGCTGCCGGAGCTCACGATTTCAAACGCGAAGTCGCTCAGCTCAATGAATACTTTAAACAGCAGATGCGCCTGTTGCCCATCGATGTCAAAATGAATACCGAAGCAAGCGCTAAGGCAGTAAGTGAGCTAAAGGCTGACGCTGTCATTTTGGCTGTCGGTTCGGTCCCCATCATGCCCGCATCTATTCCCGGCATCGATTTGCCGAAAACGCTGTCCAGCATTGAAGCTTGTCTGAATAGCAAACCAGTAGGTAACAGCGTGGTAGTGGTCGGCGGAGGCTTGGTTGGCTGTGAACTAGCTTACGGTTATGCCAAAGAAGGCAAAGAAGTGACCATAGTGGAGGCTCTAGAGGATATCCTTTTGGTCAACGATGTGCCAGAGATGAATAAGATTATGCTTCAGGACGCCTTTGAACACTATGGAACGCGTGTCTTAACCCAGACGCGCCTGCAGGAAATAACACCTGAAGGCGCGGTAGTGCTGAAAGCCGATGGAAGCAGGGAAAACATTCCCGCTGATACCGTGGTTATGGCTATAGGTTACCGTCCGCTTCCTTCTATGGCAGAACAGCTCGCTGGATGCGGGGCGGCTGTGTATGAAATAGGCGATGGCAATAGAGTAGGCAACGTGCTGACCTGTATTCAGGACGCTTATGAAGTAGCTGCGCACTTATAGTCTGCTGGGCTTATAAAATGCCCCGGGCGCTAAGTTAGCCTTGGCGCTCAGGGCTTTTTGCTGTCAGCTTTTGCTGCTGGGACTAATATTCCTTACGTTCTTTCATGAAGAAGTCGCGGCGGAAAACGTTTTCCGATATATCGGTATTAGCTTCTAAGACGATATCATCGTAGGTTTTGCCGTCAAAGTCCTGAGTCGTGGCTCCGCCTACCGCCTGGAATTCTCCACCATGGGTTACGCTGTGACCGCCGTTGGCCTTTTTGGCTTCCTCTTTGCTGAGGTCTTCGGAAATATCCAGATAGGTCGCGGTGTCGTGATCGTAGTACGCGTAGTCCATGGTTCCCGTGGCATCGTTATAAGCGTGGTTCATCTCGTGGATGAGGACGATCATGCTGTTGGCGTCCCCGGCTAAATTGATAAACTCGGGGTTGAGCTTAACCGTGCTGCCGCAGCCATCCCCATGTCTATAATGGACTCCGTCGTGCTCGTGATCGCCATGCTCATCTCTGACAATGCGGTTAGCCCTGCTGTCGGATGCGCAGTAGCTGTTATTAACGCTGGTATCGAGCGCGGAAATCGTCACGGTATTCCCGGTGTCGGCAATACGCTGCAGTAAGAGCTGGCCGTGTTCCATAGAGGCTAGAGCTTCTAAATCATCGCTTATTCTGTTTGCGAAACTTTGGGACCTGTTTTCGGAGAATCCGACATATTCACCGTCTTTATCGTAATAGCCGTCAGCGTCGATGTCAAAATTCACGGGCACATCAAAATGCTCGATAGTAGCGGTATCGTCGCTCTCGTCTTCGTTGAGCAGGGTGTCATGACCGTAGGCATTGTCGGTATAGCGAATGCGGTCTTCGTCAGCTCCGCCGTCAATCGTGTCGCTGCCATCGCCAGAAGCGATGAAATCCGAACCGCCATTGCCGTAAATGTGGTCGTCACCGGCTAAGCCAAAGAGTATATCGTTGCCTTCCTGTCCCCAGACCCAATCGTTGCCGTGACCGGCGTTGATAAAGTCATCGCCGTCTCCGCCGCGAATCTTGTCGTTGCCGTTGCCGCCGTAAATGACATCGGCGGCACCGTTGCCCCTTATATCGTCATCTCCATCTCCGCCTTCGATGTAATCGCGTCCGCTGCCGCCGTTGATGGTGTCGTTGCCTTTGCCGCCATAGATGTAGTTGGTCCCGGAACCGCCCGTGATTCTGTCATTGCCCTCGCCGCCGAAAATATGCGTATTGAGTTTAACATTTTCGTCGATGAAAATGGTGTCGTTGCCGCTGCCGCCATCAATGATTAGCTGAGCGGCTTCTTCGGCGCTGTAAGTCTGAGTCTTGCCGTTGACTTCTATGACGATAGAGCCGTCGTCTCCTTTGGTGATGTTGATCTGGTCATCGCCGTCGGTTCCCAGAGCCAGACGGACATTTCTGCTGTCCGGGCCGTCCATGGAAGCGATTAGATTCTGCACGTCTTCGCTCATAATAGCATTTCTGTCATCTCCATCGGCAGCAACGGTGTCTTTGCCGTTGTTTTCGCCAGCTAAGCTGACAATGGTGTCTTCGCCTTTACCGCCGTCGATAACGTCTTTGCCCTGGCCGCCCACGATGAGATCGTTGCCGCTGCCCCCGCTAATATCGTCCTTGCCTTCGCGCCCGTAAATGGTGTCTTGGCCTGTGCCGCCGTAGATGGTGTCGTTGCCTTTGCCGCCGTCGATATAATCGTTGTCGGCACCGCCCCTTAAAGTGTCAGCGCCTTGGCCTCCGCTGATATAATCTCTGCCTGCGCCGCCGCTAATAATATCGTCACCTTGACCGCCGTAGATGATGTCATCGCCCTGGCCGCCGTAGATGGTGTCAATAGCATTGCCGCCGTAAATAATATCGTTGCCTTCATCGCCCCAGACTTTGTTGGTGAGAGCGGCCTGCCCTGTGAACACATCGCCCAGCCATTCGCCGAAAGAACGCTCGCCTTTGCCGGCCAGACGAATGGTATCGCTGCCCTTGCCTCCATGAATCTCGTTGTGGCCGTAATCATCTACGATAAAATCGTCGCCTGCGCCGCCTCGGATAGTATCGTCGCCGTGTCCGCCCATAATGTTCATGCTGGCGGTGACATTTTCGTCAATCGTTATAGTGTCGTCGCCGTCTCCGCCGTCTATAATCAGTTTCTTAGCGTCTTCCGCGCTGAAAGTTTGCTCTGTGCCGTTGATGTTTATGACAATCTCTCCGGCGTCATTGCTGGAAACTTGGATATTGTCGCCCTTGCCTGTCCCAGAGAGAACTGTTACATCTTCAGCGTTCATCCCGTACTTTTTGGCGATTTGGGCCTTCATATCGTCCAGCGAGGTGACCTGGCCGCTTTCATAGTCAGAATTGTCTGCCGCGGATGCGCTCTCTTCAGAGCCGTTGGTAAGGGCCTGGGCCATCTCTTGAGCCTGAGAACTGGCTTGGCGGGAACTAAAGTAGTCGGCCGCGCTGCCTACGACATTTTGCAGGCTGTCGATATCTTGTGCGCTGAAGTCGTAATTGTCCGCTTGCGAGGAAGCGTACTGAGCTAAAGCTTCCAGAACGGCAGCATCGCTATCGGTGCCATCCTTTTGTGCTTGCGCACGCGCTTCGGCTATGGCTGCTGCTGCTCCGTCGCGCAAAGCAGCGGGCAAGTTTTCAATGCCGTTGCTGATCTCGGCCTGGGCCAGATTTTCTTTAGCCTCTAAATAGGCCTGGCCTTTTTCCAAGACAGCCTGAGCCGCTGCATTATCGGGATTCTCTTCCAGCATTTGCCGGGCTTTGTCCATAACTTCGAGGGTGGCCTGCCCGTCTATCTCCGCTTCGATGGCTACTCTTTCTTCTTCGCTGAGGTCCTCGTAGTTCTTGCCGTGTTTGTCCTGAGCGGCGCTTTCCTGAGCAGAGGCGACCGCTTCGGAAACGTCGCACCCCGCTGCTTCTCCGGCGATTTGCAGGGCTTGGCCAGCTTCGTCAACGCGGGCCTGCTGCAGCCCTTCGTTCTGGGATTCGGCTTCGGCGATCTGGGCTTCCAGCTGGCTGATCTCGGCTTCTTTGGCGGTCTGCTGTTGCTGTAGCTGCTCTATTTCTTTTTGCAGAGACTGCAGCTCTCCGTCCTCCTCTAAAGCCTGCTGGGATTCGGGATTATCTGCGGTCTGTTTTTGCTGAACGGCGTCCATCTTGGCCTGAGCCTGCTGCATAGCGGCTTCTTGCTGATGTAATTCAGCCTGCAGCTGCTGCTCTTCCTGGGCTAACTGGCTTTTTTCGGCCTGGAGTTGCTGAGCTTCGCTTTCCAGCTGCTGTAACTGGGACTGCAGGGAATTGATTTCGCTTTCTAAAGCGCTTTTTCGCGCATTATAGGCGCTTAGCTCGGCCTGATAGGCGGCTTGGGCTTCGGGATCATCGCCGCTGGGCTGGCTCGGAGGAGTAAGGGAAGAAAGTTCGCTTTGAGCTGAACTGAGCTGGGAGGATACCTGCTGTTTTTGCTGGGCGTTGCTGTTAATAGCCTGATCGTTGGCACTCTTTTCTTGGCTGACTTGGCTCAGTCCCTGCTGGGCTTCGCTTTTCGCGGCGCTGGCTTCTTCATACTCGCTCTTCGCTTCTTCGTACTCGGCCTGCAGCTCACTGGAGGAATCATCGTTTTGCTGCTCCTGAATAAGCTCTTCTTTGCGGGCATTGATCTGCGCTTGGGCCTCGTCGTTCTGCCCTTTCAGATCGCCTAGCTCACTTTCGGCCTGGGCCTTTTGGCTGTACAGATCGTTTAGAGCCTGGGCCGGCGATTGGCTAGCCTGCTCGCCGAAGGATGATATGGCAGCGTTATCCTGCGGACTGGCGCTGGCGTGTTCTGCCGTATGGGTGCTATAGCCCGAATGTGAGTATATGGATGAAGCTGAATAGATATTGCCCGCGCCCTGAATCTGCATAGAATTATCCTCCAAAATATCGCTATCCCTTATATAACGACAAGAATGTTAATAGTAAATACTTGTATAGGTAATCTAGTAAAGATTTAAACTTTTTGTAATATAATATTGCTAAACGCCGCCACAAGGTAAACGTCAGCTAAAATAAAATAGCCCCGCAAACTTTCGTCTTTGGGGCTATTGTTTGGTATTGTTCGGTATTATTTGATAATCCCAACCCAATCAGCGTATTTCATAATACTGCCTCTTAAATTAGGATTATCTATTTTTATGCAGTGCTAAGCAATTAACCTCGGCTATATTAGTTGGAACCGTTGTTTTTGGCGGCTTCATTGGCTGCCCAGGTACTGTATATCGTACGGTGCTCGTATCCCAGCAAATCGCGCATACTGTTTTCGGTCAGCAGTTCGGGGTTGCCCTCGATATTGGGGTTGTCAATGCCAACAGCCTGGAACTCTGCTCCAGAGACGCCCCAAGTTCTGTATTTGTCAACACTGCCTTGATAGTAGTCACGGCTGTAGTCAGCTACCTTATCACCGCTGGTCTGATCGTAGTAGTTGCGGTTTATAGTGCCGGTGGCGTTGTTGTAAGCATGACACATCTCGTGGAATAAGCTGACGACGGGAGCGCGGTTAGTGGCTTCCGGATTAGCGCCATTTAATTTTGTGGTCGTCAGGTTGTATTTGATTGTGCTGTCACAGCCGACGCCTTCTTGCTGAGAGGCATCTAAATCGGCAGCTCCGCAGCTGCTGCTTTCACCCGCTTTAATCGTGATGGAATGACCTGTTTTGGCGAGTTCTTCAAACATCAGCTGACCGTTCTCGGTGCTGGCTAAGAATTCCAAGTCGGATTCGATGCGCTCTCTTTCGGTCGCAGTGGCGTTGGGATCAATTTTGATGGTTTCGGTGGGCACTTCAACGGTTTCGAGGTGCAAAACTTCGGGATCATCGTTGTCCGAGGTCACCGCATCATCGGAATCGGCGATAACTCTGTCGCTGCCGCCCTGGCCTGCTGCGATATCGCTGCCGCTGGCCCCGATTAACAGATCATCATCCAAACCGCCGTAAAGCTTATCGTCGCCTTTGCCGCCCACGAGGTTGTCATTGCCTTTGCCGCCGTAAATGGCATCGTTGCCTCTGCCGCCGTCGATATAATCATTATCGGCACCGCCATAGATGGTGTCATTGCCGCTTAAGCCGTAAATGGTGTCGTTGCCTTTACCGCCGTAAATGACATCGTTGCCGCCTCCGCCTTGGATGTAATCGTCGCCATTGCCGCCCATGATGTGCATACCGACCGTAACATTGGCATCGACAGTTATTATATCGTTGCCCTTGCCTGCGTTAATGATCAGCTTTTGCGCTTCTTCTTGGGTATAGACGGTCTCCGTGCCGTTGACATTGACGACCACTTCACCGTTGTCGTTGCCATAGACTTTGATCGTGTCGTCTTTGCCGGTAGCGGAGATAACCTGGACGTCTTCAGGCTTAATGCCATATTCATCAGCAATTTGCTGTTTCATATCTCTCAAACCTGGGTCTTGAGCATCTGCTTTATTGCCAAAGATACCCGCTTTTTGCGCCCAGTCTTGGAGAGAGGCACTGACCTCGCTGTCCATCATGCCGTTTTCTTTAGCCCATTCACTGATCGATTGGGCGCTGGCTCCCTTTTCGAAAAGACCATTTTCTTTGGCCCATTCACTGATCGCCGGAGCTTCTCCGGCACTCTTACTGGCGTTGGGATTTATATAATCATTGCCGGAACCGCCGTAAATCTCATCCGTCTTGCCGCTCTGAGCGCCGCAGTTGAGATAGCCTCTAATTCTCTCATCGTTGATGTCGTAGCTTCTGCGGGAGACGGCGTCGCTGGCATTGCCCTCGATGGTATAGACCTTGCCGTCCTCGATTCTTTCGACGATGCCGATGTGGTGAGGCTCGCCTTCGCCGTTGAAGTCAAAGAGGATGGCGTCTCCGGCGTTGGGATTGTAACCGTTGCCCTGAGCTTCCCAGATGCCCTGCTCTTTACCCCAGTTCTCGACTGTCGGGCAGTAGTTGACGTTGGGGCAGGAGGAGGTGTCCAGAATGCCGTGATTATTGAGCTCGTTCATGGCGTAGGCCGCGCACCAGGGTGTGGTCTGGCAATCGATATGGCTCTGCCCGGTGATGGCGTTGATCTGAGCAGCGTCAGCGGCATTATGCTCGCTGAGCCCGACCATGCCGCTCATCTCGAAGAGCATACTGTTGACGTTTGCGCTAGCGTTATGGTTGTAGATATAATCGTTGCCAGCTCCGCCGATGATGGGATCGTTTTCGCTGTGCTGAGCCTGGCAGTTGATATAGCCCATCACGTTTTCGCTGTTGAGATCATAGCATTTGCGGGCCACCTGGTCGCCGGAATTGCCCTCGATGGTATAGACTTTGCCGTCTTCGATCTTTTCCACGACGCCCATGTGATCGGAATTGCCGTCGCCGTCCCAGTCGAACATGATGGCATCACCGGCGCTGGGATTATAGCCGTTGCCCTGGGATTCCCATATACCCTGATCTTCGGCCCAATTCTTAACGGTGGGGCAGTAGTTGACGTTAGGGCAGGAAGAGGTGTCCAGCACGCCATTATTTTCCAGCATGTTCATGGCATAAGAGGCGCACCAGGGCGTGGTCTGGCAGTCGATATTGCTCTGCCCGGTGATGCCGTTGATCAAGGCGGCGTCAGCGCGGTTGTTTTCGCTTAAGCCGACCATGTTGCCCATCTGGTTCAGCATGTGACTAACATTGTGCTGATATGTGGCGGCCTCCAGCATACTTGTGGCTGTGGTGGCATTCCAGGTATCGGCGGACGGAGCGGCATTGATGAAGCCCATTATCTCGCCGCTGATATCCTGATTCGGCATGGAGTAACTGCCTAATTCTTCGCTGGCACCGGAGACGATTTTGTTGTAAATCTTATCTACGTTGCTGTGCCAATTTTGGTCGGTTGCCCAGCCTGCGCTGTTGACCGCCGCAGTCTGTTTGGAAATATCATCTTCGGCACTGGCTCCGCCCTTGGCGCGCAGTTTAGCAAATGTTTCCGCGCCTTTGCGGATCTGATTCTCAATGCCGGAGAAATTGGGATTATTGACGGCATTGCTGGGATTGGAGTCGTAAGCGCCTACGCCCAGCATCCCCCTCACGCCGATACCGGTTTTGCCATAGCTGGTCTCCTGACCGGCGATGGACAGAAGCAGCATAGGATCGACGTCATACTCTTTGCCGTATTTGACCATCAGCTCGCCGGTGCCTTGTCCGGCAGCGGGAGAACCTTTTTCCTCTAAATACTTATCGATGTAGGCGGCAATTTCGTTGTCACTGGCTTTGCCGGATTCATTGGTGGCCGCGGCTTGGCCAACTTGACCAACTTGCCCAGCTTCTCCAGCTTCTCCAGCGGATTCCATTTCACCGCCGCCCTGAGCGCCGCAGTTGAGGTAGCCTCTGATCCTATCATCGTTGATGTCGTAGCTTCTGCGGGAGACGGCGTCGCTGGCGTTGCCCTCGATGGTATAGACCTTGCCGTCCTCGATCTTTTCGACGATGCCGATATGATGAGGCTCGCCTTCTTTATTGAAGTCAAAGAGGATGGCGTCGCCGGCGTTGGGATTGTAACCGTTGCCCTGAGCTTCCCAGATGCCCTGCTCTTTGCCCCAGTTCTCGACGGTCGGGCAGTAGTTGACGTTGGGGCAGGAGGAGGTGTCCAGAATGCCGTGATTATTGAGCTCGTTCATGGCGTAGGCCGCGCACCAGGGCGTGGTCTGGCAGTCGATGTGGCTCTGTCCGGTGATGGCGTTGATCTGAGCGGCATCGGCAGCGTTGTGTTCGCTGAGTCCGACCATGCCGCTCATCTCGGCGAGCATACTATTGACGTTTTGACTGGCGTTGGGATTGTAAATGTGGTCAGTGCCCGCGCCGCCGTAAATCTTGTCGGCCTGCCTAGCTGATTGCGACTCGCCTGCGGATTCCATTTCACCGACAGCTGCCATTTCCCCGTTTTCCTGGGCGGCGCAGTTAATGTACCCTTTGATGTTTTCGCTGTTGAGATCGTAGCTTCTGCGGGAGACGGCATCGCTGGAATTGCCTTCGATGGTATAGACTTTGCCGTCTTCAATCTTTTCTACCACGCCGATGTGCTGGGCGGTGCCGTCACCGTTCCAGTCAAAGAGAATAGCGTCGCCGGAATTGGGGGTATAACCGTTGCCCTGAGCTTCCCAAGTGCCCTGATCTTGCGACCACTTCTCGATGGTGGGGCAGTAGTTGACGTTGGCGCAGGTAGAGGTGTCTAAAACGCCATTGTTTTCCATCATGTTCATGGCGTAAGCCGCGCACCAGGGCGTGGTCTGGCAGTCGATGTTGCTCTGCTGGGTGATGGCGTTGATTTGGGCGGCGTCGGCGGCGTTAGTCTCGCTTAAGCCGACCATACCGTCCATTTGCGCCAGCATATTGGTGACATTCTGCTCGTGAGCTAAACTGTCGGCAAAATTGCTGAGGCTGTCGAGGCCGATGCCGCTATTGATAATGCTGTCGAGAGCGCTGGTATCCACGCCCAAACCGCTGAGTATCTCGTTGTTATTAATGATATTGTCGTGGCCCGCGCCGCCTAAGATGAGGTTGTTGCGCATGGACTGGCCTTTGTCGCTTCTCTGAATGGAATCGAGATATTCCGAAGCGTTGTAGCTTATGTCTTTTAATATGGCCTTGTCTTCAAGGCTGATGCTGTCGCCTGCCGCTTTGCCATCAGCATATTTTGCCAGCGCTTCCATAGCAGCGGTTTCGGGATTCTCACCGTTGGCCTGAGCTTTCTCTCTGGCTTGTTCCATGGCGAAGGAAACGTCGCCGCGCATATCTTCCGGCAGATTGTCGAGGCTGTTGTTTAAGCAGGTGCGGGAGAGGTCTTCCTGAGCGCTCAAATACTCCTGGCCTTTTTCCATAACGGCCCTGGCGGCGGCGTTGCTGGGGTCTTCTTTGAGCATCTGCCGTGCGGCGTCCATGACGTCGAGGGTAACTTCGCCATCGACATCGGCGGCAATGGTAACCTGCTCGTCTTTGCTCAGCTCCGCATAGTCCTTGCCATATTTTTCCTGAGCTACGGCGTTTTGGGCTTTGGCTTCTGAACCGGCTACATCGCAGCCCGCTTCATTGGCGGCATCTTGGAAATCGCGCTCGGCGGCATCGGCCTTGGCACCCTGGGCTTCTTCGTTCTTGGCTTCAGCAGCGGAAATCTGCTCTTCTAACTGAGCGACTTCGGCTTCTTTCTGTGCCTGCTGCTCCTGAACCTTAACCTGCTCGTCCTGCAGAGCCTGAAGTTCGGTGTCTTCTTCCATAGCCTGCTGCAGTTCTGGACTCTCGTCTGTTAAAGCCTGCTGAGCTTCTTCCATTTTGCTCTGAGCGGCTTCCATATTGGTTTGCGCAGACTCCATCTCGGTTTGGGCGGCCTGAACTTTGGTCTCCTGCTGCTGCAGCTCCATTTGGACGTTCTGCTGCTCTTGGGCGAGCTGCTGCTGTTTGGCCTGCAGCTGCTGACCCTGAGCTTCTAGCTGCGATTTTTGAGCCTCTAAGGCATTGATTTCGCTTTCGAGGGCCGCTTTTTTAGCTTCATACTCTGCCAAGGCCGCCTGGTAAGCGGACTGAGCGCTGGGATCGTCGCCGCTGGGCGGGGAAGGAGGCGTTAAGGAGGACAGTTCAGCCTGTTTAGCGCTTAACTGAGAGGAGACCTGAGCCTGCTGCTGAGAATTGGCATTGAGGGCCTGCTGATTGGCGGTGCTTTCCTGATTTATGCGGGTCTGATTTTGCTGAGCGGTAGCTTTAGCTTTGCTGGCTTCGTCGTATTCGGCCTTGGATTTATCGTAGGCCGCTTTGGATTCCTCGTAGGCCTGGGTCTCTTCGTATTCGGCCTTGGCCTCTTCGTAGGCTTTGCCGGCTTCGCTGGTGGGATTGTCGCCCTGCTGCTCTTTGATTATCTCGTCCTTGCGGGAGTTGATCTTGTTCTGAGCCTCGTCGGACTGATTGTTGATGTCGCTCAGTTCGCTCTCGGCCTGAGTCTTTTGGCTGCGCAGCTCGTCTAGGCTTTTTCCAGCGCTGGCATCTTTATCAACATTAGCGCTGAAGGCGCTGACGTTTGAGGAGTCATTGGTGGATATAGCAGAACTAGGACTGCTAGAAGCGTCAATATTGGATGACGGCTGACCCGTAAAAATAGAGGAAACAGAATTGATAAAACTGCTAATGCCGGAAATAGCCATAAATTATTGCCTCCTAATGTTTATTGCAAAATAAAAGTGCTTAAAGTTGCAAAATAAAAATGCATAGATTT
>JAUNIO010000120.1 GCA_030535355.1 bacterium | reverse complement strand
ATAAATATTCGGTGATGCCCGCCATTGAGGCGATCCTCGGTGTGCAGAACAGCGTGCAGGATATTATGTTCAAGGTGTCCCGCGGCGCGGCGAAAGCCAGTAAGGTTAAAGCGCGGCGATGAGCCGCATCGGCGCGAGGTTGAAAAGGCTCGGGAATATTCCCGGGCCTTATTGTTTTGCTTAAATCTTTGTCGGCTTTAGTCAGCAGCTCGCGGATCCGCGCCGTGCCTTTATTTTTTGCCCGCGTTTTTTTTGATGGCGTTGACTAATATCTCACCTATATCTTCAAGGGCGTACATGCGCTCATCTTTGGTTAGGCCTAAATAGGGACGCGCCGGGATTTTGGCTTTATGGCCGCGGCCGGTCAGTCCGCCCAGCTGATGGATGCGGGCGTAGCGCAGGTTGCTTCCCAAGCCGGCGCTGATGGAGGCTTCGCCGTCTCCGCTTTTTTCTTGAATGGTGCTGCGCAGACCGCCGCCTTTCATGCCGCGAAGCTGCAGCATGGCGTGGACGGCGGCTTCGGCGGGCGTTATATCTTTGGCCTTCTTGGATTTTTTGCGTTTGTTGGCTTTGGCTGCGGCGAGTTTTCTGACGCGCTTTTCGTAACGAGCCGACCAGGCTTTCCAGTGTTCGCCGGTGTTGGGATCGCTTTCGTGTTTAAAGGCCCAGTCTGTGCTTTCCTGCAGGGCGTGGCTCAGCGCTTTGCCTATATTGCTGCGCACTTTGGGATCGTTGGGAATGTTGGTTAAATTATCGACGAATTTGTCCAGTTCGCTGCTGTCGATTTCGATGTGAATGGAGTTGTCTGGCATGGCTGATCCTCTTGTGGTATAATAAATATACCCCTACTTGGAAGAACAGCAGTACTTCTGAGACCCCGTCGGGCTGCAAACCGGCGGGTTTGTTTATTTATTGGGATTGTTGAGCTGCTTCTTTGTGGATAGTGCCTTTTATATCGCAGGCTTTGCGGAAAAAGTCGAGACCGTCGGCGAATAGCTTGATTGCTTCAGGGTGTTGCCCATCGTTTAGGTAGTTTTGATAAGCTATGATAAGGTAATAATAAAGTTCTTCTGGCGATATGTTAATCTTGAATATCTCGAAACACTGTATTGTAATTTTGCTTTTTGGACCCAATATTTTGGATTCGTCATGTTCAAAAAAACAACCATCACTATTCGACCTGCAATTTTTGCCAAAACATATCCGTTTAATAAAAATGCTACTGCTGAGCAATTCGCCTAAAGTTTTACAAGCGATAACATGCTGCTTTTTAAGAGCATCATGTTGAGATATCCATTCATCTTCTTCACGTTCATATATTTTCATAATAACTCTTTTCATTTAGTTTTATTGGATAACAATGGATAAATAGTTATTGGAGTGTCATCCCCATGGTGAACGCCTTTCCATTTAACTTTATGTTTATCTTTATTATACCACACCCAAGATGTATCTTCCTCATCTTCATTCTGTTTTTGCTTTACCGTTTTATCTCTTGTTTGGAACGCCTGAACACATCGATGTATATATTCTAATTCAGCTTCATCGTCATAAACTGTCTTGTACACTATTTCATCGTCAAGCGCATATGTAAGTATACTAATATGTTCAGAACCACTTAAGGGTTCTTCTTCAATGATGGCGTAACTACTATCATATCCGCAAACATCAGTTAAGGCAGCCATAAACGCAGAACGCTTATGTGCGCCGTTTACAATGTCACTACTTGAAGAATCTTCTCCACGTAAATGCCTTAAAAATACATTAGCTTGGGATAAAGTCTTAAGTCCAAAGCCGTCTCTAATAGCTTTAAGGCTGATTAGGCGTTGCTCGTCGAATTCATATTCTTTATATTCTTGACTGCCTGTACTTGGATTGCGTGAACCGCGCTCGCTAGAGTCAATATTGTTTTTAGACGTGTTATCAGTTGGACGCAGCGGTTGCTCTCCGGCGCCAACGAGAGCAGCGACCTTGGCAGGCATCTCTTGCTTCTGCTGTGTCAAACCAAGCTGCTCTTGTTGATTATTTGCCCACTCCTGCGGCTTAATCAAATTGTTAAGGGGTTTTGTTGTCTGATCTTGGCTCTGCTTGGGCAGTTTTGGAATAGAGCGGTTACCGGACGCTTGAGCTGATTTGAGCTTATTTTGCATAGAAGCAGAAGCTTGGCTTGCCTCTTGCCCCACAGCTTGCGCCGTTTGGTTTTGAGCGGCGACAAGCGCCAATTCCTTCTTTTCTTCTTTTGCAGCGGTTGACTGTGTTTCTTTGGGTTGGAGGTTACTGTAATAAGTATTTTGTTCGACTCCATTGGCCAGCGTTTCAAATTTAGACCGTTTAGAAGACACACCTAACCAACCCAGCACGCGATCCACCGCTCTGCTGACTTTGCCGCGAATGGTTTGCAGGATGCCTTGTTTGGCTTCAGGTTTGACCGGCTCGACAACCCGAGGCACCGACGGATCGATAGGTTCGATCGGTTTGATAACTCGATGCACCGTCGGATCGGCAGGCTTAATCGGCTCGATAATCCGAGGCGCGTCCGGTTTGTTGACGGGAGCCGGCGCCGGCTTAATAGGCTTGGGGGCAGCAGCGGGTTTAGGCTCACCGTGCGCACCGTCTGTCTGTTTGGGTTTAGGCGCAGCGGTAGGCTTAACTGCAGGCTGAGCAGGTTTAGGCGCAGCAGCTTCGGGTTTAGCCGGCAGCGCTGCGGGCTTAGTCTCAGACTTGCCGGAAGCTTTGGTTTTGTTTGTCTTATCAGCAGCGGACTTAGGAGCGGCCTTCTTTTCTGGTTCCGCTTTCTTCTCGGGTTCAGTCTTCTTGGCGGGCTCCGAGGGCTGCGCGGGTTGGCCGGGGGCTGCGCTCGGCTTGTTAGGCGCGGCCGGTTTGGGCTCTTCTTCTTCTTTCTTCAGATCGTCTTTGACCTGCTGTCCCAGTTCCGGATCATAATCTCCGATCTTATCGTCAGCGACCGCGTCGATCTGCTGATTGATTTTTCCGGGGTTGTAGTTCCAGCCGTCGGCGGTGGCGGCGTCTTTGCCGTCGATGATATAAGTAAGCTTGCTGTGTCCTCCGGCGCTCTTGTCTTCGCGGGTTTTCAGCTTGTTGGAATCTAGGACGTCATCGGTAGATAAACCTTGACGCTTTAAACCGCGTTCATTTAAAGAGCGCACGTAGCAGCGGCACTGCCAGCCGTTGGGAGGAAAGTGTGTGTCCCAGAAGGGATCGTCCCAGCGGAAGACCTTTCTGTTTAATACGGCGTGGCTGCCACGGACGCGGTTGTCCTCCTGGGTGTGATACTGCCAATACGGGTACAGTTCGGCTTCGTCCACGAGGCTTTGATACTGTCCGGCCACGTGAGCCACTTTCATATTGGTTCTGTAGATGGTTTCCAGGCGTTTGGGAGTGATCTCTTCCTGGCGTTCTTTTTCAGATAGGAATTCAGCCCGCTTTTTCTTTTTCTCTTCCTCTGAAAGGCTGTCGTACTCTTCGCCCAGCTTTTGGCGCAGGCGCTCGTCTTTTGTGTCATCGTCCAGTTCTTCCCAGAGCTCGCCGACAGTTTTTCCCAGCCAGCGGCCTTCCAATTTGGGCTGAATCTCTTTGCGCCATTCTTCAAAGGTCTGCCCTTCGTCGATGGCTTTCTGCAGTGAATCGTGTACTTCCTGAAGCAGATCGGCTTTGCACAGTTTGGCCACGACAAAAGCCCGGTGATGCTCCTCATGCCAGGTGTCGTACCAATTCCAGGAAACCCGCTTTTTCGCGCTGCGGTTGGCTATCTGGTCGTGAACCTCTTTCTTGACGAAAGGGCTGACACTATAGCTTCCTGCGCTGGGTTTCTGTGCTGCTTCGCTGCCCGCCATTTACTGCA
>JAUNIO010000057.1 GCA_030535355.1 bacterium | reverse complement strand
TCTGTCGCAGTCGCGACTTCTCCCCCTCCCATCCTTTAGGGGGAGTTAGATAGTTCGCAAGTTAGCTAATCGCTAACTTAACGGGACTGAGTTAAGGCCCAATGTCGTTAACTTAAGTAAAGTATAGCATCTGTACACACAGATCAAGCGAATTATCGCTTCATTTAGTCCTCAGCCGCCCGGCTTTTTTGCGTCAGCTTCTGCCCGCTACGCTGCTTCGCTACGCTCAGATGCTACGCTTAGCAGAACAGCCGCAACGCCAGGGCGGCGAAACAGAATGCAATCATTCGTAAATAAATATAATGAGTTGAGCATTATAAGGGGAGTCAGATAGTTCGCAAGTTAGCTAATCGCCAACTAAATAATATCAACTATTGTACTATCTAAGGAAAAAGAATGCCGTTGACTTAACATTCGTTAGCTCAGCGGCATTCTGCAAAAATAGCTATTATTCTATCTCGTCAAGCATTTGAATAAATGCTTCTACAAGTTCTTTATCTAAAAGATCATTTTTAGCCTGCATCAGCAAACTGCTTACAGCGTCTTCGCGGTTAAACCCGGGACGATGGGGACGGTCGCTAATCAAAGCATCGTAAACTTCACATATAGCCATGATGCGCACCAAAATAGAGATTTCTTCACCTTTAAGCCCGTCAGGATATCCGGAGCCATTCATTCTCTCATGGTGATGGCGCACTAACGGCAGCACATCGCGCAAAGAGCGCAACGGACGGCAAAGCTCCTCTCCCCAAACCGGATGGTTCTTGACAATTTCGTATTCGCTATTGTCCAAAGCTCCGTTTTTATACAGAATGGCCCGAGGCACTTTAACCATACCGATGTCGTGTAAGAGCCCTCCCTTATAGAGAAGCAGCTGTTCAGCTTCAGAAAGGCCTATGCGCTTTCCTAACTTTCTCGCATTTTCGGCTACGCGTTCGGGATGACCGGCGCTGCTGATCTCGCGCCCATGAAAAGCCGAGGTCAAAGTAAACAGCAGCTCTTCAAAACTCTTGCGCTCCGCCTCAACGGCCTTATCATCACCTAACTGCTTCCCTAGCTCAAACGTCTTCTCGCCGGACATCTCGCGATCTTCTAAGAAAATACTGCGCTCAAATGCTGCTCCGACACGATTTAAGATCTGCTCGCCATTCATCGGCTTATAAACCACGCTGTCAGCGCCGCATTTGTACAGACAGCACTCATATTCCAAATTCATGAATGGCACAATGCCGATCAGCTGCAGACAAGCTAATTTAGAATCTTTGGTGCGCAGCGCACAAATTTCTTTGACGTTTTCGCGGGAAATAGTGTCATCAAACAAAAGAACATGGGGGGCTTCTTTCTGCATCTGCAGCATCAGTTTTTCAAAAGAGCTGCAGGCCTGAACATTATAACCGCTGCCTAAAAGCAAGCCGCGCAGCATGAAGACATCATTGGTATTAGCCGAACAAATGAGTAAGCGGCCCAAAGCGTTATTGATCTCCATATAGTAATTATCCCCTATCGCTAAAGCTAAAAGACGTTTAGACGTAATTAGATTAATTTTAATTACATTCTATAAAAACTCAATAGCAACCTGCTTTCTCGAGTAAACAGCCAAGGAATAGAATTGTTTTAAAATTATGATTGACCAAAAAGCGAACCGGGTTGTATAATGACACGTACAATGGTGGAATAAAGAGCAGTTAGCTCACCCAGTAGTTGGTGCTCGTGTTCCTGTTGTCATTTTCTTGGGAGGAATAGCGAGTGTACACAGACCGTACCTTAACCTGTGCCGATTGTGGCCAGGAATTCGTTTTTACCGCAGGCGAACAGGAGTTTTACGCCTCTAAAGGATTTAGCAGCGATCCGCGCCGCTGCCCCGAATGTCGCCGCAAGCGCAAAGAGAACCCTGGACAGCGCCGAGAAATGCATGAGGCCGTGTGCGCCGAATGTGGCCGAGTCACCCAAGTCCCCTTCCGTCCCAGCGGAGTGCGTCCCGTCTATTGTTCGGATTGTTTCAAAAAGAACAACAGTTAATTTATCTAGTCTGCAAACAATCGGCAGCACTATTCTAATTAAACACTCCTACAACACTCAACAATTATATAGTCCTCTGCAACGCATAGCGATCAGATGCAATTGATAGCTGTGCGTTATTTAATTGCCCAGGCACCTTTCCCCGTAACCGTCAGATATGATTGTTGCTGCATTTTGCGACACGTCATTGTCTGCGTTATAGCTAATTTAATGGTCAAGTTAACACTCGATTCCCCAACAGTCTTGGGCACCCCCTCTGTCGCAAGCGACTTCTCCCCCTCCCATCCTTTAGGGGGAGTCATAATGTGCCAATGTTAAAGTATATTCATCAGTTAATAGTAAGCGCCAAAACTACGTTTGACGCTTACCTTTCCTCAGCTTTTTATTCAGCCCTAACTTCATCTGACAGACAGCAAAATTATTAAGGTATCAGCAAACAGCAAGGTGTAACATGACAGATAACTCCTCAAATTCCAGTATCCCAGCTTCCCTGCTTAGCGCAGCGGTAGCAGCGCTTCAGCGAGGTTCCTTGGTGGCCTTTCCCACGGAAACAGTTTACGGCTTAGGGGCCGATGCCAGCAATGCCCAAGCTCTGACCGCGCTTTATAGGGTCAAGGGCCGCCCGGCAGCGCGGCCGCTCACCGTACATCTAGCCGATGTCGAAGACATTGCCCAATGGGCAGCCTACATCCCTCCTGCAGCTCAAAAGCTGATCGACAGTTACTGCCCGGGACCCCTGACCTTGATTCTGCCCCGGCGGCCTGAAGTGCTCGATATAGTCACCGCTGGCTCCGAAAACGTGGGCATCCGGCTGCCCAGCCATCCCATAGCCCGCCAGCTGATCCGCGCTTTCGGTAAAGGTCTGGCCGCTCCGTCAGCTAATCGCAGCGGTTATTTGAGCCCCACAACTGCGGAGCATGTCCGCCAGGAATTCGGCACCGACGTGCCCATAATTATTGATGGAGGTCCCTGTCAGCTGGGATTGGAATCGACCATTGTGGATTTCAGCACCACCCCGCCCCGACTGCTGCGCAGCGGCTTATTAACTCTGGACATGCTGCAGGAAACGGCAGGCTTAGAGATACAAACACCAGCCCTTGCCCCTGCCGCCACCTCGGGTTCCCATTACAAACCGCATACTGCTGTACAAAGCTGTCCTACCAGCGATCTGCAAGCCTGCGTAGAGCGCGAGCTGGCTCAGCATCATCAGCCTCTCGCGGTACTCTACTACAGTCCCCGCGCTGTTTTCTCCAATGGCCCCGATCT
Source organism: bacterium (assembly GCA_030535355.1). GTDB lineage: Bacteria > Vulcanimicrobiota > Xenobia > Xenobiales > Xenobiaceae > JAFSXO01. The sequence continues at coordinate 20,861 of JAUNIO010000057.1, read as the reverse complement.
GCGCCTCCTTCAGCTGCCCAATCAGCCGCTGGAATATGCGCAGCGCCTATACGCTTCACTTCGTTATTTAGACGGCTGCTCTCTGCGCAGCATCATTATCGAAGATGTTCCTCACACCGCAGAATGGTCCGTGCTTCGCCAGCGCATACATCAAATAGCACCAGTTAAGCACAAGCTGACCTGAATGCAATAATAGCTGCATATGAACAGATGTTTAATCAAGGCCGCCAAGCATTGCCCCCCCTCTGTCGCAAGCGACTTCTCCTCCTCCCATCCTTTAGGGGGAGTCAGATAGTTTCGCAGGTTAGCTGATCGCTAACCAAATGATATTACTCTAAAGGTAGTAATGCCATTTGGTCGAAATTTTGCCGTTATGAGTATAGGAATAGCATTCAAAGCCTTCTTTAAGGCGCTTTTTAACCGCGATTTTTCTCAGAAAATTACCGCCTTGCTAGAAGGCCGGGAAGCGGAGAAACAGCTTCCCGCTCCCGAAGAAAAACCAAAAGAGAAACAAGATGTGCGCAAATTCCTTATCGCACCAGGTGCCGTACAAATTTTAGGGCTGCTGCAAAGAGAAGGACGGCTGGTAGATTTTTTGCAGGAAGACCTCAGCCAAGCTAGCGACGCCCAGGTTGGAGCAGTAGTCAAATCTACCATTTACAGCGGCTGCCGCCAAGCGATCCAGCAGTACCTAACTTTAGAGCCTATCATGACAGAAAATGAAGAGGGCAGTGAAGTTACCATTGCCGCCGGTTTTGATCCTGCCACAATCCGCTTAGTCGGACAAGTTGAAGGCGATCCGCCATTTAAAGGCATCTTGCGCCACAAAGGCTGGAAAATTACTAAAGCTCAGCTGCCCGAAATAACTCAAGAGACCGAAAACGGGGTCATTTGCCCCGCAGAAGTGGAGCTGCCGTAACCATGATCATTGGCATAGATTTAGGCACCACCAATTGTGCCGTCACCTGGACCGACAGCAGCGCTGACGAATTAGTCCTGCACGATTTTCCCGTACCCCAGCTTACCTACCCCGGCAATTTGGAGACGCGCTCTACCCTGCCTTCATTTCTGTATTTGCCAGGCCCTCACGAGCTGCCCGCCCACAGTATAGAATTGCCTTGGAACCTCCAAGCTGAGCGCGTAGTGGGCTGGCTGGCCCGCGAGCAAAGCGCTAAAATTCCCCACCGCATCATAGGCTCAGCTAAATCTTGGCTCAGCAATGATCAAGTCGATCGCCATGATGCTATCCTGCCTTGGCAGGCACCGGACGAAATTGCTAAGTTATCCCCCGTCGCAGTCTCTGCCGCTTACTTAGAGCACATCCGCGATGCCTGGAACTACGAGCATCCCGAATCTCCTCTGGAAGAACAGGATATAGTCCTCACCGTACCCGCCTCGTTCGATGCCGTAGCCCGCGAGCTTACCGTAGAGGCCGCCCATGCTGCCGGATTCAATAACTTAACCCTGCTGGAAGAGCCCCAAGCAGCTCTTTACTCTTGGATCGCCGGCAGCGGCGAAGACTGGCGCAAACAAGTAAGTCCCGGAGACCGCATCTTGGTCTGCGACGTCGGCGGCGGCACCACCGACTTCAGCCTCATTACCGTCAGCAATGACGGCGGAGATTTAGCTCTGGAACGCGTGGCCGTTGGCGATCACATCCTGCTCGGCGGTGACAATATGGATCTAACCTTAGCGGTTGCCGTCCGCCAGCGCTTAAAAAAAGAGCGCTCTCTCAAACTGGACAGCTGGCAAATGCAGGTGCTGACTCACGGCTGCCGGGTGGGCAAAGAACAGCTCTTACAGGAATACGCCGACGACGATTGGCCCATCACCATCCCCGGCAGAGGCAGCAGTCTGATCGCCAGCGCTATCAACACCGAACTGCAGCGCAGCGAAGTGGAACAGCTGCTAATAGAAGGGTTCTTCCCCCTGTGTTCCCCCAGCGATGACCTGCCCCGCCATAAGCGCGGCGGTCTCACCGAGCTAGGCCTTCCCTTTGAATCCGATCCGGGTATAACCCGCCATTTAGCGCGTTTCTTGACCGCTCACGCTGAAAGCGGCTCTTTCTTCCAGCCGACAGCTATCCTCTTCAACGGTGGAGTATTTAAGTCGCCCCTCATCCGCGAGCGCGTGGTCACCATGCTCAACGGCTGGCTCTATGAAGCCGGCGCCGATCCGGTTCGGGTTTTACAGGGCATCGATCAGGATTTGGCTGTCTCCCGGGGAGCAGCCCGTTACGGAGCAGCCAGAAATGGCCAAGGGCTGCGCATACGCGGCGGCACAAGCCGTTCTTACTACATCGGCATTGAAAACAGCGCCCCCGCTATTCCTGGCCTGGAACCGGAAATCAGAGCGCTCTGCGTAGCCCCGTTTGGCATGGAGGAAGGCACAGAAGCCGAAGTGCCTCAGCGCCAATTTGGCTTAGTAGTCGGCGAACCCGTAGAATTTCGCTTTTTGGGTTCCACAGTGCGCAAAAAAGACCCCATCGGCACGTATTTGGAAGACTGGGAAGAAGAAGTCGAAGAACTGGCCGCCATAGGCGTTACCCTGCCAGCCGGAGATCTGCACGCCGGGACGATAGTCCCCGTAAACTTAACCAGCCGTGTCACCGAAGTGGGCACATTAGAGCTATGGTGCCAAGAGATTAAAGGCCAAGGACGCTGGAAATTGGAGTTTGAAGTCCGCGCCCTGGACAGCCAGTCTTAAACATAAAAATGGCTCTGAAAATTTCAGAGCCATTTTCTATATCAGCACTGCCGTTAACTGAACGGGGCTGCCGATATCAGAACTCAGAACTTCAGATTGCAGTAAGTCATCACCTGCCAGCCTTGCCAGGTTGCGGGATGGCACATATCCATCTTGCCGAAGTTGAGGTTCATAGCCCCCAAAGTCGGGGTAACCGAATGTTCGTAGGGCAGTTCATCGGTTGTCCAGTAGTAACGCCCTATCAAACCCACATTCCAGGCGGAATTGACATCGTAATCCATCTTAATTTGCGGATAAATCTGATTCAGCGAGACGATTTTAGCGTGAGTATCTCCGGTCGCCGCCGCACTGTCATTGAGAATGCCCAGCGGATCGATGTGCCCGCTGATGAAGGCGTTGTTGACGCTGAAGTCCAAAGTCAAATCCTCAGTCGGCTCATAATTGACGAACACCTTCCAGCCGCCCACATGCAAATCTAAGTAGTTTTGGCTCTCGCCGCGCAGACCGTTTTCCCCAGCCACCAATTCGCTTAAATGCGAATCGCGATGGAAGTGAGTATCGCGGTAACCTCCTCCGAAAGTCAGGCCGCGTTTGGATTTTTCCGGATCAAAAATATATTTCAGACCAATAGACGTATACCATCTTTCCACCTTGCCCCGGGGATTTTCCAAAACCTGACCGTAATTATTCACCCCATCGCTGGCATACGTGTAACGGGAAAAGCCGTGGAAGACAGAATCGATAAAGCCAGGCGAAAACCCTAAAACATCGGTATTGGGAGAGCCAAAGCCCAAACTGTTGGCCGAATAGCGCACATCATATTCAGAAGTGCGCACCTGCTCGTAATTGGCATAACCCAAAGTAAAGGTGCCGGTAGGCAGGAAGCGCCATTTAACTTCGGCATCGAGACCGCGGCGGTTGTGAATATAGATGTCGGTATCCTGCAGAGAATACATGGAATTAATGTAGGTAAATCCGTTGGGACGCCACATCACCGTATCTATGCCCCCCACCTGCGGCAAAGGCAAAATAAAGGGATTATAGGTGGGATCGACAGATTTGTAGGATAAATCCAAATTGACCAAATCGTGGCCGTATTTATTCTTGCCTATAGCTGCTTTCACACCCGCGCGCCAGAGGTCGCCATTAACCTTATATTCTGAACGTTTATTGGGAGTATACATCGTGTGGGCGTATTCGCCGTAAATCTCGGGCTGACAGGTCACATCAAATTGGTAACGCCCGGAAAATCCGTAAGAGACCATCTCTTGGGGACCGATACCGCCCAAATTGGGAATACCAGGAATGCCCGTGATACCGTCGTTGCCCACAGCTCCGATCATGCCGATAGGGCGCACATCTGTACCGCTGCCCATGCCCGCTATATCGGCGGGCGAGGTAAACTGAGAAATGAAATTGCCCGGGGTATTGACCCAGCCCAAATTGAAATTGGACAGCAGATTTAAGCCGCTCAAAGCGTTATCTCCATCGGGAGATTCGCTGGCGGTGTGCAGGAAATTGGCGCGGATCCGCCCGCGTTCCTCATCGAAGAGAAACGTCAAGTTGCCGCCTTCGCTGTGGGTGAAATAACTGGCACCGGGAACCTGGCTGTTGACATTGCCATCGGGCAGACGCGTGCCCATAGCCTCCCATACGAGTTTATTGCCCTTTTCCTTATCGCTGAACGCAATGGTTCCGTCGATTTTTACCCCGTAGTTTCCCGAGTATTTTTCTCCAAAAAAGTTGGGATTGATCGGGGACACGTAAATAAACGGATCGAAGTTGGTTTTCTCAAAGGCACCCACTGTCAGCTTAGTCTTGGAAGGCTTATGCTCCAGCCAAAAGTGATCGAGGCACATGCGGGTAAAGGGCTGGTTGTTGGCTCCTGTCCCCGTATTATTAGCGGAAACTGCGGTAAAGGGATTGCTGGAGTAAGGTGCTGCCGCTCCCCAATAGGCATCGACTACGCTGTCACCCACCGATGCGTAAGCGGCAAATTCAGCGCCAGCCTGGAAATCATCGGTCAGTCTAATATTGGTTCCCAAACGCACAGTGGTGGAACAAGATGCACCGTTGGTCAGCGCCCGGCCGGTAGTCCAGTCCGTCGTAGTCATATTGCCGAAAATAAAGGGATTCATAGCTAATCCCGCCGCTGGGCCTGAAGTTGGGCCACCTGCGCCGACAACAGTACCGATGATGTGATCGTAATCCAGCAAACCATGCTTGAAGTCCTTCGAAGTCGTATTCCAAAAACACTGACCGCCGACTACCGTCTGCATAGAACCATAAAAAGTAATGCGCTCCAATTCGCTGACGCGCTTTTCCAGCTGCTGAGTCTGAGCTTCTAAAGCCGTAACCCGCACTCCCAACGCTTCCAGTTCAGGGCGCAGGCTGTTAGCTAAGCGCTCGATCGCGTCAAGTTCTGCTTTGGTGGCAAAATCGCTCTGCTTCGCCTCAATCTGAGCCAGCAGACGCGCCACCAACGAAGCCATTTCCCAGCGCGTCATGGCCCGATCGCCTTTAAAGGTAGCATCGGCATACCCTTGGAGCAAACCGCGTTCACTTAAAGTGGCGACAGCATCGCTGGCCCAATGACCAGACGGCACATCCTCCGGCAGCGGCGCTGCTGCCGCCGCCCCCACAAAAGCCCAAGATGACAGGGCCAAAGCTTTGAATACATTCAACTTACGCATAGAAAAGACCTCAACCGGGAATGTCTCCGCATTCCCCCAGGAAATAATAACGGGCGCGCTTTAAACAAAAAAAAACACGTTCACATGAACGTGCTTTCTAAACGCCATTTAATTTATTTGCGACCATTCTATATAGATATGTAATTCCTGCTGCAAAGAATAAAAAAATTACACTTAATTTACAGCAAAAATTTTATGACAAAGCCACATATGCTCCCCCTCCGCAGCCGACACTCACCCGCAGGGGATTTTTTAAAGCGATGTGGCTCACAAACTCACCCCGCCATACCGGCTGCTGCCCGCTCAGCCACAGCCAATCCAAAAACTGCTCATCTGACAGGGAAACGTTGGATTCTCCGTTTGGCGCTTCTCCATTGCGGAAGCATTTATCTTCAGGAGCAAGACGCCAGCGAGCCTGCGAGGTTAGGGTTACATACCCAACATTGAGAGCGCTGAGCTCGTGGAAAAAATGCGACCCCTGCGAAGGTTCTACACTGCGGTCACCGCAGGGCAGCTCAATTATCACTTTAGCGCCCATAATTTGCCCTATGTCCACGGGGATGCCCAAACTAGGGTCAGAAGATCCCCAGCGCCCAGGGCCAATCAAGACATAGGGCCTTCCGGCAGAGGCAAGCTCTGCATTGCGGCAGGCAACCTCAGCAGCTGCCCGCTGGGCCTCGCGGTAGCCGAGCTCTCTGTGATGGACCCACACTATATCGCTTATGTCGCCAAAATGACCGTGTCCCAAAGCGCAGTTGCTGGCGCACACTATTTGCTTAGCTTCGATGGGTTCATTATCCATATCGCAAGAACAGCTGCCGCGCATCTGCGGGCGAAGCTGAAGCAGATACAGGGTAGGCCGCGGCTGCATCAATACGGCGAATTCGAATTCGGCAACGCAGTCTAAGGCGCGCTGAAAGGCCTGGAGCAAAGTGTCCAGCGTTTTAGCCAGCGGCAGTTCAGCGCGCTTCAGCAAATCGCTAAAAGTAATAGCCAGAGTCCCTTCATACGCTAAACCATCGCGCCAAGCGCCATTTTCGGTAAACACTGAAGCGACCGCAGCTAAAGTGCCGTCATTTTCTGCCTGATTCAGCGGCAGCCGGCACAGAGCGCTGTCAGAATTGCTGTCTAGGTCCAAGGCGTAAAAACTGCGCTGGGAATAGTCCAAAAAAGATTCGCTATTGAATAAGTGCGGCAATAGCCGCGGCCAGCGCGGGGAAAAACGCACACAGCGCCCTCCTTCGACAACTCCGTGCCCCAGTCCCAAGCACATAGCCGCCATACCGTCTTCGGGGCGCTGCCTCTCCAAAGGGTAATAATTATAAGAGACCCCCACCCCGGCGCATTGCGGATAAAAATAGCGGCCATGAGCCGTGCCCACCAATTCCTGAATGACCACGGCCATCTTTTCTTCTTCAGCGGCAAAAATGGTATTCGCAAAATAAACCCGGGCTTTTTGGGAAAACGTCGACATATACACGCGCAGAATTGCCAAACGCAGAGCCTGCTTATCGTGTAAACTGTATTGCCAATTCTCTGAATTATGCGGCACTAAACAGGTATAATACAGTCCGGCGCAAGGCTGATGCTGCGAATCCTCCAGCAAACTAGAAGAGCGCACGATTAAAGGCCCGCGCATATGGCTTAAGGCATCCCGCAGATCATTTTCTATCTCCGGAGGCAGCTGGCAGTGCTGCAGACGTTCCCAAATTTCTCCATCGCTATGTTCGACCAATTCGGTAATTTCGAGATTATTGTGCTGCAGAAAGCCATCGTAAACATCAGTACCCAGCACTATTGTACGGGGCACGGCCAAAGCCAGTTGCTCAGTATCCACCAAACTGCGCAAATACTGCAAACGCGAATGCAAAAAAGCTATTCCGCGGCCTTTGCCTCCCATGGAACCACCGCCGACTTTTAAGAGCAGATTGGCATCCCGGGGTGAGCGCGCGGTATAATCGTAAATCAGTCCGGCCGATTCTTCCTGGGTATAATTTTGCAGCATGGCGATAAGGGTTTGCCGGAGCTTTTCGCGATCTTGAAAATTGTCAGCTTCCAGTTCGCGCACCTGATCGGCAACTCCAAATAAACTGCGCGCCCGAAGCCAAACGTTAAAATGGTGATGCGCTGCGTGATAGTACACGGATTCGGCGGTGACGCTGTGCAATAAACGCACCAGTTCATAAGTATCCCGCGCCCTGCCCACTTCAGTCCGATCGGGCAAGCGAAAAACAAAATCGCCAAAGCCTAGGCTCTCGCTCATGAAATTGCTAATAGCGGCGTGCAGCTGCTCAGAATTCTTTAAAGAGAAATGGTATCCCAGCTTTTCGGCTTCAGCCTTAAACCCATATTCAGCGGAGTGCATGAGCACCGGCAGTCTCTGACGCCTCGCTGTGCAGTAACGCGCCAGGCGAAAGCCAGCTTCTTCGGAGCTGGCTTCTTCACCAGGATTTATTTTTCTGTCGAACTGCACATCAGTAATCAAAGCCATGATGTACGGTTTGTATTGCTCAAAAAGCTCTATGGCCTGCTCGTAATTGCGCGCCAGCACTATTTTGGGACGGGTAAGCATCCTTAACGCGCGATGGCCTAAGTTAACGCCTTCAGCCGCCAAAGAACGCGACTGGAGCATAAGCTCTTCGTACAGATAGCTAAGAAAAAGAGAATAGGAACGGATAGAATCCTCAACCGCGAGGATCACCTGAATGCTAGCGTTCTGAGTATCAGCCTCCACGTTATAAGCATCTTCCACCAAACGCACAATCGCCGAAACCAGCCGCTGATCGCCTGTCCAAAAAAAGGCCCAGTCTATCCCTGCCGGCAAGTCGCGATCAAAATTCTGCCGCCAATCGACTTCATCTAAGATGAGCTGGACCACTGGGATATAGGGATAAAAAGAATCTAGCTGCTTAAGAAAATGTTCGCCGTTTTTGGTATAAGGGCTGAGCGTATTAAGTATCAAATCGACGCGATGCCCTTCGAGAATCTTAATAGCTTCTTCGGGGGTAGTAGCATGGGCAAAACGCGGAGCGCTGACCTGATAAAACTCCGAGCTGTCTAAAAACAAACGCGCCCCTAGCATACCATCTTCGGCGATAGCAAAAGCATCGTAATCCGAAGCGACCAGCAGAATCTGATGTATGCGGTGAGAGCATAAATTGTGATAGCGCTGATAGGCCGGCGCGAAGTGGTCCTGAATTGTATTTAAGTTCGCTTTGGCCATTTTATTAATCTCATCCCGTTCCCTAGGCGCTCCCTAGGCCATGCCATTAGGCCGCCGGCAGCTAAACTAACCGCAGTCCAGACTTAATCGCTCTCAAGTATGCCAGAGACGCCTAGATCACCCCTTGGTCCACCATAGCCTCAGCCACGCGCACAAACCCGGCGACATTAGCGCCCTTAATGTAATTGACAGGGCCGCTGCCATCGCTTCCATAGCGCACACATGAAGCATGGATATCGGCTACAGCCCGGCGGAGCCGGGATTCTACTTCAGCCCGGGTCCACAGCTGATGCGAAGCGTTCTGGGCGGTTTCCAAACCTGCCAAAATTACCCCGCCAGCATTAACAGCTTTAGCCGGAGCTATCAAGACGCCATTCTCCTGAAAAGCGCTGAGCGCACTGGGAGTACAGGGCATATCCGCCGCTTCTGCCACAACTTTAACCCCATTTTTGATGAGATTTTCGGCATCTTCCGCGTACAGCTCGTTCTGAGTTGCCGCAGGCAAGGCTACGTCACAGGGAATATGCCAGGGCGTTCTGCCCGCAAAATACTGCAAATCCGCGTATTCTCCGCAAATATCTTTGAGATTGCCGCGATAGCGTTTTTTCGTTCTCTTCACCGCTTCTATCTGTTCTAAAGAAAAGCCCTCCGAAGCGTAAAGCAAGCCGCCAGTATCGGAAACGGTAAGCACCTTAGCGCCCTGCTCGACCGCCTTCTGAGCGGCATAGAGGGCCACATTGCCAGCCCCGGATATGCACATTTTCAGCCCTTCAAGCTGGCGTTCGATAGTAGCCAGCATATTCTCTAAGAAAAAAATAGCTCCAAAACCGCCAGCCTCTGCCCGCAGCTGGGAACCGCCCCACTGCTCGCCCTTGCCAGCCACCGCTCCGCCAGCGTACATGCCCGATAACTTTTTATAAGCACCAAAGAGAAATCCAATTTCTCTGGCGCGAACGCCGACCCCACTGATAATAATGTCCATATCTGTACCGATATACCGATACAGCTCATTCATAAACGATTGGCAGAAGCGCATAATCTCGAATTCGGATTTTCCCTTAGGATCGAAGTCAGCTCCACCCTTAGCGCCTCCCAAAGGCAATCCGGTCAAAGAATTCTGAAACACCTGCTCAAAAGCGAGGAATTTCATAATGCTTAAACTGACGCTGGGATGAAAGCGGATGCCCCCTTGGAATGGGCCGATAGCGCTGTTCATCTCTACGCGAAAACCGCGGTTGATCTGCACATTGCCCTGATCATCGATCCAGGGAACGCGAAACATAATCACGCGTTCGGGTTCCACCAAACGCTCCAAGATTTTCATTTGGCGATACACAGGATTAGCTTCCACCAGCGGCAGAACGTTGGCAAAAACTTCCCTTACCGCCTGATGGAATTCGCGCTCGCCCAAGTTGCGCATCTGCACTTGGCCCATAATCTGCTCTAACGTGGAAAAACTCATACCCTACCCGCGAACGCGTCCTCCCTATAAATTTAAAGCGCATCAGTCAAATATGCTTTTGCTGAGTTATGCAAAGCGTTAATGTTGGCTTTATAGATAATTTAACGGTCAAGTTAAGATTCGATTCTCCCAACCGCTTTGGGCACCCCCTCTGTCGCAGCCGCGGCATCTCCCCCGCCCATTCTTTAGGGTGGGAGCCATGTAGTGCCAATGTTAAAGCATATTCATCAGTTGATTGTCAGCGCCAAAACTAAGTTTGACGCTGACTTAAAAGTTTTGAGGTATAAATATCAGGCAAAGAGACGGCTTATATCTTTTTCGAAATGTTCCTTATAGCGCTGGCAGAATTCTTCAGGCGTGTAGTGATAATTCTGCGTGCCGACACATTCCACCGCATAAGCCCCGCAAACGCTGCCGATTTGAGCGCTTTCGCGGACATCACATCCCTTTACCAGCCCAAACAGCAGACCGCCTCTAAAGGCATCGCCGGCACCGGTCGGTTCAGCTACTTGAGCTACCCGTATAGGAGCAATTTGCAAAGTTTCTTGCTGCGTATGCACGATGCTGCCCTTTTCTCCGCAGGTAACTACAACAGTATTCACATGCCGGCGCAGCCCGTCTAAATCTAAACCGGTTTTTTTGAGGAACAGTTCAAACTCATAATCGTTGACCAGCAGCATATAAGCTCCGCTGGCATCGCGCAGCAGCTGCTCACCGTCAAAAGCTATCACCTGAAATGAAGGGTCATAGATAAAGGGAATTTTGCACTGGCGCGCCGCTTCGCAGTTCTGATTCATGGCTAGAGGATCGTCAGGAGAGATCATCACATAGCGGGTGTGCTCGGTAAAAGCACGGCGCAAATCCAGCTCGCGGGCGCGGCTCATCGCCGCCGTGCAGACGAACGTGATCTGCCGGTTGGCGCGGTCGCTGCTGATCGTGCAGGTTGCTGTCATTTCATCCGCAAAGACCTTAATATAGTCAGTATCCACGCCTATCTGCCGCAGAAAAGCCCCGTAACTTTCAAAATCGGGACCGACACTGGCGACTAAACGGGGATGCTCACCCAGCAAAGCCATAGAATAGCCAATATTGCCTGAACAGCCGCCGCGTTCCTTGCGGGCGTTGTTGACTAAAAACGACAAATTGATGTTGTCCAAGTGCTCAGGAAGAAAATGCTCCTGGTAAAGACCGTCATATTTCATAATCAGGTCGAAACACATCGACCCGGAGACGACAACCTTTCCCGGTTTGTCATCGGCGACGGAGCTGCTCATCTATATTTCCTCCCTAACTTGACATCAAATAATCTCTTACCGTCATCATACAGACGCAAATATATATGATTCAACGATATTCAAAAAAATTCCCTCTTTTTTCATTATCATTTATGGAAACGCTGACTAATTCAGCGTTTCCATAGCGATCCTCTTGGCAGCATTTAGCAATACTATAGCCTCAACACCGTTAATTAGCGATCAGCTAACCACAAACTATCTACCCCCTAAAAGTTATGCCGTTTAGTTAGCGATCAGCTAGCCTGCGAACTATCTGACTCCCCCTCAATGATAAGAGAAAGGGAGAGAATTACTGTTTCCACTCTAAAAGAATAACTTCTGTATCAGCCCAATATTTTAAGCTGCGATGCCCAAAATGGCCGGCCATGCGGTAGCGTTCAAAAAGCCAGCGGGGTGGCCCCGTCCTATCAGCTTGGTTCAGAATCAGAAATACCCGTTTGTGCGCCAAATTCGCTAACTCTTCTCGGCTGGGCTGATAATCAAGGTTTTGGCTCAGCAGAAACACTGGCAATTTGCCATCCGTCAGAGTTTGCTTTACTCTATAAAAATGCTCGCCAAATTCGAAGTAGGCATGCTCTCCATCATAAGCCCAGACAAACGAAAAACCTGCGTAAGGAACATAGACGAATATCAAGTCTCCCTGTCGGCGGTTCGCCTCAATATAGTCCAGGCTGCTTTGCCAGTATTGATTCCATAAAATAGGCGCTAAGGGAAATGCTATAGCCAGGAGGGCCGACCATCCCAGAAGTAGTCCTGCCGCGATTTTTCCCCACCTAGCGTTCCGCCATATTTCCGCCAGCATAATCGTCAGGGGCAGCCAGGTCACAGCCGCATAGCGCGTCTGCAAACCAGGCAGTCCCAAACTGCCAGACACAGCTAAAGCCGCGATCGGCAGAATAGCGCTCAAAGCCAGCATATCTGCCCATAGCTGCATCCGGCGGCGCAGCATCCGCCAGCCCCATCCTATCATCGCCCACAGCGCAGCATTACCGGCCAGCCAGCCCAGGCTCACCGCAGAAGAATAGCGCGCCAATTCCTGGCTGTACCGCCAGCAATGCAAAATGCTGTCACTGGTCGAAAAGTTCAAAACGCTGAGCGGTATAGCTAAAAGAGTCTGCCAGGAAATTCCCTGCCAGGACAGCGCATTAAAGTCGTGCCTGTGCAGCTGCATCCAGGCATACCAAACAATTACGGGCAAAGCTCCGCCGATGACGCAGATTAAGGCCAAACGGCTTTCTCTCCCCTTGATGCGCCACATTACCGCAAGACAGCTTCCGGTGATCATAATTCCTAAAAGGTGCAGCGAATCAGCCCCCAAAACTGTCAAAGCCAACAGCATCCAGCCCCGGCTGGGGCAGTCGGGAAACATGCGCTGATAGGGAGGTTTATGCTCGCAAATATCGGCAATTCCCAGCCAAAACCAAGTTATCAGACACATTAGGGGCCCGTAGGAGCGCAGCTGCGCTTCTGTAAGCCATACGCTATAGCTTAAGGCTCCAAACGCCGCCAGCGACAAAGCTGCGGGAATGGCAAAACAGCGGCGGCAGATCTGGTAAGCTGCTCCCAAGGTCAGCAAATATAAGCCAACTGCGGGCAAGCGTAGCACGAAAATACTGTCAGATAAGCTGATGAGCGGGTACATCAGAATGTTGTATGTGGGAGGATGATTTTCAAATTTAAATAGTTCTGTTAGGGCATCCCAGCCGGCTTTAGTAGCGTAATAAACGGCAGCTTCATCGACAAAAGCTGGCTGCAGCCACGATGCCAGCAAGCGGATCAGCAGGCCCAGAAACGCTAAGCTATAAAACCAATACGCTTCCTGCGGTTCGAGCACTCCCGTTAGCCAAGATAAATGCCTATTCACAGACGGCAGAATTTTAGCAGACATCAAAAATTATCCTCAGTCAGCAGGCAGCGGCATCGCGCCGGAGACAGCTCAACATTTATTCTTATTCTCATGCGGTTTCATTGCCCATAGGACAGCTGTCCCCTGTCCTATGACCTGCGGCAATAGCCAGGACAGCTCCTCGCTGAAACGGCAGGGCCTTCAGCTAATAAAGGCAGGCTTTAAAGCTATTTTAACAAATTATAGCGGGTGTGTCTTCCACTATTTTTAACGCAGGAGTGCAGTATGTTGATCGTTGGAAACGGCAATATTATTACCCGCAAAGGTAACGAGTTTATCGAAAATGGCGCCATCGTTATCGAAGGCAGCCTTATCAAAGAAATAGGTCCTTGCGCAGAGATGCGCGCCAAATATCCCGGCACAGAGTTTCTCGACGCTCACGGCGGCGTAATTATGCCCGGGCTTATCAACCCGCACAACCATATTTACAGCGCTTTCGCCCGCGGCATGGCCATCAAAGGCTACAGCGCCGCCAATTTTATGGAAGTGCTCGAAGGGCTGTGGTGGAGAATGGACCGCTGTCTGACCCAAGAAAACAACGAATTGTCTGCTTATGCGGTCTTTATTGACAGCATCAAAAACGGCGTAACTACTACCTTTGATCACCACGCCAGCTTTTTCGATATTCCCGGCAGTTTAGATGCTATCAGCAAACCCGCCCGGGAAATGGGCCTGCGCGCCTGCTTCTGCTACGAAGTTTCCGACCGCGACGGAGAGAGCAAACGCCGCCAAAGCATTGAAGAAAACGCCCGCTTTATCAAAGCTTACAACGACGGCAAAAACGACATGGTACACGGCATGATGGGCCTGCACGCTTCTTTCACGGTCAGCGACAAGACCTTGAAGGAATGTCTGGAGGCTATGCCCGCCGGTACCGGCTTCCACGTCCACTGCGCTGAAGGCCCAGCCGATGTGGAGCTGTGCCAAAAAGAACATGGCCAGCGCATTATTGAGCGTTTCCACGATCTTGGGATTCTCGGTCCCCATACCCTGGCGGTTCACTGCGTGCACATTGACGAACACGAGATGGACCTGCTCAAGGAAAGCGACTCCATGGTAGTGCACAATCCCGAATCCAACATGAACAATGCGGTCGGCTGCGGCCAGGTTATCAAAATGTTCGCCAAAGGCTTAAATTTGGGTTTAGGCACCGACGGTTACACCAACGACATGTTCGAAAGCTATAAGGTCGGCGGCATCATCCACCGCCACGTTCTGCAGGACCCCCGCGTCGGCTACGCCGAGATACCGGCTATGCTCTTCGAAGGCAACCGCCAAATCGCCGGCCGTTTCTTCACCCAGCATCCTCTGGGCATTCTCGAGCCCAACGCTTACGCCGATATCATCGTCTGCGACTACGATCCTCTGACCCCTATGAACGGTGATAACTGCAATTCTCACATTGCCTTCGGTTTCCAGGGCCGTTCCGTCACCGATACTATCTGCAACGGCAAAGTGCTGATGCGCGATCGGCAAATTGTAGTTGCCGACGAAGCCGCTATTATGCAGGCCTGCCGTCAGAGCGCGGCCAAACTTTGGGAAGCTATCAACCGCTAGCCCAACAACTTCGGCATCGGGAGGCTAGAAGTTGCCAATCATATAATTCTCCTCCCGAGGCCTTTTGCTTTTTGAACAAATAAGGAGTATTCAGCCCACATGTCAGACCGCATGACCCCTATTTCCTTTGGCCGCCTTTTCCAGTGGATCACCGCAGAGATGCGCGAGCACCATTCGATATTCGCTATCGAGAGCGCCAGCTTTTATCGCAGCCCCGCCCATAGCCTGCCCATTTTTGGCTCGCAAATTGAGACTCCCTTCGGTCCCGCCGCCGGCCCCAACACTCAGCTGGCCCAGAATTTGGTATCCGCTTACCTTACCGGCAGCCGTTTTTTTGAACTGAAAACCGTGCAGACTCTGGACGGAGAAGATTTGCCGGTGAGCAAGCCCTGCATTTTGGCCCAGGACGAATGTTACAATGTCGAGTGGTCCACCGAATTGCGCGTTGAAGAAGCTTTTGCCGAATACGTTAAAGCCTGGTGGCTGATTAAATTGCTGGCCCAAGGATATAATCTCGGCAACCCCAGCAATTTCGTCTTTAACATGAGCGTCGGTTATGACTATGCGGGAATCAGTTCCCCCAAGATCGACAATTTCATCGAAGGTCTGAAAAACGCCGCAGACACTCCGATCTGGAAAGAATGCCGCGACTGGGCTTTGGCTAACATCGCTGGCCAAAAGATCATGGATCGGGTAATCGATGCTGATTTTATTAACGCCATCGATCCCCACGTCTGCAATTCCATCACCCTTTCCACCCTGCATGGCTGCCCGCCTCAGGAGATCGAGCGCATCGCTACCTATCTCATTGAGGTCAAAAAGCTGAACACCTTTGTCAAGTGCAATCCCACCCTGCTGGGCTACGAAACCGCCCGGCGCATTTTGGATCGGGCCGGCTTCGATTACATCGTCTTCGACGATCACCACTTCCTAGAAGACCTGCAGTACAGCGACGCCATTCCCATGTTTAAGCGCCTGCGCCGCTTAGCTGCTCAGCATAATGTGGAATTTGGCTTAAAGCTGACCAACACATTCCCGGTCGATATAGCCGCCCAGGAACTGCCCGGCAGCGAGATGTACATGAGCGGGCGCTCCCTGTACCTGCTTACCGTAGAGTTAGCCAAGCGTTTGGCCGAAGAATTTGACGGCCAGCTGCGCATTTCGTACTCCGGCGGAGCCGATCAGTGCAACATCGTACCTCTGTTTGAAGCTGGCATTTGGCCCATTACTTTGGCGACCACTATTCTCAAACCAGGCGGCTATCAGCGCCTTAATCCTATCGCCAAAGCTATCGAAAAAGTGCCCTTCCGCGCTTTTGAGGGCATAGCCGTAGAAAAAATCCAATATATCTGCGCCTGCTCCAAACACGATCCTCACCATCAAAAAGCGATTAAGCCTCTGCCTTCCCGCAAAATCAAAGAGAAGGTTCCCGTCAGAAATTGCTTTACAGCTCCCTGCAATCACGGCTGCCCCATCAATCAGGATATTCCCCAGTATGTGCAGCTGGTCGGACAAAAACGCTATTTGGAAGCTCTGCAGCTAATCACGGCTAAAAATCCCCTGCCCTTCATGACCGGCACTATCTGCGCTCATCGCTGCATGGACAAATGCACCCGCAATTTCTACGATAGCCCCGTCTATATCCGCCAGGTTAAACTGGAAGCGGCCATGCAGGCTTTCGATGAGCTGATGGAACACCTGCCCCCAGCGGCAGCTCCCTGCGGTTCCCGAGTGGCCGTAGTCGGCGGCGGCCCGGCCGGTATGGCTGCGGCTTACTTCCTAACCCGCGGCGGCGCTAAAGTGACCCTTTTCGAAAAGGGAAAAGAACTGGGCGGCATTCCCCGCCAGGTCATTCCCGAATTCCGCATTGGTCAGTGCGCCATTAAGCGCGACGCTGCGCTAGTAACGGCTCTGGGCGCAGAAGTTAAAACCAATACAGCCGCTCCCAGCCTCAGCGAACTTAAGGCGCAGGGTTATACACATATTGTTTACGCCGTAGGTGCCCAAAAGCTGGGACAGATCAGCCTAGAGGAAGGCCAGGCCCTCAACGTCATCGAGTTCCTGCGTCAGGCCAAGGAGGGCAGCTTCGCAGTACCCGGAGAAAACGCGGTAGTTATCGGCGGCGGCAACACCGCTATGGATGCGGCCCGGGCGGCTAAACGCCTGCCCGGCGTTAAAAAAGTAAGCCTAGTCTATCGCCGCACCAAACGCTTCATGCCGGCCGACGAAGAAGAGCTGGCGCTGGCTCTCCAAGACGGCGTGGAATTTTGCGAGCTTTTAGCGCCTAAAGCGCTGCGCGGCGGGCAGCTGCACTGCCGCCGCATGATCTTAGGCGCTCCCGATGCCAGCGGGCGCCGCGCTCCCGTAGAGACTCAAGAAGAGGTGCTCATTCCCTGCGACTGGCTGGTGGCCGCCGTAGGAGAAAAGGTGGACGGCCAGTTCTTTGCCGCCCAAGGCCTGCAGATCGATGAGCGCGGCCAAGCCGTGGTCGATCCTCAGACCTTGGAAAGTTCGGTGCCCGGAGTGTTCGTGATCGGCGACGCCCAGCGCGGGCCAGCCACTATCGTAGAGGCCATCGCCGATGCCCAAAAGGCGGCTGACGCTATCGTAGGCGCTTACAAATACGCCATTCCCGTCCTAGACGAAGATTATGGCTCGCATAAGCAGGGAGAACAGGCCTATAAGCGCGGGCTGCTGACCCCTTATCACAACGCCCGCCATGAAGGACAGCGCTGCCTGGAATGCTCCACGGTCTGCGAGCACTGCGTTCAGGCCTGCCCCAACCGCGCCTACGCTCCCATCTATATCGCAGGAGAAAAGATGCCGCTCATCCTGCACCTCGATGCCCTCTGCAACGAGTGCGGCAACTGCGCGGTCTTCTGTCCCTACGACAGCGCTCCGTACAAGGAAAAGTTCACCCTATTCTCTACCGAAAAAGAGTTCGCTGAGAGCGTGCAGCCCGGCTTCTTCGCCGTGAATGAGACCCACTTCAAGGTGCGCCCCGCTCCGGCAATGCTGGCGCAGTGCTTAGGCCCCAACAGTCCTGAGCCTGTCAACGGCGTGCTGAGCATTGAACTGGGACAAGGGCAAATCAGCGCTTTCTTCGAGAAGCTGATAGCCACTCTCAAGAATCAGTACAGCTATCTAATGGCTTAGAACAATCTGTAATGGCTTAAACGGTCTGCAAAAACATCTGTAAGCGCAGAATGAGCGCTAAAGCGCAGCTGAGCGCAAACCGCTAAAGTATAAACGCCAAACCTAGGTTTGGCGTTTTTTTGTGGGCGCCAGGACCGCGTAGAGCTACGCGTGGAGAAAACGCAGCCGCGGCTCTGGGGACAAGCTGGCGGCCAATAAAAATCCCCGCAGTTATTGAACAGCTGCGGGGATTTTTATTGTAGTTAGTTTAGTCGGTGCAGTAACGCTCTTCCGCCGCACTGCCCCAGGAGATTACTCTCCCGGGACAATGCTTTACGGCCATCAGCATTATTGGACAAACACTCTAAACACGTGGCTATACACGTGAATATCGTGTTCAGACCAGAAAGTCTGATAGAACGAACCATCACCATTGTCGAGCAATGTACCTAAATAAGGAGCTCCCTTGAAGACGCACCAGACATAGACTTCCCTATTGCCGGTAGCCTTTTTAGCGGTGACAAGACCCTGATTATCGACGGTCACATACGCAGGATCGCTGGTGTGCCACTCCATTACCCGCGGGTTCATGCTTTTAACGACACCATTGTCATCGTAAGAGATGGAGTATGAACGCGAAGCGCCAACGCTGAGATATTCCTCAGCCTCCGCATCAATTGAGATAAACTCAATCTGCTGCGATTCGTTCGAAGTATTGCTCACGATGACCGGCATGTTCGTCGAAACAGTACCGTCGTAAGCCCTAGCGCGCAGAACCGTAGCCCCGGGACGCAGAGCTAAGATATAGGTGATGGGGTCATCATCATCGACGCGATAGACGCTGGCTATCGTAGGATCATCTACGGTCAGCTGTACCTGAGCGTTATTGCTGGTTTCGATTCTGTATTCCATTCCGGGATCCAGATTCGCCGAGCTGGTGCTGCCGTTAACAGTCAGGATCAGCTTATTGAAACCGACAGTTTCCGTATTGATTTCCGAAGTCAGCATGTC
Organism: bacterium; assembly: GCA_030535355.1. Lineage (GTDB taxonomy): Bacteria > Vulcanimicrobiota > Xenobia > Xenobiales > Xenobiaceae > JAFSXO01. Next base: position 1,873 of record JAUNIO010000057.1, on the reverse strand, counting down.
ATCTTTCTTCGTCCAATAAGAGAAGCTGCGTTTCTGCACCGAGTCAGCTCCTTCCTTGGAGCACCTATAAGTGTTGCCGCTCATGCTGCCGTGATAGTCTCCGGTAATCCACCAGGCAACTGCGCTGCTCACAGCAGAGGTCACGTCTTTCTCCCAGCCGTTAGCGTAGTGAGCGAAGATCTTCAGCGGCACGCCCGCAGAACCGGCCTTCATGGTCGCATAGCGAGGCTCAACTCGATAGTAGTCACCGTTAGCCTTACTCAAAGCCGCGTTGGTGTTAACCACCGTCACGTAGGTAATGCACTCGTCATAAAAACCGTCTTCTCCTACGAAATCGGGTACGAGAGAAGGATAACGCAGGGTCACCTTCGCTATACCAGCCTTCGACTTAGCTGTACAGACACCGGTTGTCGCATTGCAGGTTAAGACACTGTCGTCGGAGGACTTCCACACGAAGCTATACGCCGAAGCCTGTGATGACGGGACGGTTTTGTCAGCGCCAGTATCATCGGTGAAGTAAACCTTCGGAGTAAAGCTCTGACCGTAAGCTAGGAGCGGGATCGGAGAGATACTGCCGTGATCGTAATGATCGTCACCGAGATACTGCGCAGCCGGCTTAACCGTCACGCTGCAAGTAGCGCTCTTACCCATATAGGTACCGGTGATAGTCGTCGTTTGCGTTGTGCTCACGTTGGCACCAGTAATGATACCGCTATCAGCATTGACCGTAGCAATATTGTTATTCGCACTGCTGAAGGTTGCCTTCACATCCTTCTCCGCACCTCCGGCATAAGTACCTATACCGTAGATAGCGTAAGTACCGCCGGCACCTATGTTCACATTGGTAGCTGAGAGTCTCAGGTCCAGAATATCATTGGACACTACATTAACCTTAGCCTTGGTTATACCATCAAAACCGGTAGCATCGGTATGCAGATAAGGATAAGTCACGTTAATATCGGTCGAACCGACAGTTTTACCCTTAACTTGTCCGTCGTCATCCACAGTAGCCACACCGGTAGAGCTGCTGCTCCACTGAGCGCCTTCCAAGTTGAAGTCAACACCGCTGGCGCGTACAGCCTGAGCGACCATACCGAGAGTAGCCCCAACATCGACATCATCTTCGGCCAGCTGGTTTTCACTCAACACGGTTACTCTGAGAATGGGATCGTAAATCATCTGCCGCAAAGGCATACTGGTCTTTACGACGGGATTATCGCCCTGAGTATATTGAGCGGTAATGGTTATGTTGTTTTCAGTCTGCCGACAGCGCTTATCCACACTCATAAGGCCTTTGTTCAAGGTTACTATCTGTGACGGATAGGCCGACCAGCCAGCTTTTTGAGTCAGGTCGATCTTGCTGCCAGAACCGGTAATACCATACACCTTCAGCTGAACGGGCGCATCGTCGGTGTACATTTCTTGCATCGATAAGGGCTCTATCTCTAAGGAGTATATCCTCGTCTCCGAACTCACGTAACAGCGAGAGCTGGACTGGTTACCATAGGTCGCATATAGTTGGACATTGCCAGCATTGCGGACCGTAAAGATAGCCTCGCCCTCATCGGTGTAGCGTCTGATGAAGTAAGCCACATTAGAGTTATTAGAGTTCCATGTCGCCTGCTTGGTGACATCGACTAGCTCGTCGCTGCCTTCAAACTTAGCGAAGGCACGCAGGTTCACGTTAGCACCCTGAACAACGTTAGCAGAGTAACTGCTCAGAGTCAGCTCGGTGACCACCGAAGAGGTTACCGTAACGGTGCAGACGTTGTCGCTCTCAATGACTATAGGTTCGGGAGTCGGCTCAGGAGTCGGAGTGGGGGTGGGTTCCGGAGAAGGTGTGGGCGCTTTTGTGGGATCAGGAACAGGTGTT
>JAUNIO010000056.1 GCA_030535355.1 bacterium | reverse complement strand
AAAGAGGGAACAGCCAATCAGCCCCAAGCCCAGGCCCAGCAGGCCAAAGAGGGAACAGCCAGTCAGCCCCAAAACCAAGCCCAACTGGCCAAAGACACCACCCTAAAACAGCTGCAGGTCTTGGCTCAGCAGGCTAAAACGCCCGCAGTGCAGACCCAGCCCCAGGCACAGCAGCCTAAAGAGATCAATCTGCAGCAGCTTCAGGCGCAAATTCAGCAAGCTAAAGCACCCGCGGCCAAACCCGCCCCTGAACAGGCTCAGCAGAGCAAAGAACCAGTAGCCAGACAACAGCAAAGCCCAGCCCAGGCTCAGCTGGCCAAAGACACCACTCTAAAACAGCTACAAGTCCTGGCCCAGCAGGCCAAGGCCCCCGCGACTCAGGCCCAGCAGGCTAAAGCCCCAGCAGCGCAAACGCAGCCCCAGGCTCAAGCGCAGGCTCAGCAGGCCAAAGCCCCAGCAGCGCAGACACAGCCCCAGGCCCAAGCGCAGGCCCAGCAGGCCAAAGCCCCAACAGCGCAGACACAGCCCCAGGCCCAAGCTCAAACTCCAGCCCAGGCACCGCTGCAGCAGTTTGAAGACCTCAAAGCTTTCTCCAACAGCTTTGAATTAAAAGCGCCCAATGCCGCTGCCAAAGAAACAGCAGCACCGCTTACTTCAAGCGTATCGTCAGTTTCCGCCGGAACTGGCTCAGCCCAAAATATAGCGCCTGTCAGCGGTTTCAGCACAGCGGCTACAGCAGAACCTTCAGCGGCGATTTCCACTCCAGCGGCCCCAGTCCCAAGCGACTCTCAGCCGACAAACGCAGCTGTAGCCAGCAAAAATGGCAATCCAGCGCCCGCTTCACCAGCAGCCTCCCAGAAAGCTCCTACTCATGACGGCATCGATAAAGCTTCACTGCAATTGCGTCAGGAAGCTTCTATTAAGGCTGACAGCACAGCAGCAGCCCCCAAAGTTATGCGCACCGGCGTAGCTCAGAGCGTAGCTGCCAGCACCACTCCAAACAAGACCATAGAAAATGCCAGCAAACAAGCGGACAGCCGCTTTACCGCCCAGCTTCAGGGTCTTAAAGCCGATGGCAGCTTTAAGTCAGAGGCTTTATCTTCCGCTAAAAACAGCGGCGCTGCCGCGCCTGCTGGCGATAAAGCAGCCGCTGGCGCAGGTGCAGCTAAAGCAGCCTCGGGAACTGATAATGTCTTTGCGGGAAGCCGCGCTCAGAACAAGGAACAGATTATCGAGATCAACGGTGAAGGCGATAACCGCGAGCTGTATGAGATGCTGGCTCAGGCCAAAAAAGAGATCAACTCCAGTTTCGATCAGACAGCGGCCCGCATCAATTCCAGCGTACTCGAACAGCTGCAAAAACAGAATGCGTCCAGCGGAGAGACTTCCTCTAAAACAGCTGCTGGCGCAAAAGGCGGCAGTTCAGCCGCTGAAACTCCTGCTTCGGCAGCGGCAGCCACAGCCACAGCGGACAGCGACGGCTTTGTTGGGCTTACTCTGCGCTCTTTAACCGTTGACGGCAAGCCCATGGTTATGGGTTCTAGCCAGCAGCAAAAAGCTGCTTTAGGCGGAGCTGCCGCTCAGCAGGCCAGCGGTACAGCCACTAAGGAACAGTTAGCTCAGCAAGTTCAGTTAAAAGCCGCCACAGACATTTCCGCTCCTTCGACCGCTCAAGCCGATAAACAGATGCAAGCCGCCCAAGCTGCGGGCATCAGAACTCCTCAGGAAAAACTGGAAAATAAACGCACTGGTACCAGCGCTGCCAAAACGCTCAGGGCTTCCAGCGAGCAGGGCAAAGCTACCGGAACTGTTTCTAAAGATACCTCAGCTTCTAAGCCCGTTCTTTTAAACGAAGAGCTAAACCGCAACCAGATGGTGACCAGCGTCATGGGCCGCAGAGATAGCCGCGGAGCGGTCAAAGAAATTTACGGTTTCGCTTCCGCCAATGCCGCCGATGAAAAGGCTTCTGGGCAGGCCAAACAGCAGAAACGCTCTGCCACCCCTGAAAATGGGGCTAAGCAGGTTAAGATGGCTATAAGCGGTGAGGGAGAAAAAGGTGACGCCACCTGGTCTGGAGACGCCAGCCTTAAGCTTCCCGGCAAAGCTGTCAGCAGTAAAAAACCAGCCGCCACAGCTAGCGGACAAAAAACTGCCCAAGCAGAAAACGCCAAAGCCAACAGTAAAGCTACCGAAAAAGACGGTATCTTAAGCGGTATTTGGTCTAAAGTAACGCAAAAGATTAAAGCAGTGGGCAACAAAGATCAGTCGGTTTCTGTTGCCGCAACATCAGCTACTGACAACGCTTCACCGCTTTCCGGCCTGGCTAATACCGTGCGCAAAGCGGCATCGGCTGTGAAGAACATCGCCGCGCAGACCTTTGGTCTGGGCGCAAAGGAAACTAAAACTGCTGCAGCCAGCACGGCAAACGCTCAGGTTAATGGCAAGATTTCCGTACAAAATGACGGCGAAACCTCAGTCTTAAGCACTTCAAGTACTGCCAGCGCTAAGGGGGCCATTTCCTCTGCGGTTTCCTCCATTGGAAAAGCGGTAACCAAAGGCGTACAAAAAGTTGCTAGCGTGCTGCATCTTCCCAACTACGAAAAGACCAGCAGTGCGCAGACCAAAGACGGCAAAGCCAGCAGCATTTGGGCCAAAACCACCCAGAAAATCTCCCTGCAATCCATACAGCAGAACGGTGAGAGCACAGCGTCGGCAGCCTCTGACAGCGGTTCTTGGCTCTCAGGCGTGGGGACAGCTCTAGGCAACACTTTCCGCAAAGCCGCCTCAGCAATTAAGAATATCGCTATACAAACCTTTGGGATCGGACCTAAAGAGGACAGTTCCTCTACAGTCGGCACACTAAGCACCAATTCGCTAGAAGGTGCTTCCATACAGAGCCACAGCGAATCCGGCAAATTTGGTCTATCCCATATCGCCGATACTATTTCTTCTAAGTTTGCTTCCTTCGGCAAAGCGGTATCTAAAGGCGTGCAGACCGTAGCAGACGCTCTGCACCTCCCCGGTCACGATCAAGCCAATAGCACTCAAAGCGCAGACGGCAATGGCAGTATCTGGTCTAAACTGACGCAAAAGATCACTTCCCCTTTCAGCCAAGATCATACGATTGCCTCAGCGTCTTCTACTGCTGATTCCGCTGAAAGCAACACCTTGGGCAGCACTTTCCGCAAAGCCGTTACGGCCATCAAGGGAATAGCCTCCAAGCTTCTCGGCATAGACAGCAAAGCAGACACTGGCAAGGCAGAAACTGCCAATGCCAGCGCCACAGCTCAGCCCGAAACCTCTTCACTCGGCAGCCGTCTGGGTTCTGCTATAGCTGATACAGCCAAAAACCTGATGCAGTCCACCCTGATAAAAGGTCAGGACATTGCGGACAGCGCCACGGGTTCTGTTTCATCTGCTCTCAAAAATGCAGAGCCGAGCTCAGCTTCTTCACTCAGCAAAACTGCTGGTAATGCGTCGGCATATTCTTCGCTCAATTCCAGCAGCTCTTCTTCAGCAGGTTTGTCCTCACCAGTGCTTATGGAACCCATAAGCCCCAGCAACGATGCCAAAGCCAAAGCGGACTTCACGGGCACCGGGCAAAATGCCGCCGAAGATGATGGTTTTATCCAGGTCAGCTCTTCTAGACAGCGCGGCAACACTTACGGCATTGATGGTTCCAGAATCCGTTTAGACAGTTCAGGAAATCAGTATATAAATTCAGCGGCCCCTGTTTCAGTTAGCATTCCCAATGCCATCGACATCTCAGTCAGTTACGTTCCCTATGGCGATTATGCTGCCGGCGTTCTGGCGCTCACCGATTTAGACTCCCGCCTGGCCAGCGGCGTACCAGAAGGCGGGCGCCCGGTTACTTCGCAGATTCCCGCTTACCAGCCCGTCCTCGATGTGCTCTACATGTCTAAAACGCGCCAAAGCGTGGATCAGTCCAGCTCAGCCATTAAAACGGTGCTCACCGGTTCTGTGGGCAGCATGAGCACTCAGGAATACACCTCAGTATTTTCTCAGGAGTTGGCCAATGCCAACAGCCAAAACTTCAAAGAAAGCGGTCTCAGCGGGCAAAAAACGGAAACAGCTGCCTATAAAGTTCTGAAAGAAGCCAAGTCGCTGACGCTACATTCTGAATCCAAGTCGAGTTCTAGCTCTTCTAGCTCCAATCAGCAGCGCATAAGCAGTTCTATTCAGCAAGAAGCGCTCATGGGACAGATGGGCAAAACCGGCTCTGAAGAGAACCGCCAGCAGAACCGCATTTCCGGCTATAAGAGCAATTACTCAACCCACGGAATTACCAGCGCTCAAGCTATCAGCGGCAAAAACAACCGCGGACAAAACGGACAGCAGCAAGGACAGCAGGGACAGCAGCGCGGGCAGGAACAGGCGGAAAGAACGCTTCAGGAGCAAAGCGAAAGCGCCCGCTCTTCGCAAAAAGGCGGCCAAGGCAAACAAGATCAGAACGCTGCGGCCAACAGAGCTCAGAGCAGCGCCCAGCTTTACAAAGCCCAGAAAGCCAACCTCAAAAACGAAGCTCTGCGCATAATGCTGAGCAAGCTGCAAGGTCAGGATGGCCAGGCCAATTTGCAGACTATTGCCCGTTTCAGCGAGCTCACGCCTATTCGCAACTTGATGAAACGCCTCTACGACAAAGAGCGCTTAGAGGAGATGAACGAAGACGAAGCGATGGCGGAAACTTTGCTGCTCTTCCGCATTACCGATCCAGCTACCTATGAAAACTCTACCAATGTTTTGAATTACGCGCTGGATATGGCCGGAGAACTGGGCCTTCAGGGCGATGCTCAGCTCAGCCGGGAACTCCAGGGCGGCGCTATGTTAAAAGACATCGGTGAATTGGGCATCTATCTGTTCCAGCAAGACGATGACAGCATTGACAATTTATCGGGCTTCCTGCGCAGTAAAGAGATGCGCCAGGCGGCTATGCTGCACAACATCGGCGAGACTCAGATTCCCGACAGCATCAAATTCAAAACTACCCCGCTCACCGATGAAGAGTATGAGATACTAAAACTGCATCCCATCATCGGCGCAGAAATGATTTATCCCATCGAAAGCCTGCGCTACTTATGTCCCACCATCCGTGGCCACCACGAGCGCTGGGACGGCAAAGGCTATCCCGATGGCTTGAAAATGCGCGACATCCCTCTGGCGGCCCGCATCTTAGCTATTGCCGACACTTTCGAAGCCATCATGTCCACCAGACCCGATAAATCCGGGATCGACGCCCAAGTGGCCAGGCAGATCATCAATGCCGGACGCGGTACCTATTTCGATCCGCAGTGCGTCGATGCTTTTGAGCGCATGATCGAGCGCCGCTTCCCTCGCCAGAGCGGACGTAATGCCTTAACACCTTCTGAGCGCAATATGCTGGATACTACTTTTGTTTTACAGGAACAAACTGCCATATCCATGCCCGCAGCCAAGGCCGTTAGGGAAACAGCTGCCTACCCGGGCATTTCTGCCTTGATACCAACAGAATTAGAGCAAACCTCAGTATCTCTGCCCAAAGCTCGAGCTCTCAGCGAGACTATGTTTAGCGAAAGCCAAGATGAATTCAGGCCCGCAGAGCTGGCAGTGACATCCATGTCAGTGCCCAGGGCGAAAGCCCTCGGAGAAACGGCAGTCAATGTCGAAAAATCAGGCCTCAGAGCCACAGAACTGGCAGTGACATCCATGTCAGCGCCCAGGGCGAAAGCACTCGGAGAAACGGCGGTCAATGCCGAAAAATCGGGCCTTAGAGCTACAGAAGTGGCAGTGACATCCATGTCAGCGCCCAGAGCGAAAGCCGTCAGCGAAACAGCGGTCAATGCCGAAAAATCGGGCCTTAGAGCTACAGAAGTGGCAGTGACATCCATGTCAGCGCCCAGAGCGAAAGCCGTCAGCGAAACGGCAGTTAGCACGCAACAGGCTACTCCCATAGACATAGTAAATGAATTTTTCACCGATTGGGATTAATTCAATCAGATAATAAAAGCCCCCGATACTTTAATTATCAGCGGGGGCTTTTTTATATCAAAACAGCGTAACCGTCAAATACGCTTGTTGCGGCGGTTAGCGCTTATTTACTTCTTGTTGATCTTAGCCCAGGTATCTTTCAAGGTGACGATACGGTTAAAGATCAGATGATCGGCCGTACTGTCCTGATCGGCCATGAAGTAGCCCTGACGTTCAAACTGGAAGCGATCTCCGGCTTGGGTATTGGCCATACTGGCCTCTACTCTGGCTTCGCTGAGAACTTCTAGCGAGTTGGGGTTGAGTTCGTCAATAAAATCCACTCCTTCGGTGCAGGCGGGATGCTCTGCCGCGAAGAGGCGATCATACAGACGCACTTCGGCTTTGAGGGAATCCTTAGCACTGACCCAATGCAGAGTGCCTTTAATCTTGCGGCCATCGGCGGGATTGCCGCCGCGGGATTCGGGATCGTAGGTGCAGTGCACAGCGGTGATGTTACCATTTTCATCTTTGTCCACGCCCACGCATTTAACGATATAGGCGCGGCGCAGGCGCACTTCTTTACCGGGAGCTAAGCGGAAGAACTTGGGAATGGGTTCCTCCATAAAATCATCCTGCTCGATATAAATCTCTTTGGTGAAAGGCACCTGACGCTCTCCCATCTTCGGAGGATCGTCGGGGAAGTAAGGAGCCTCGAAATATTCAGTCTTATCCTCGGGATAATTGTCGATGATAACTTTTAAGGGGCGCAGCACACCCATGACCCGGGGAACTTTAGGATTGAGATCGTCGCGCACAGCCTTTTCAAATTCCGACCAAGCTATCCAAGTTTCCGCTTTGCTGATGCCGATGCGCTCGCAGAAAAGACGGATGGATTCCGGCGTATAGCCGCGGCGGCGCATACCCGCCAAGGTTGGCATGCGCGGATCGTCCCAGCCATTTACGTGATGGTCGCGTACTAACTGCAGCAGTTTGCGCTTGCTGACGATGGTGGATTCCAAATTCAGACGGGCAAACTCGATCTGACGCGGCCGGCAGGGACGGTCCAGCTGTTCCAGTACCCAATCGTACAGGGGACGGTTGTTTTCAAACTCCAGAGTGCAGAGGGAGTGGGTGATGCCTTCGATAGAATCGGACAGGCAGTGGGTGAAATCGTACATAGGGTAGATCACCCAGGCATTGCCGGTGCGGGCATGAGCTTTACGGCGAATGCGGTACAGAGTCGGATCGCGCATAACGATATTGGGATGGGCCATATCGATTTTAGCGCGCAGCACCCGGGAACCATCTTCGAATTCTCCGGCGCGCATACGGCGGAAGAGATCGAGATTTTCCTCTACGGAACGGTTGCGGTAAGGGCTTTCCTGGCCTGGCTCGGTCAAGGTGCCGCGGGCGGCGCGAATCTCCTCAGCGCTGGAATCGTCAACATAAGCTTTGCCCTTGCGGATGAGCTCTTCGGCAAATTGGTAAAGCTGTTCAAAATAGCTGGAAGCAAAGAACATATTCTCGCCCCAATCGAAGCCCAGCCATTTAACATCCTGCTGAATGGAATTGATATACTCGTTGTCCTCTTTTTCTGGATTGGTATCGTCCATACGCAGGTGGCAGCGCCCCCCGTAATCCTTAGCCAAACCGAAATCCAGACAGATGGCCTTGGCATGGCCTATATGCAGATAGCCGTTGGGTTCAGGCGGAAAACGGGTGACCACAGTGGTATGCTTACCGCTGGCCAAATCCTCTTCGATGATATTGCGGATAAAATTGGTGGCGTGCGGGGAAGTGGAAACGGCTTCCTCGGGGGTAGAATTTACTTCATTACTCATGGGATAATCCTAATTACGCGAGCGGCAAGGTTCAGGGCCCTGTCCCCGCGGATTGCAAGGCAAAAACCTCAGTTTATTATTTTAGCACTATTTTGAATGATCCGCAACGAACGAATTACTAGGCTGGCTGTTTGACAGCCGTATATACCCGCGTTATAATAATAAAAGAGTGCTGCCGATAGACGGCTGCCCTAAGTTTAGGCCACAAATGACCGTTACCTTTGGGAGAGGACGGTCATTTGCTTTTATTGATTCAGTTTGCGAGGGCTAACCCTAACGCTAAACCGATACCGAAACAAGCTAAGCCGAAGCTTAAAATTGACAATAATTTCTCAATGGTCAGCATATCTTTAGCCCTCCTTTCGTCAGATTCCCTTACGGGGTTCCAATAATCAGAGGGTCAAAGGCCCTCCGCGTCGAGAGGGCAACCGTCTACCGCTATGGCAGCACCGTAGCTGCATTATAACAGTTAGATAAAATTATCATAAATATCTACCATTATCTGACACTCAGCGTTCCCCGGCCAGCACTTGTTTAAAAGCGTTAAAGTTGACGATTTCGCTATCGCGGCAGTAGATGGCAAACTCAACACGGCTGAAATAGCAATGCAGTTCTCTCAAAGCGTCGCGATACGCCCGCGCTACGGCGTAAGGGTCGTTGCGGAAGACACCGCATCCGAAAGCGCCTAAAATCAGAATATCCACATTGTAAGATGCCGACACGGTTAAAATATGGCGGGCCCGCTGCAAATGCAGCCGATACTGCTGTTCAGAAGTCAAACTGGCTTTCTTAGACTGCCCAGGATTAAAGGCATTGTTGGGATTAGGCCTAAGATTAGGAGCTGCGCAGCTGATCACATCGAGGGTGACCCAATCCTCGGGCTTAAGCAGAACAGGAAACAACTCGTCGCTTTTAAACACAACAATGTTGGGGGCATAAATGCAGGCATCGGTATGCAGCGGATCGTGTGAAGTGCGGTTGACGCTGTAGTATTTCTGCCAAAACTGCTGAGAATTCAAGGTTGGATACAGGGTAGAACAGCGGCACAGGCATTCTTCCTGCGCCAAGCTGCCCTTGGTCACTCCGCCGCCCGGATTGGTAGCGGAAGCGTAATTGAGAACAGCTATCCGCGCCTTTGGGTGCAGCTGATGCTGACGCATGGCCGCGGCAAAGGTTTTCAGTTTGGTTATGGCTACCTCGCACTGAGGCTTGCGCAGCGACGCGCTTAAAGCGGGGTAGGCGTCGGCTTCATATAGCTTGGCCTCCCGGCAGCTGTTTTTAACGGCCTCAGCCAAAACCGGGTTGTCGCTGTACTGCGCTTGGGTATCGCTGAAAATGTCTGTTAACCGCTCGGCGCGGCTTCTGTTGTCAGGCATGTTGTTAATTCCTCTCCTATAAAGTTCTTATTGTTTGCATTTTTTACGTTATGATAAAATCAAACCTAAATATTGTCAACTATTGATAGTTATTTACAGCTTTTATTATCTGTATTCTATTTCGTACAACAGTATATAGGTAAGTAAATATCGACAACAGTATAAGCAGAAAAAGGACAGCAGGTTACGCGAATGATGCGTCTGGGTGAACAGAAGCGGGCGTCGGCGCGGGAGCTGGTGCAAGCGGTAGCCTGTGCGCTAATCGCCAGCCGGAAGCAGCGAACAAACAGCGATGACGGCAAAAGGGCAAGAATCTCCATTCCTGCCGCGAACACATGCCGCATGATTAAAATAGGCCTCATCTCCGACACCCACGACTACCTCAATCCCCAAATAGCAGGCATATTCCAAGACTGTCAGCACATCGTCCACGCCGGCGATCTGACCAGTCCCTCCATAATCGACGAGTTAGAGCTGATCGCTCCCGTCACTATAGCCCGAGGTAACTGCGATTTCGGCTACTGGGCTAGAACGCTGCCCGCCGCGGTAACCGCTAAATTTGAAAACGTGCAAATCCAGGTTATCCACAATATTAATTATGTAGTGCTTGAGGCAGACACTAAAATCGTAGTTTACGGCCATACCCACCGCGCCCGCCAGCATTGGGGAGGAGATGTGCTCTACGTCAATCCCGGCAGTGCCTCAGAACCGCGCTATAGCCAATACCCCAGCGTAGTCATACTCACCATCGACGGCGCAAAATTTTCCCTTGAAGAGTTTTCCTTAAGTAGATTCTGACTCGCTGCCTCAAAACCGCCGGCCCAAAACCGCTAATTAAAGACTATCCCATAATAGCACAGCAAAAGCGGTACGGGTAGCTATCGAACATCTAAAAGCCATTTTTGCCAGATAGTTCCGCTATTTAGAGGCTAAGCCGAAGAAATATTCTCGAACAAATTGTTTAATTTTAAATATGTTTACATTTTGGTATTAAGTGAAGCGGTCCAATGTGCTATTATTAGCTTACCTATAAAATGTATGAAAAGCATTCAGCGCCATCGCTTCTCCTGGCATGAAATAGCGCTTGAAGCTCTTCATCCAACGAACCGTTCAGGCAGTTTACATATATAGGTATGGAGTGTTGGTAAAAAATGATCAATGGTGTTTCTTCAGTTCCATCATACAGTTTTCAGGTCCCAGAATCTCAGGTTGAGCGTCCCGAAGGTTTTCAGGGCAGCAGCAAAGATACGTTTGTCCGCGATGACAGCAAAGAGTTAGAGAAAGAGAAGTCTTTCCGCGAGATGGGTGAGATGTTCATGGCCAAGAAGAAACACAGAGGCGGTCAGAACCAAGGCCCCCGCGGTCCTCAGGGTCCCCGCGGCCCTCAAGGCCCCGGACGTGTAGGCGGAGATGAAGTTTCCATGTTCCCCGGCCGCGAAGGCTATAAATCCGACTTCTTGGGCAAGGAATATCCGCTTCCCACTTTGGGTGACTCCATCAAAGACAAAGCCTCTCACTTGATCGGCAAGCCCGACGAAATCGTGCTCGACTACACGCACTTCTCCATCGTGCAGAATAAAGAGCGCAAACAGTGCTTCTTCACCGCTGTCAATATTGACGGTCATCAGTCCCAGGATATTCCCCGCAGCGGCAGCTGGGTTATTGATGGCCGCATCCCCCGCGAAGATCAGCTGGGCAACGAAGCCTATTCCAACAACACCCTCGACAAAGGCCACATGGTCCGCCGCTTGGATCCCGCCTGGGGCGGCAGCGCCAATGCGGGCAGCTTAGACACCTTCGTATATACCAACGCCACCATGCAGTGCGAAGGTTTGAACCAGAAAGAATGGCTGGAGCTGGAAAACCACGTGCTCGATTCCGCTCAGGGTCAGAAGATGACCGTCTTGACTGGCCCCGTATTCAGCGACAGCGACCGCCGTTTTGACAACCACGGCCGAGTGGAGGGAGGTACGCAGATCCCCGAAAAATTCTGGAAAGTCGTGGTCTGGAACGATGAAAAGAGCGGTGAGCTCAAGCAGTGCGCTTTCGTACTTTCGCAGTCCGACATTCTCGACCGCAGCGGCGATTTGTTCAAGGGCGGCTTTAATCCCGGGCGCTTCTCGGTTTATCAGGTGCCCATGAGCCAGCTGGAAGATATGACCGATCTGCACTTTGGACCCGCCAAAGATATCACCACCGAAGCTACGCGTCTGACTTCCGCTAACGGCTACGCGCCTCAGTTGGCTTAAGTACTATAAAATCGTTCATTTAATTGCCAATAAACTTCATTTAGGTTAATTAAATAAACAGCCACCGCCAAAAGCGATGGCTGTTTATTTATAAGTGCCAACAATATCCGCAGATATTAAAAGGAGAAAAAAAGTATGGCCCAGATGGAAAAATCGCAATAAACTAATATAGCCTCTGCAAAAAATAAAAAATCCCTTCCGAGCGTAAGCTTCGGGAGGGATTTTTTATTAAAAAGTCTCTATACTCTCTTCAGCACAATTGTAGCGCCGCTGGGCAAGTTCATGCCGGTCTTGGCGCCGCCATTAAAGGTAGCTCCACCATTGCCATTACCCGAACCGCCATAGCAGCGGCCATCGGTATTGAAGACCTCTTTCCACTGGCCCGGAGGCAGCTCCACGGGATAACCGTTGCGATCCACATTGGCGAAGTTGGAAACCACGATGAATTCATCATCGCTGCCGCCGCCGTCGCGTTTGAAGGCCACAACCTTATCATCGTTGTGGGTCTGAATGCGCGAAATATTGCCCTTAGCCGAGAAGGCAGGGGAACTGTTGCGCAACGAAATGAGATCGCGGTTGAGCACGAACTGTCCGGTCTGATTGGCCATATCTTCAGCTTTAGCTTTCTGCTCAGGGTTCATAGCCATATAGCTGTCGAACATCTTCTGCTCCTGCGGGCTGAGCATAGAGCGCTCCTGCTCGCACTGGAAGCGATCCATTTTGCTCATAGCCTGGAAATGATCGAGCTTGTCGGGAGTAGCCGGCCAGGTCAGCCAATCCATATCAGCGCCCCAAGTAGAAGTTAAACCGTGCTTGAAGTCGTTGTTGGCCAAGAATTCTTCACCTTGGAAGAGCATGGGCACACCAGGGCCTAACAGGGTAATGGAAGAAGCCGTGCGAGAAATAGCTCTGGGGAAAGGCTTCTTGACATCTTCGTCTTCTTTAGAACCCGCCGCGCCGCGGTGAATCCAGTTGCCGGTATTGCCGACTTCGTCGTGGCTGACCGAATAGGTCACCGAGTGACTCCAGCTGGGAGTACCATGATGGTGCAGCATGGCATCCATCAAGCGGTCCGCCGAACCGATACCCTGAGCCATCTCCAACAGATCGTCGTGGAAGCGGTCACTCCAGACACCGCTGAAGCCCATGCCTTTTTTCTCCACGCCGTCCTGCCATTCGGACTGATCCAAATCAGCCGATACCAGCCAGTTGCCGCTGAAGTCTTCAGCCACCGTATAAGCGCCCGGTTTAACGAACTGAACGGAACGGTTGATCTGGCGCAGGGTATTCATACCCTCGATCTGCTCCTGCTTAGAGCCGGTGGCATGCAGCACCTGGGTAAAGTCGAAGCGAATACCGTCAAAGCCAAATTCAGTCACCTGCTGAGCCGCGTTGTCGGAGTAGAACGTTTTCACATTGGGATCGGCATAGTTAGGCTTGGCACCCCAAGGAGTATAAGATTCACCGTTGCCATACCAGTTGAAGAAAGAACGGTTATCACCGTCTATACGGCCGAGAGGATCATCAGCGTCGGGTTTACCTGAAGTGTGGTTATAGACCACGTCAGCTAGAACGTTGAAACCGCGTTTATGCGCTTCATCAACGAAGAGTTTCAGAGCGTCCGTACCGGCGATCCATACCGAACTGGAACCAGGCTGATCATCGGGTTCAATGAGTTTGAGATCGATAGCCTGCTGGCGGTCCATTTCAAAACCGTAAGCTTCGGAACCGGCATAATAATAGTCGGGAGTATAGCCCCAGTCGCGCTTAGCGCCGAATTCCTGAATGGGCAGGGTCTCAATAGTATCGACACCTAAATTCTCCAGATAATCGAGGTTGGCAATCATATCCTCGAAGGTGGCGGGGACCAAGTTGTCCTTGGAACTCATAAACGAACCCACGTGAGCTTCATAAATAACGAATTTGGTGGGATCGGTCTGCTTGCGCTGCACACCGTCATAACGGAATTCGTATGAAGATTCACGGATGAGAGACTGACGGGCGGAACCGGGTCTCTCAGTAATTACGTTGCTGTAAGGATCGTTGAACGGGGTAGCAGCGCGCTCAGCATTGGAGAGAGTGCCGTCACCGTTGACATCGCCCACGAGCTGACCATCCTCAACGACCTGGAATTCGTAACTCAAACCGACCAGCTGCGGGAAATTGTTGACCGCCGTCACCCAAGCTGTGCCAGCTCCAGGGCTCTCAATGCGGGTCATATCGATAGAGCCATCTTCCTGAATACCGTTCATCCAGGAGTATTTGTCGATAGGCTCAGTTTTGTCCAGCTTCCAGCTGCGCAATACGTCAACATCGCGTTTATCTTTTTCAGAAGCTTCATCGTAAGAAATCTTTTTAGGCTCGCCGAGACGATCCAGCAGCTCAGCTTTGGTCAGCTGATGGCCATCAGCGTCGCGCAATACCAGCTTGACACTGTCAGCATTGGGATGAGAATCTACCGTGAAACGCCCCCACTGCGGGTTGTCAGCGTAATTGGGACCGCCTTTGCCGCTATCATCGTACCAGCCGGTTTCAAAGCCCAGCACAGGGTCCACAAAAATGCGCTCTAAGCCGCGCTGACCGCCCTGCAAGTAACGCGCATTGGGATCACCGTAAGTTACGGGAGTACCATCTTTTTTGCGCAGAATTTCGCCTTCGGAGTTGCGGGCCGCATAGCGGTAAGTTTTGCCTTTCAGGTCCTTCCAGCCACTCTCTTTAGACAGCTTCCAAGTACCGTGCTGCGCATCTTTCTCCATGGGCAGAGAATCGATGACTTTTCCAGTAGCGGGATCGGTAATATCAACACAAAGCTTGTAATCGCTGTATTCGCCTTGGCCAATAGCTGGAGCCCAGGTCTGGAAGCTGATACCGTCATCTCCATTGCGATGCACACCAAACAAGTGGGTGGAAATAGGCGCATAAGTCTGAGTATCGGAATCGCCTAAGTTAAAAGTGGGATTGACATCGCTCATAACTAACCACTGAGAACTCTTGATGTCTCCCTTGTTGCCCACGATGTCGCCGACTACGCCCCACTGGAACTGCTGACCCTGGCCTTCCTTAAGCTCTACGGTAGCGGTATAAACTCCGTCGCCCGCCACTTTATCGCCGCCTTTGCCATCATCGCGCATAGCGATAGTCTGACCTTTATTCCAATCGGCGTCGTGCATACCGGTTTCGGGATTGAAAGAACCCTTCAGCCCTACATTCTGCAGCTGAGGTGCCTGCCGTGCATCAAATTCAAAGGTTATCTTTTTAAAACCAGGTTTGCTGGCGGTGCCTACCTCACAGCTGTCCTCTGGCATAACCTGAGAAGCTTCCGACTCAACTTTATTGGCTTGAGGAGCGCTCTGCGCGTCGAGCCGGGTTACGGGACTAAATAAGTTCGATCGTTCAACCTGCATTGGTGCCTCCTAAAAGTATCACAGCGTACCAGTGTTAGAATAATATTTTCTCATGAAAATAACAATTGTTAGCAAGCACATTTTTTTAAATCCTGAGTAAATTTAACATATTATTGACATAACATCAGACATAACATCATTTAGTAAGCGCTTAGTTTAATGCCTAATGCCGTTAACTTAAGGCTCAACGACATTAGCAATGTTAGCTCATATATAATTATCGCCACGTTCATGCCTGCGTATAAGCTAGAGCATAACACAAGCTAAACCTCGATTCCCCAACAGACCTGGGCACCCCATCTATCGCATTCGCGACTTCTCCCTCTCCCATCCGACTTTACTTGAGGTATTTTTTTTAGTCAATTCCGGTAGCTGTTAAAGTATACAAGAAGCTTTAGGGAGAGTCAGATAGTTAGCAAGTTAGCTAATCGCTAACTTAACGGGACTGGTTTAATGCCTAATGCCATTTGGTCCTTAATTAGCTGACAAGCGAATAAGCGAACTATCTAATTTCTTCTAAAATCAATCCCCAACTAAATGACCTTGTATTGGCGACAAATACATATAGTTATCAACTTTTGCACATATTTATAAACAGCTCTGCACACCTTATACACACCTCACATTTAAAAATTTTTACTTACGTGGAAAACTTGTGCAAAAAAAAGTTTAAAATTGTAAAAGTACGCAATATCAAGCTCAGCTGGAAAATGTATTTTTAAGCTGTTCGATTTGTTAACTCGAGCAATCTGTTCATAACTTGTGGAAAAAATGTCATTTTAGCAGCAAACCAATTTAAAATTTCGCTGATTTATAGGCATATGCACAGGTTTTGCACAAAAATGATTCAGGCCTTGTTTAAAAGTGCAAAGAAATTCGATTGAGTTTTCGACATTTTGCAATTCAATTTCGTTTTCTCTTTGGGCAGGGATGCCAGTCTAAAATAAGAACTTATTTTTCACATGGGGAAAATATATATACGATGAGCGCAATATCAGTTTAAGCGCTGATAATCAAAACTGAAGCCCGAATGCTGGAAAAACGGTAACGCTGCTGTAAGCACTTTACCGGAATTGACTGTCAAACAGCTCTAATTATTAGGCGGGCTCTTTTTTGTTGTTAATTTACGCTTATCAAGGAGGAATAATGGGCGACGATCGTGTCTCTTTCACTGAGCAGGATCTAAAAGAGGTTTGGGCAGGCTGTATCAATAACATTGACAGCTTTATGCGCAGTTTTTTAACTGAGGCAAAGCCTGTTTCCTTCGAAAACTATTGTTTACAGGTTGAAGCGGCACCTTTTGTGATCAACCGTTTCTCTGAGCCTGAACGCCAAGAACTTTTAAATCGTTTAATTGTAGAGCATACTGGTATTCCTAACGCTACTGTATGTTTCGTGCCTCGCAGCAGCATGAACAGCAATGAAACCAAACACAGCAGTGCTCTTCCTTCTGTATTCATAGAAACGCCCAATACACAAGAGGAAAACAAAGCTATTCTAGCTCAGTTCAGTTCTGGTATAGCGGCAAAAGATACAAAAAACGAATTAACAGCTGAATCTACAGCTACCAGCGTTTCGTCTTCCAGTAAGAAACCCATTGCTGAACAGATGAATATGCCAACGGCACCGGCTAATATTAAATATGTAATCCCCAGCAGAGATTATAGCAGTAGCAACTTAAAAAGAAACTTAACATTCGATACTTATGTGCGCGGCGATAACAACGATTTAGCCGTAGGAACAGCTATAGCAGTAGCTCAGAATCCAGGCAATAACTATACTAATCCTGTGTTTTTTTACAGCGGTGTAGGATTAGGAAAAACTCACCTTATGCACGCCATCGGAAACGAAATAATCAAGAATTATCCTGATAAACGCGTATTATACACTTCAGCCATAGATTTCTTAAATGACTTCTTACTTCATTTGCATGATAACAGTAAATCCATGGCTGAGTTTCGCAGCAAATGGCGCAACGATATCGATGTTTTGCTCATCGATGACATGCAGTTCATGATAGACAAAGATTCAACCCAGGATGAATTTTTTCATACTTTTGAATCGCTGCGCGACCAAAATAAACAAATAGTTATCTCGAGTGATCGCCCACCCGAACAGCTGCCTAAAATTACCGATCGCTTATGCTCCCGCATGAAGCAGGGTATGGTCGTGGATATACAGGCTCCTAAACTAGAAACCCGTATAGCTATTCTGCATAAGAAAGCCGAACAGAATAACTATCATTTGTCGGACGACATACTTACTTATATCGCTGAGTCATCATATTACGCTAATGTCAGAGAACTGGAAGGAGCGTTAATTAGGGTTATTTTATATCTTACTAATTCAAAGAAAGAACCCACTTTAGAAAACGCTAAAGAAGCCCTAAAAACTCTGCAGACGCAAAACAACGAACCAAATCCTGAAGCAATTCTCAAAGCTGTATGCGAGTATTTCCAGGTTACTGAAAACAATTTGACGGGCACTAAACGCGATCAAGGCATAGTTAAGCCCAGGCAGATAGCCATGTATCTTATGCGTGAACATACGGGCTTATCTTTGGTAGCCATTGGAAAAAAATTTGGTCGCAACCATACAACAGTTATGCACTCTTGTGAGTGGGTAGAAAATAACATTAAAGACTCATATGTTAAAAACAGCCTCACTAATTTAAGAGACATACTAAAAATAAAATAGCTCTGCATAACTTGTCGATATCATAAGCAAAAACGGTTTAAAAATATTTTAAAATGTGCAAACCTTCCTCAGAATAAAAATATAAAAAGTGCGATGTTCACTCTGTTTATAAGTTTTCGATATTTTCAGAACTTTTATAAACAGAGATAAAGCTAAACAAAAGCTGATTTATAGCCATTTGGGAAGCTTTTAAACATTGCTGACAGTCCCTACTATTAATACTACTAAAGAAATTAATTAATTTAAAAAGAAAGAAGGTTTAAAGACATGCATTTCACTTGTGAAAAACAGCAGTTAAAAACCAGCATTGACCAAGCATACAAATCAATCGGTTATAGTGCCAACATGCCTATTCTGAGTCATATTTGCTTAGTCGCGAAAAATGGCTGCTTGGAAGTGATAGGTACCGACTTGAATGCTGGCATCGTCAGTAAGATTGAAGTTAATGTTATCGAAGAAGGAAGTACAGCTGTTCCCGCTGAGAATTTCAAAAAGATTATCGATAGCTTTGACTTGGGTGAAGTTGAAATCGAGCACAGCTCTTTGAGCAATTTGATTATCAGCACTAAAAATTCTCACTATGAGCTGCCGACTTTGCCGAGCAATGAATTTCCTTCTCCTAGTGTTCCCGATACGAAATATACTTTTAGTATAAAGGGACGGGATTTATCTTATATGCTAAATACTGTAAGATTCGCCGCCGCAGATGTAGGCAGCACCCGTACCAACATGCAGAGCGTTTATATGGATATACGCGACGGTCAGCTGGTCATGGTTAGTACTGATGGTAAGCGTATGGCTAGGTCTATGCATCTCTTAGAGGAAGAATTGCCTAATTTTAGTGTTATTGTACCTAAGACTGGCGTAGAAAAGCTGTTGGGAATTGTTCTCGCTGATGAAACTTACCGCGTTGATGTTTGCGAGAAGCAAGTATTTTTTAGCAACGATAGCGTTATGTTTAACTGTTCGTTAATAGACGCTAAGTATCCTGACTATACCCGTTTCTTTGCTGAAGATAAAGATAAGAAGCGCTGTGTTACCGATAGAGCGCTGTTATTAAAGTCACTGCGCCGCGTTTTGCTTATGGCAAAAGAAAAAGTAAATTTGGACCTAGTTGAGTTCGAATTTGGAAAAGATATATTAACCTTGACTTCCCAGACTGTGGCAGTGGGAAGCGGTTTAGAAAGGGTGCCTATCGACAATGAAGGAGACCCTGTAGGTATGTCATTCAATGGTAGTTTCATTATCGAAGCTCTGAACGCGCTTAATTGCGAACAAATTGAAATCGACTTGAAAACATCTAATTCAGGTATAACTTTGCGTCCTTTAGACAGCAAGAGTTATGATTATATTTGTATGCCTTTAAGGCGATAGTTTTTGTGTAAGCGTCAAACATAGCTTTGGCGCTTACTATCATATTTGACGGTTACGTTTTAGCTTTGTAGCTTGCAAATTTACAAGCTAAGTGCTAGAATATCTCCCGAAAACTCAGTGTTAGGATGTGCGCCGGTAGCTCAATGGATAGAGTGTTGGCCTCCGGAGCCAAAGGTTGCAGGTTCGACCCCTGTCCGGCGTACTTATTCTCATTTAGTTTTATTGTGAATGATAACTACTGGATGGAAATAGCTTACAGCGAGGCTTTGAAAGCTGCGCAGAAGGGAGAATTTCCCGTAGGCGCTGTTTTAGTAAGGGGATCTGAGCTTTTAGGATGTGCTGGAAATGCGCGTTCACAAAGTTTTGACCCTTTAGGGCATGCTGAAGTATTGGCCATTGCAGGGGCTGCTAAGAAACTAAAAGACTGGCGTTTAGCTGATACATGTCTTTATGTGACTATGGAACCCTGTCCTATGTGTGCTGGTTTAATATTGCAGACTAGGATAGAAAGGCTTGTTTATGGTGTTCCAAGTTGCCGCGAAGGGTGCGCGGGTTCAGTGCTTAATCTTTTAGATTATCCGGGAATGGCTCACCATGTAGAAGTTATCGGAGGAATTTATTCTAAAAAAATCTCTTTGTTAATGAAGGATTTTTTTAAGGAAAGCCGTAATTAAGCTTCGTTCTTTTCGTGGAGAGATGGCTGAGATGGCTGAAAGCGCACGATTGGAAGTCGTGTATACGGGGTAACCGTATCAAGGGTTCGAATCCCTTTCTCTCCGCCACGTTCCTTTTTAGTGGGGAGTATAATTTTATAAGGAGAGATGGCAGAGTCCGGTTGAATGCACTCGACTCGAAATCGAGCAGGGGGCTTATAAACCTCCTCGGGGGTTCGAATCCCTTTCTCTCCGCCAACTCCCCCTAAGAGGGGTTTTTGATAAATGTGTATATTGTTTGGAGAGATGGCTGAGATGGCTGAAAGCGCACGATTGGAAGTCGTGTATACGGGGTAACCGTATCAAGGGTTCGAATCCCTTTCTCTCCGCCAAAGTATTTTTCGGGATTTGTACCCCATTCAAGTAGAGAACTGTGAACCAGGTCAGGAGCGGAAGCTAGCAGCCTTAAGCAGTATCGCTATTGTGAGTGGTAAGTGCAAGTCCCGATTTTTTTATAGAGAATGTACATGATCAGCTAAGTTATAGATTATCTAGAGCCGTTTTAGAACTACTGGTTTTTTATCATCGTGAGCAGGAGCTGACGTCTGACTTAAGAAGTCTGACATGTCAGTCATACTGACATAATATTATAATCGGCTTGCTGTACAATGATTATCGTTTGGCGCGGGTTAAATTTTTCAATGAAGGCTTGCGCAAATTTTATTTATTTGTTATGGCTAGTCAAGACAATTTAACTTATTGACATTTGACATCTTCTGACATTTGTTATGTCAATGCTAAATGTCAGATATTGAATTCAGGTAACGGCAATGTCTAAGCGTAGAACTAATTTTATGACTATAAAATTTATCTGCGGCAATAAGGTGCAAAACATAACCGTTTCACCGCTTACAGTAGTACTGAGCATATCGCTGTTAGCGGTTGGATTATGGGGAGCAAAGGTCTGGTTTGATCAGTATATAGGCAACTACCAGGCACATATCGATCAGCTAGAAGAATCCAATCAAAATTATCGGACCGCTATAGCATTAAAAGAGCGCGAGCGCGAGCAGATGTTGGCTTTAGCTGAAGATCGTTTTGATGAACTCTGTCAGCAGTTAGAAATTCAAAATCATGAAATTAGCCAAATTAACTCTAAAGTAGGCAATAAATCTAAAAGCCGAAAATCATTGCAAGGTTCGCGTTATGGCACGCGCCAGGCTTCTTTAGCTTTAAAACTCAAATACAAAAAGCTTATTGAAGAAGTCGGCAAACGCGACAATGACATTGATAATATGCGCGTCGCTGTCAATAAATACAGGGAGCGCTTGCAGCGCGAAAGAGAGCGTATCGCTGCCCAGCAGCGTTTAGCTACTCTTTCCAAGACACCTCAGGGCTGGCCAGCCCGCGGTGTTATTACTTCTGATTATGGTTATCGCATTCATCCCATATTTGGCTATGGCCGTTTTCATTCAGGTTTGGATATTGCTGATAATTACGGAACTCCAATTAAAGCTACAGCGGCTGGAAGAATAAGTTACAGCGGCTGGATGCAGGGTTACGGTTACGCAGTGATTATCGATCACGGTTCTGGTCTGCAAACTCTATATGGACATTGTTCTCGTTTGCTTGTCAATGTTGGGCAGCAGGTTACTAAAGGACAGCATATAGCCGATATGGGCAGCACCGGAAATTCTACAGGACCGCATGTGCATTACGAAGTTCTCAAAAACGGCTCCTGCGTTAGTCCTGTTTCATATTTGTAGTTATTATCTGACATGTCACATTTTGTGAATATGTCAGACTTTGTCATATAGGGATGTCACACATGTGGCATTCCTATTATTATTTTGTAAGCGTCACATGTGGTATTGGCGCTAACCTCTTTGTACGAATAAATAAGGCGGATTATTGTTAAAGGGTAGCAGTTTAGTTGCCAAACTGTTATAATTATCTAGTTATGGCACAGCAAGACATTCTTCCACCTCTCACAGAAGACGACCGCATGCTTTCAGGGTTGGTTTACCCGCTTTGGCTATTATTGAGTCCTATCGTATTGTATGGCTCCAAAAAGAATGAACCGTATTTGTATTTTAATGCCTTGCAAGCCATCGCTTTAGGTGTTTCTTCTCTGGCTGGCAGTTTGTTAGTCTTTTTGCTAACTTGTTTTTTAATGTGGCTGCTGCCGCAATCTTATTTAGCCGTGTCAGCTATCATGGGCATGGTAATTTTCAGCGTTGTTCTGCTGGCAGTGCTTTTCTATCTGACTTTGATCCTTTTTATTGCCTGGCGCGTAGCCAATGGTAAATTTTTGCGTTTGCCTTTTATTGGTGCCTGGGCTGAAAAAAAGATGCAGCACGATTTGAATATTACACCTGAGAGTTACAGCACCGCTATTTTTGGAGAGAAACGCTCCAACATTAAGCTCAGTAATTTCGATTACCGCAGCGCTCCAGGCTATGTTGAAGATAATTATTCAGAAGAGACAGATGAAGAAGTCGCATATTATAATCCCGATACCGGTACTTATGAATACGAATATAATCCCGAAGAAGCTTCCCCAGCAGCTTTGCTGTCCTACGAAGACGCTAATGCGCCACAGTCTCGTGAAAAGAGTAACGTTGCTCCAGTAGCTTCTCGTCCTGGCGGTTTTCAGCCACAGGCTCCCCGCGCTTCGGCTGCTTCCCGTCCTGGCAGTAAAGATGGTTTTAATCCTCTTTCTGTGGCGAATTTTGGTAATAAAATGCCAGGCGGATCATCCAATAATCTTGGTTCATATAAAGCTACCAGCCAATTTAAGCCTTTAACTCCTCAGGCAGCTGTCAATTCTGCGCCAGCTCCAGTGGTAGCTGGTCAGCGTCCTGCTCCCAGCCAATTTAAGCCTCTTACTCCGCAGGCAGCTGTCAATTCTGCGCCGGCCCCAGTGGTAGCTGGCCAGCGTTCAGCTCCCAGTCAATTTAAGCCTCTTACTCCGCAAAGCAATTCTACTTCTTCGCCTTCTGGGCAATCTGCCCCGAAATTCCAGTGGTCTAAGGACTTTGGTCATTCCAGTTCAGCTTCCGGGACATCAATTCCCGATCGTATCCCGCTTATAAATGCTCCCGCTGATTCAGAAGATAGTAGCTTTAAGCCTGGGTTAATATCTTCTAATAAATCCTTACGTTCAGAAGCTCCGCGCTTTCAATGGGATCAGCTAGGCGAAAAATAGACGCGTATCATTCGCATTAGCTAGCATCAACTAGTAGATATTCGTTAACCTGTGAATTGTCTGACTCCTCTAAAGTTTATTATATACTTTAAAAGTTGCTGAATTGACCAAGATCGTAGGGTGAGTAGCTGCGAACGTGACAGAGAGGGGGCAATGCTGGGGGATAATCGAATGTTAACTCGACTATTAAATTAGCTATAGCACAAACATTAACGTGTCGCAAAATGCAGCAACAAGCGTATTTGACGGTTACGCGAGAACGCTACTTGTTATTTGTCTAGCTTATGTTTTATTATTTTTGTTGGACTTTAATATGATCGTTTTGCTTAGGAGAGACTGTCCATAGGCATAGCTGTATATTTTGCCATTTCTGGTGCGCAAGGCTAGAGCGCTTTTAACATCACCTTCAGTTATTTCAGCGTATGGTTTGGACATCTCTAAAGCGATCAGCTTGATCATGCGCACTTGGAGTTCTTCGGGCATCTCTGTTCCTTCAGCTAAGCTCTCCATATACTGGCGGATATTTTCACGCCAGCTGCTGGCCAAAGCTAATCTGTACCTCATGAAATCGCTGATTTCCAACTCTTGAAAAGCCTGTTTAATATCGCTGTACTTGCTCCAGGGCTGCTTGTCTAAAATTTTTAGAATTTGCAGGCGTTCTTGTTCTTTTTCTTGCCGGCGGCATTCTATACAGGGGCTTCCAGTGAAGCTAAGATGGTGGCATTGAGTGCATTTAATTGCCCCCAGGGCTTGCATTTGCCGGTTGTGCAACAAATTTTGTGCGTAAACTTTGGCTAACAGCGCGGAAAATTCTGGGTCGGAACTTTCTGTCTGTATCTGCTTTACTCTCAGTTGCTCTGCTTCAGTAAGTTCCGTTTGCGGCAAATGTACACTCTGAGGCTTAATTCTTTGCGGCAGAGTGATGTCGCCAACTTTACAGACAATCTTTTTCAGTTGGTGTTCGGGGGCTAAGCAAGCATTGAAACGCTTTAAAATCACACTTTGCTGCAAGGAAATCTCTTGAGACCAAATGGGAGAGGAACAAACGACGTGAAGAGTCTTATTCTTAATATAGCGGGGCGAGGCATTTGCGCCTATGTTTTCTCCTAAAATTGCATACCAGCGCCTGAGCAGCTGGCCGCGCTGAAATCCTTCATTGTGTATGATTTCCGATAAGCCTGCTACACTGCGGCGCACATTTTCAGCTGCTTGGATGCGCAGCGAAGCTTCTTCACTTTTTCTTTCTGAAGGGGACAGATTGCTGATTAGGCGATGCTGCCAATCATCGCTGTTGTTGATGTCCGGAATTTTAAATTTTTCCAACATAACTTATAAATATCTTATTTCTTCTTAAATATCATTTAGTTAGCGATCAGCTAACCTGCGAAACTATCTGACTCCCCCTAAAGGATGGGAGGGGGAGATGTCGCGGCTGCGACAGA
>JAUNIO010000055.1 GCA_030535355.1 bacterium | reverse complement strand
TTATGCCAAATAATATCTTCTTAGGGGTTGCCTGGCCTTATGCGAACGGTCCCCTGCATCTTGGGCATGTAGCCGGATGTTATCTTCCCGCCGACGAATTTTCCCGCTATCACCGCATGGCCGGCAACAATGTGCTCATGGTCTCCGGCAGCGACGGACACGGCACACCTATTACCGTGCGGGCTCAGAAAGAAGGCGTTACTCCTGATGAAGTAGCCCAGCGCTATCACGAAGAGATTGTCCAGGCTTTCAGCGGCCTCAATATTAAATTCGACCTCTTCACGACGACCAGAACTGCCAATCACCGCCGGGTCGTCCAGGATATGTTTCTCGACCTCTACAAAAAAGGCCACATTTTTCTGCAGAGCCAAGCGCTGCTCTACTGCCCTGAGGAAAAACATTTCCTTCCCGATCGCTATGTAGAAGGCATTTGCCCGCACTGCGGCGCAGAAAAAGCCCGCGGCGATCAATGCGATGCCTGCGGCAGAACTTACGATGCCAAAGAATTAAAAAATCCCTACTGCAAAACTTGCGGGGCTACACCAATTATCAAAAGCACTGAGCACTTTTTCTTCCGCTGGCAAGATTTCGGCGACGAAGTCATTAAATGGCTCGGCGACAAAAAATATTGGCGCTCCAACGTGCTGAATTTTACAAACAACTATTTGGACAGCGGCCTGCGCGAATCGGCGATCACCCGCGATATGGAATGGGGTATCCCCGTACCCGTAGAAGGCTATGAAAACAAACGCATTTATGTGTGGTGGGAAGCGGTAATCGGTTATCTGTCCGCCAGCATCGAATGGGCTTCTAAGCAGAGCGATCCCGAATGCTGGAAACAATGGTGGCTGGACAAAAACGCCCGCTGTTATTATTTTATCGGCAAAGACAATATTCCGTTCCACGCCATCCGCTGGCCAGCCGTACTGTTAGGCGAAGGCAGCTACAACCTGCCCTATGATATTCCGGCCAACGAATTCCTCAATTTGGAAGGCCGCAAATTCTCTACTTCAGAAAATTGGGCGCTTTGGGCCAACGATATTTTAGAGCGCTACGATGCCGACGCTGTGCGCTACATGCTCACCGCTATAGCGCCGGAAAGTTCTGACAGCGACTTCACCTGGGCAGAATTTGTGCGCCGCAACAACGATGAGCTGGTGGGCTGGTGGGGCAATTTAGTCAACCGCAGCCTGACCTTCTTCAATAAGCACTTTGAGGGTACTATTCCCGAAATCACTGAGAATGCGGAAGATCGCGAACTTCTAAAACAAGCGGAACAGGCTTTTGAGAAAGTCGGGGCCTTGATGGAAAAATGTCAGATCAAGGGTGCTCTTGCGGAGGCCATGGAGTTTGTGCGCACCGGCAACCGCTATTTTGACAGCCAGGCCCCCTGGAAAATGATCAAAACCGACAGAGAAAGAACGGCTGCAATTATGTCCACTATGGTGCGTTTCATCGCTGCTATGAAGGTTGTACTTACCCCGTTTATCCCAGGTTCCTGTGCCAAATTGCACGAGATACTGGCCCTGCCCGGCAGCGCCGATTCTGCCAAGTGGGCTATGCCTCACCTAGAGGCTGGCCATAAAATCAATGTGCCTCAGCCTCTTTTCAAGAAGCTCGATCCCAGCGTAGCCGAAGAGGAAAAAGCGCGTTTGGGTTAATTTGGACAAACACTAGCTTGCTACCAGCTTACTCGACCGAGATCTCCGCTTATGAATAAAAAGACAACTATAGGACTATGCGCAATAGGATTGGCTGTTCTTGCCACGGTAGGCTGGTGCTGCTTTCCCCACGATTCGACAGCTGCTTCCTTCAAAGGCGGAACGATTTCCCGCAGTGAGTTAGTAGCAGCTTTAGAAAACGAGTTTGGGGCCGAAATGCTTCAGGAACTCATCACCAAGCGCATCATCGCCCAAGCTATTGCCGAGCGTCATCTGGCCCTCAGCGACGTAGAGCTTGCTTTATGGGTTGATGAATACCAACTGCGCCCTGAAGTGCAGGAGATTGTCGCCGCAGGACAGCTCGATATAGAGCGCCTGCGCGACAACCTGCGCACTACCGTGCCTCTCTATTATCTGGCCATTGAAGATATATCCGAAACAGAGCGGGAAAAGTACTTTGCCGACCACCGAGCCTCTTTTGAACAGCTCGATTTAGCGCATATTCTTTTAGGGTCTGAAGCAGAAGCGCTGCAGCTGCGCCAGCGCATTACCACCCCGGAAAGTTTTACAACTATGGCCATCGTTCATTCCTTGGATGATCGCAACCGGGATTTTTCCGGGGCCTTGGGACGAGTTACCCGCGCTGAACTGGAGAGTTCATTCAGCGCTCAGGATGTGCAGTCGCTCTTTAAGATGGCCCCAGGCACGGTAAGCCGTCCTATGAAGGCCAGCAGTGGCCGCTGGCATCTGTTTTTAGTCAAAAAACGCGTTACCAACTACGAAGATCTCAAACGCCAAGTAGTCGCCCATCTCGCCGAGCCCAAATTATCGGCCTGTTTGGAAAAACTGCGCAATCAGGCCCAGGTACAAGTTCTCTGGCAGTCTCCCAAAGCATTGCTGGCCTCACCTAGCCCGTCACCGAGCAGTTCTCCCCAGACGCTTCCCACTGCTGCCACTCCGCCTGCAGCCAGCCCTGCAGCTGCCCCGTAATTATTCATTATTGGAGTTAATATGGCTCTCAGCAAACTTTTTCCCCGCGAAGACAGTTTTTACGATAACTTTATGGAACAGGCCGATTACGGACGCAAGGCCGGAGCTGTCTTGCTAGAATTAGTCAATCATTTTGACGAATGCGAAAAGCATTTAGCTTCCATAAACGACTTTGAAAGGCACGGAGATTCCATAGTAGCCCGCACCTTAATCGCTATCAACAAAAGCTTCATTACTCCCCTCGACCGCGAAGATATTCACGCCCTCTGCTCCTGTTTAGATGACATTTTGGATTTTACTCAATCAGCTGCAGTCAAAATGTGTATTTTTCACATCACTAAGCCCACAGAACGCGCTAAAGAACTGTGTCAAGTGGTCAAAGACATCACCGCCCAAATATATTTAGCGATCTCTAAGCTGAAAAACATGGAAGACTGCAGCGAGATACGCCAAGAGGTAACCCGCTTGGAAAAAGAAGGCGATCGCATTAATCGCGAAGGCGTGGCCGAACTATTCGCCCATGTTGACACTCTTGAAGGTGTGGTAGAACTCATCCGCTGGAAAGAAATTTACAGCGGATTGGAGACCGTTACCGACAAATGCGAAGACATTATGGACATCCTTGAAGGCATACTCATCAAATACGCTTAACATATCAGGCAAACTACCAGGGAGGCTAATATCATGAGCGAGATTCTCGCAGTTAAAGCGCGGCAAATTTTAGATTCCCGCGGCAATCCCACGGTTGAAGCAGAAGTACACCTCACCTCCGGCATAATCGGCAGAGCCGCTGTTCCTTCAGGCGCTTCCACCGGCATCCATGAAGCCCTAGAACTGCGCGACGGCGACAAATCCAACTACTGCGGCAAAAGCGTAGAGCAAGCGCTGGCGCATATACGCGAAGATCTAGGCCCTGAGCTGCTGGGCATGAATGCTCTGGATCAGATGAGCATCGATCAGGAGCTGCTGCGCTTAGACGGAACGGAAAACAAATCAAATTTCGGTGCCAACTCCATTTTAGCCATTTCCCTGGCCAATGCCCGGGCTGCCGCCAACTTCCTGGAAATGCCCCTCTACCGCTATCTGGGAGGAATTTTCGCGCACACGCTCCCCGTTCCCATGATGAACATTCTCAATGGGGGCAGCCATGCTGACAACAACGTCGATTTTCAGGAATTCATGATCGTTCCGGCGGGCGCTTCCTCCTTCAGCCAGGCTCTGCGCATGGGAGCAGAAACATTCCATAGTCTAAGAAGCGTTCTCAAAGGCTATGGCTTTAACACCAATGTCGGCGACGAAGGCGGATTCGCGCCCAGCCTAAAAAACAATGAAGAAGCCATCGAAGTCATCCTAAAAGCCATTAAAAAAGCCGGATACGAACCGGGAAAAGATATTTTCCTAGCCTTTGACATCGCTTCCTCAGAACTGTATCACAACGGGCAGTATATCTTCCGCAAAAGCGACAACATCGCCAGAACTTCCGACGATCTGATCGAACTCTACAAGGAATGGATCGCTAAATATCCTATCATTTCCATCGAAGACGGCTTAGCCGAAGACGATTGGGAAGGCTGGTGCAAATTAACCGAAGCCTTAGGCGATAAGGTTCAGCTAGTCGGCGACGATCTCTTCGTGACCAATTACCAGCGCCTGCTCCAAGGCATTGAGTGCGGAGCCGCCAATTCCATTTTAGTGAAAGTTAACCAAATAGGCACGCTGACAGAATCTTTGCGCGCCATACAGACCGCACAGCGCAACGGCTATTCGTCCGTAGTCTCTCACCGCTCGGGAGAGACCGAAGATACCTTTATCGCCGATCTGGCAGTGGCCACCAACTGCGGTCAGATTAAAACCGGCTCTCTCTCCCGCAGCGAGCGCGTCTGCAAATATAACCAGCTTCTGCGCATCGAAGAAGAGCTGGGACAGGCTGCCGAATACGCAGGGCTGCAGGCTTTTAAGCAAAAGCAATAAGGCCATACAACATAAAGGCAAACAGTAAAGCAAACGGTAAAGCAGAGTAAATAGTAAGGCTGCATTCACCGCGGCTGTGCATACTGCTCTGCGCAATACCAGACTGCTCTAATATAAACGCAGCGCCAACCCTAGGTCCGGCGCTGTGTTTATATTAGAGCCATTTCCCCGTATACGAACGCGGGCACTTGGCGATTTCTTCCGGCGGGCCCACAGCTATCACTTCTCCCCCGCGATCTCCGCCTTCAGGACCCAGATCGATGATCCAGTCGCTGGCCTTAATTATATCCAAATTATGTTCAATGGTAATAACGGTATTGCCGCCGTCGACCAAGCGCTGCAGAACGCTGAGCAGTTTAGCCACATCGTGGAAGTGCAGCCCTGTCGTAGGTTCATCGAGCAAATAGAGCGTGCGCCCTGTAGCTTTGCGCGACAGTTCGGCGGCCAATTTTACGCGCTGGGCTTCCCCGCCGGAGAGCGTAGTAGCCGCCTGCCCTAAACGGACATAGCCCAAGCCCACCTCATTTAAGGTTTTCAGCTTATTGACTAAGCGCGGCGTGTTGGCAAAAAAATCTAGAGCTTCTTCCACGGTCATATCCAAAACTTCGGAAATATTTTTGCCCTTATAGCGCACTTCTAGAGTTTCCCGATTGAAGCGCTGCCCCTTGCAAACCTCGCAGGGCACGAAAACATCGGACAGGAAGTGCATTTCGATTTTGAGAATGCCATTGCCCTGGCAGGCCTCGCAGCGCCCTCCCTTAACATTAAAGGAGAAGCGTCCTGGTGTATAACCGCGCAGGCGGGCTTCAGGCGTCTGGGCAAACAGCTGGCGCAGCGGCGTATATAAATCGGTATAAGTGGCGGGATTGGAACGCGGAGTGCGGCCAATGGGATCTTGGTCGATGACGATGACCTTATCCAAATATTCCATGCCCTCTAACGACGCAAATTTCCCCGGCGTCTCCGATCCGGTCTTAAGGCGGTTCTGCAGAGCTTTTTTCAGAATTTCATTGACCAGGGTACTTTTGCCCGAACCCGACACCCCGGTAACCGCGATAAATACCCCCAGAGGGAATTCCACGCTAATATTTTTTAGGTTATTCTGAGCGCAGCCGGTGAGACGCAGGCAGCGCTCTGTAACCTGACGGCGCTTTGCTGGCTTAGGAATAGACAGACGCCCCGACAGATAAGCGCCCGTAAGCGAATTGGGATTGGCGGCAATATCTTGGGCAGTTCCCTGAGCTACGATCTGACCGCCATGCCTCCCCGCCCCAGGCCCTATGTCCACCACATGATCAGCGGTGCGGATGGTGTCCTCATCGTGCTCGACCACGATCAGCGTATTGCCCAAATCGCGCAGTGAGCAGAGCGCATCCAGAAGGCGCTGATTGTCGCGCTGGTGCAGCCCTATGGACGGCTCATCGAGAACATACAGCACTCCCACCAGTTTGGACCCTACCTGGGTGGCCAGGCGTATGCGCTGAGCTTCTCCGCCCGAGAGCGTACCTGCCGCACGGTCGATGGTGAGATAATCGAGGCCCACCTCTTCTAAGAAACCCAGACGCACTTTGATTTCTTTTACCACATCTTTGGCGATAATTTGCTCGCGCTCACTCAGCGCCAATTTATCAAACCACTGCCGCATAGCGCGCACCGAATAAGCGGTCAGCTGGGGCAGATTCAGACCGTTCAGCAAGACAGCCCGCGCTTCTGGCTTGAGACGCGCTCCCTGGCAGGAACTGCAGAGGCGTTCGGTCATATAGCGCCCTATTTCCCGGCGGGCCCATTCCGATTCGGTTTCACGAAAACGGCGCTCCAAGATGCAGATAGCCCCCTCATATCCCTTGGTGCTGGGCTGATGCCCCTGACTGGCGGCATGACTCCAGCTAGCTACGCTCTGCACCACGCCTTCATTGTACAGGCTAACGTCATCGGCAGCCATTTCGGCTTCCCCGCTGCTCTCCCATTCTTCGCCTTCAAGCGGATTGCTCTCGGTAAAAGAGCGCTCATAGGCTTCCAAACCTCCCGAGCCGTAGAGAATTAAATCCTGCTGCGCAGGTTTCAGGCGCTCCCAAGGCCGCTGCAGATCTATGCCCTGTTTCGCGGCAAAATTGAGCAGCGAGCGCCAAAACATCGATTCCGCGTAATGGTAACGGAACGAATTGAGGATGGGACGGCCCCAGGCCGCCAGCGCTCCATCGACGACCGACAGACTGGGATCGGGAATTAGCAGAGCGCGATCTATTTGAGTAGTGACCCCCAGCCCCGTGCAGTGCGGGCAGGCCCCATAGGGAGAATTAAACGAGAATAGGCGCGGCGAAAGTTCGCTGAAAGACAGACCGCATTCGATGCAGGCTAAATGTTGGCTATACAGTTTTTCTCCGTCAGCTCCGGCGATTAAAACGATTCCCTGAGCTAAATTCATAGCCACTTCCAAAGATTCCGACAGCCTTTGACGGTTGCGTTCCACGATCTTTATTTTATCTACAACTACTTCGATGGTATGCTGCTCATAGCGGGCCAGTTCTATAGGGCCGTCGTCGAGGCGGCGCACTTGGCCATCGACGCGCACGCGCACATAGCCGCTGTCGGAAAGCTCTTTGAACAGTTTTTGGAACTGGCCTTTGCGCCCCCGCACCAGCGGGGCTAGCAGCATTACCGAAGTGTCAGCGTTCAGCACCAGCACCGCATCGACGATCTGATCGACGGTCTGGGGACGGATGGGACGCCCGCACTTAGGGCAGTGTGCTTGGCCGACGCGGGCGTAAAGCAAACGCAGATAATCATAAATTTCGGTGATCGTGCCCACAGTGGAGCGAGGGTTTTTAGAGACTCCGCGCTGATCGATAGACACCGCCGGAGAAAGTCCTTCGATATAATCAACATCTGGCTTGTCGAGCTGGCCTAAAAACTGGCGAGCATAGGCCGAAAGCGATTCCACGTAGCGGCGCTGTCCTTCGGCATAGATGGTATCAAAAGCTAGAGAGGATTTTCCCGATCCGGACACACCTGTAAACACGATTAGTTTGCGGCGCGGCAGCTCTAAATCTACGCTCTGCAGATTATTTTCGCGGGCACCGCGAATGATAATTTTATCATCTGACATTATACTGTAAACTCTATTTCTTGACTTCCATAACTAAAACGGCGATATCATCCTCGTTAACACCGCCGGAGAACTGAGAAACCGCGGCAAACAAACGATCGATCATGGTCTGGATATTTTCGCTGCGGCTCTGTTCAATAGTCTGCACGGCTTTCTCCATAGTGAACATATGTCCTTGACTGTCGCGGGCTTCGATAACGCCGTCTGTAAAAACTATAATGCGATCTCCCGGTTCCAAGGTGATTTGCTTTTCTTCCCAGCTCAGCCCCTCTATCGCCCCGACGATGCCTCCTTCCGTGCGCAGCAACTCTATATGGCCGTTAGCCCCGAGATAGACCGCTTCGTGATGGCCGCCTGTCGCATAAGTTAACACGCTGGCATCTTCATCGTAAACAGCATAAAAAATAGTCGTAAAATATGAAGCCTCGCTGTTCCACAGGCTGGATAAGCGTTCGTTGAGATTATTGAGCACCTCGGCGGGAGAGGCGGTTTTTTTGCCCCATTCATAGACGAAGCTCATAATTATGGAGGTGATCATGGAAGCTGGGATACCCTTGCCCATCACATCTCCCAGGCAAAAGACCACCTTATTATTTTGGAAGGGGCGAAAATAATAATAGTCCCCGCCTATCTCGCGGCACTGCTGAATTTTTCCGGCAATGCGCACTCTTCCCATATCGTAATTCTTGGGGACCAGAGCCATCTGCAAAGTGCGGGCCATAAATAAGTCGTGCAGCATCTGCTTTTCGTTGCGTTTGCTCAGGCCGTAGCTGTGCATGGCAAAAATTAGGACTAAAGAAGCCAGCACCCATTCCATCAGTTCCAAGGTAACAGACGCCAAATATTGGTAGAGCAAGTTTTCCCCCACAATTTGGCTCAGGCCGTAGTAGAAGAGCAGTAAAGCCGGAATGACGACTAAAAGGCCGTACCCCTTAAAAAAGAAGACCGCGAAAAAGAGCGGAATAAAAAACAGATCTAGGGTGAGAAACGAAGGAGCGAAAGTGCTCATGATCCCGTAAGCGGCGGCCAGAAGCATTACGGCTATCAGCCACAGCCATAAAGCCTCTCTGCCTTTGGGCATGCGCAGCATATACGTTTCGGTTTTGTCTTTTAGCAAAGAGAAAAACTTTTTCATAAGCGCCGCCTCCGCCGCATATTATCACTTGTAACTCTGCCCTAGTGGACTGGGATAAAAAACTGCTTCTTGACAGCGAAACGCCTTCCTCTTTTGGGCAAGGCTCTGCTTAAGCCCAGAGCCAGCCTTGTTTCGCTGACATAAATATACCAACTCAATAAAGCCAGCCCACTCTGTAAAGCTGCTGCTTAGGACTAATTCACCGGCATCGCTGAATCGCAGAACAGTGTCATTTTGTTAGTATTTCGCGAACACGTTATCGCTTACACCAGCTTCCGCGCAGGCACTGCCTCGCACAATTCAAAAGCGTCTTTTGCGGAACTGGCCTCTCACTTTAATTGCATACACAGCAGCTATATTATGCTAAACTAAATGACATTGGCTATAACGCAAACATTAACGCGTCGCAAAACGCAGCAACAGGCATATTTGACGCTTACCATTGAATTGCAGAACTTATGACAGATACGCTTAAAGCATTAGTATCTAAAAATAGCCCATTAATAATTATTTTTCTTAATATTTACATATTAGCAAAAAAAAAAAAACGATTTGTTTACAATAGTGTTAATGGATTATTTACCCAATAATTCCTATTCAAGCCTTTCTAAAACTAAGCGAAAGGAATAATCAAAAGACACCCAATGCGCCAAAATGCTAGCGAAGCGATTCTAACTCAGGAAATGTCCTCGGCTCCAGACGCCGATGTCCCGCATGTCACTGTAATCCTACAGCAAAGTCCTCTGGTTCCCGCCGTCCCTGCTCCTCTCTTCAATGCTCCAGCTCCAGCCCCGGCATTAAGCATAGAAGAGCAGCAAGCCGAAGCTAAATTTAAAGCCGACGCCTATCAGCAAGCTAAAGGCAGTACTTTTGGCATACTCCTAGGGTTTGGATTTGGTATGACTTTTAATCTGCTAGGCTGGATTATTTTGGCTGTCGTTCACCAACAGTATTACAAACTAGGCGATATGGAAAATGCCAAAGGCGTAGCCCAAGGTAGCATTGCATCGGTAATATTATTGGTCATCGTTCCCTTAATCATATTCCTCATCGCTTTCGTGATTTTTGGTGGAGCTGCTGTCACTTTTGTAATGGCCATCATCGGTGCAATACTGACAGCTCTATTCGGAATAATTATTTAAGCGTTCACCGCCAAGGCATTATTTGTCAGCACAAGATAATTAATGAAACATTCAAGGATACATTATGGACAATAAAATAGAAGCAGCACCAAACAATTCTAAAAATATCGTGGTAACCGTACAGCTTCCGCCCAATCAGTATACTCTTGCTCCTCCAACAGTGGGCAAGGATAAATGGATCGCCTTAGCGCTATGTCTCTTTTTAGGGTATTATGGCGCTCACAAGTTTTACGACGGGGACACAAAAACCGGGTTAATCTACGCCTGTTTAACGTTGACTGGGTTTTTGCTGCCTATAACTTTTGTATTAACAATCAAAGACTGTATCGAGATTCTGCAAAAGCCCAACCCTTATCTTCCCTCATAAAACTGCAAATTCAATAAAATCACACTTTAATAGAAGCTAAAAATACGCAACGAGGTACTGCTTACATGGCTGATAATACCCCAACGGAAAAGATAGACGCCGATCTGCTAGATATGCTTTTTTGTCCGCAATGCGGCACACAGATAGCTCCTGAAATCACCCATTGCACTCAATGTGGCGCAAATTTGTTGGCTGCTCAGGATACCGCTCAATCCAGCGATCCTAGAAAGGCAGACAGCTCTCAAATAATTACGGCTGCTTTACCCGAAGCACCAGCGCAGCGCAGAAGGAAAGCGCAGCACAGAACGGCATCCTTAACGTCACAAATAGACTATCAACTGTCTAAAAATTATTTTATCCCTAATAACATTAATATATTAATGGTTATTTTAGGAATTCTCTTACTGCTTTTAGGGCTTGGCTTGTTGACCGTCAGAGTCGGAATAATCATAATAATAATCGGAATATTCATACTGTATAATGAATTCAAAAAAACGACGAGCATTACTGATCAACAATACGATAATAATGCAAAATTATACTTACAGAACTTACCTGAACAAGCTTTGGGAGAATTAGATTTAGATGCTACGGAAATAAGCGAAGCCTCTCCCATAATTATGGCAGATTACAATTTATTGCATTCTAATCTATTTAAAGTAGGTAAAGACGGCATTTTGCGCACCAACTGCATCCAAGCTTCTGTTATTTATTTCTCTGCTAACGCTTTGCATATTTACACCAAAGTTTTTTTAACCACTCCGCCTCATTCCGTACTCCCCCAACAAAAGTTCTCGCCGGCATCATTGCTAATATCGGAAAGCACCAGCGAATATTTTTACACGGACATAATCGGCGTTAATATAACCACAGAACGCGTTCGTCCGCTAAAATTTACCAGTACATCAACTAATAAATCAACAAGTACATTCACACAAGACCTGTTCTCACAGCTATCGCCAGCTCAGCCACAGCAGAATACAGCGTATATGCAGACTTTTTGCCGCTTAGAAACTGCAAGCGGTTCCGATGTCAGCTTATGCATACCTAATCCCTGGGTCAAATTGTATGCACCCAACAGCGATCAAAGCGCTAAAGACTCCATCAAAGCTATGCGCAATTTGATAAAAGAAAAGAAAGCCTCTCATAATGACTATTAAAGTTTCTCAAATGAAATGTCCCAGCTGCGGCTGGCCCTTGGAGCTAGGCATGACTGAATGTCCAGCCGGACATCCCGTTTATATTACAACCTTTAACAGCATCGACGATCTGCCTCTGCCACAGATTAGCCGCTATGCCAGAGTTTACCGCCAGAATCAAGCCGTTGCCCCCTTTGATCAAGGCATCAATAAATCACTAGCTTTCTGCTATCTCAAGCTAAAGCTTTACGATCAGGCTCTAAAGGCCTTTGCCAAAGCCATAAGCGATAATTTTGATGATTCCGAAACGTATTTTTATGCGGCCATAGCTACGCTGAAGGGTAAAAAAGCATTTTTAACTCCACGTCCTTTAATCAATAAAGCACTGGAATATACTAATGCCGCGATAATGATAGAGCCGCGGGGCATCTACTATTATCTGCAGGCTTACATTAAATATGATTTCTTCGCGCGTAAACATCTGCGCATCTCCCCAAATTATCAGCAATGTCTGAACCAAGCCCGAGGACGAACACCAGCTGGCGATGTGCAGTCTCTATTCAGTCTGCTCGGCGTAGAACTACCGGAAGCACTGGCTCTGTAGCGCTGAAAACACAAATAATAATTCTACAGAAGCCACAACGGCTAACCACCTCAAGGAGAAATTATAAGATGAAAAAGATGCTCGTAATTCTCGCTTTCTGCACACTCTTAACCACGGCGGCTCCGTATCCACTTTACGCCCAGGAGCCAGCTGCGAAGGCGGGGGAAGTCATTACAGTTTCCGCCGATACCTACACCAACACTGCCAAATACGATGATCTTAAGCCCTACGATGCCTACACCAGAGGCAAACAGGCCTGCGAAAAAGGCGATCCCCAAGGCTATGCCCTTCTGGAATCCTCCGCCCGGCGCGGCTGCAACCACGCCAAAATATACCTGGCCCACTCCCTCCTGCCCGACGGGCATAAACTAGCTCAGGGCTGCCGTTCATTTGTTTTGGAAGGCAAAGAGTGGAGCGATGCTGATCGCACAGAACGCTATATCAAGTGGATGAGCAGCGCTGCCGATAACGGCAGCCTAGCCGCCTGCCAAGAGCTGCGCCAAGTTTACAAAGAGGGAACTTTAGTTCCTAAAGATTCAGCCAAGGTCTTCAAATATACCAAAGCTCTAGCGCAGCTCAACGATTCCCAGGCCATGTACGACTTAGGCGCCCGCTACGCCCAAGGCATTGGCTGCCAAAAAGATCGCCAGGCGGCGGTTAAATGGATGAAAAAAGCGGCTCATACCGGCAATGCTGATGCCAAACAGTGGATTGCAGATCGGCGCGTGAAAGAAATCAAACTTAACGCCAACGGCATTTCGAAATTAGGTTACGTCAAATTCGGAGACTCTCTATCCACAGTCAAGTCGAAGAATTCCGATCTTTTCCAGGGCAGAATCCCGTATGAAATGGAAGTAAAAACTCTTTCCAATACTTCCCAGCAAGTTATCATCCGCGGCGGCTTTGGGGGCGGAGATTCGTATGACGCCCTCGTTTACTTTCTAGACAATGACCGCGTTGTTAAAATGATCAGCGAACAGGGCGCTTATATGGGAGGCTCAGCCTGGAGAAATGCTTATTACCGCTTGCGAGAGGAAGTCATCAACGCTGGCTATGGTTCTCCGGCTATGGACGGGACTAACACTTGCAAATGGAACAACAAAGGTGTGTCAATACAATTAGATTACACCAAGTCTTCCGGTAACGTTGAAGTTAAACTGGAGATGAAAGCTGGCAAGCTCAAGCAAAGCCCTAAAATCGGTGGCTGGGAAGACCTGCTTAAATAAGGAGAAAGCGCCGTGAATAAAAAGCTAATCATTGGTGCGTTTGCCCTGGCTGCCCTCTCCTTCGGCGGCGGAGCTTATTACGGACACTGCCGCCTCCAGCATCAGAAACTGCCCCAACTCTATCAAAGTTTTGCCAGCCGCGCCAGCGGCGGAGACAGCAGCGCTAAGGCTATAGCTGGCCTTATGTGCGCAGAGGAATTAGGCTGTG
Organism: bacterium; assembly: GCA_030535355.1. Classification (GTDB taxonomy): domain Bacteria; phylum Vulcanimicrobiota; class Xenobia; order Xenobiales; family Xenobiaceae; genus JAFSXO01. The sequence continues at coordinate 10,679 of JAUNIO010000055.1, read as the reverse complement.
CCTACAATCCAGAGCAAGCGCATCTTTACTGGCAGCAGGCGGCAGAGCAGAATAATCCCAGCGCCCAATACTTGGCAGGGTATGCCTACGAAATAGGCCTTGGCACTCCCCGCGACTATATCAAGGCCAGAACGCTCTACGAACAAGCCGCAGGACAAAACCATCCTTTGGCCCTGCGGCAGCTAGGATATTTGTATTATTATGGGCACGGAGTGGCAGAAGACCAAGCTAAAGGGCAGCAGTTTCTGCAGCAAGCCGCTGAGCGAGGCGATTTAGAAGCCAAAGCATTTATGCAAAAAAATATTTAGCTTGCAATAAATGAATAAGCGCAAAACATAGACTTCAAACGATATGAAAAAGTTTTACTTTATAATCAATTTTGTTATTAGTATCTTAGCAATTTGCGTCACAATCTCCCCTCTGCCTAGCTTGGCGGACACCTCTTCTTCTGACTCTGACAATTCGCTAGAACTTCGGAAAGACAAAGAATCAATTGCTGAACTCGGCTCTGAGCGTGATAAATTAAGTAAAGAAGGCGACGCCGCTTTCAAAAGGAAAGACTACGCAGAGGCCGTCAGATATTATCGAGCAGCCGCAGCGCAAGGTTCTCCAGAATCACAAACCGCTTTAGGGATATGCTATTATTTTGGGCGTGGAGTTGAAAAAAACTTACTAGAATTCTTCAATTGGTCGCGCAAAGCCGCACAGCAAGACTTCGCCCCAGCCCAACGCAATTTAGGCATATGCTACTATGAAGGCTACGGCGTGGAAAAAAGCCTAACCCAAGCAATCGATTGGTTTCAAAAAGCTGCGGAACAAGGAGACTCAGAAGCCCAGCGCAATTTAGGCATATTTTACTATGATGGTAATGGCGTACAAAAAGACTTAGCCAAAGCTATTAGTTTGTTCCAAAAAGCTGCAGAAAAAGGAGATGCAGTAGCACAGTATCACCTAGGCAGATGTTATCACTACGGTAATGGTGTGCCCAAAGATCAAGCCAACGCTATCAGTTGGTTGCAAAAATCTGCAGAACAAGATTATCCAAAAGCACAGTATTTGTTAGGATACTGCTATGAACATGGAGAAGGAACAGAAAAAAACTTAGCAGAAGCCTATAATTGGTACAAAAAATCCGCAGAACAAGGATTCATTCATGCGCAGGCTCGTGTAGGAATTTTTTATTGTTCAGGGTTAGGTGTCACTTCTAATCTAGAAGAAGGCAAAAAGTGGTTACAGCGGGTTGCCGTTAATGAAAATATACAGAATCGTGAAATGGTAACCGCCGCTAAAAATATTCTCACCGAGTTCAAAAAATTTGAAACATTGGAAAAGAGATTAAACCGACAGCTTCAACGTTATCGTAATATACAGCCAAATACTGCAGATAATGACCATCAAAATCAAATAACCGTTTTAACAGAAGCAATTGCGTCTTTACAAAATGGAATAAAATTTCTGCCCTTACTTATAATAAATGCCCACAACGGTGATAGCGAAGCACAAACATCTCTGCGTAATCTAAAAGAAAACGCTGAATCAGTTTACAAACTACTCGATCAACAATTGGCCTATGAAACCAACGAAATTCTAGTACCAATAGACATTTACACACAGACTAAACAATACGATAATCTCAAGCCCTATGACGCATTTACCCGTGGCAAACAGGCCTGCGGAAACGGCGATCCCCAAGGTTACGCTCTTCTGGAATCCTCCGCCCGGCGCGGCTGCAACCAAGCTAAAATCGTCCTAGCTCAGGCCTTGCTGCCTGTTGACTATAAACAGAATACTGGTATTGGTAGCTGGTATAGTTTCCTCTTCGAAGGCAAAGAGCTAAACGATGCTGATCGCGCAGAACGCTATATCAAGTGGATGAGCAGCGCCGCCGATAACGGCAGCCTGTCTGCCTGCCAAGAGCTGCGCCAAGTTTACAAAGAGGGAACTTTAGTTTCCAAAGATTCGGCCAAGGTCTTCAAATACACCAAAGCGGCAGCGCAATTAAAGGACCCTGAGGCTATGTTTGACTTAGGCGAACGCTATGCCAAAGGCATCGGCTGCCCCAAAGACCGCCAAGCATCGGTAAAGTGGATGAAACAGGCCGCCCACGCAGGCAATGATGATGCTAAACAGTGGATCGCAGATCGGCGCGGACACTACATTAACGGCACGGAAACGTACAAGATCAGTTCATCTCAAGCTTTGCAAGAAGCCTATAAGCAGTATCCCAATGACTGGACAGTTTCCGAATGGAATGGCAGCCAAAATGGTAGCGTTATCGGCATACTCAAAGACGTTTACAACATTACTCCGCCACCCGGCACCTTTGGTTCAAGAGGCAGGTATATAATTACAGACGGTTATCGCGATCTGATCATTCCCTATGAAACCAGCGATAACATAGGAGACATTGTCAGAGGAAATCCTTACAGCGGCTGTGTTCTTATAGACGACCGTACTCGCACCCGTACCGTCCGCAAATGGCAAGGCCCCAAGATCGGCGGCTGGGAAGACCTGCTTAAATAATTTGCACTGCAAGAGAGACTAAATATATGACTTCTACTCCCCATGTTTGCCCCCAATGCCAAACGCCATTGCTGCCCAACGCTAAATTCTGCGTCAAATGCGGCCAGAATCTTCACAATCAAGCTGAACCAGAGAAGCAGCCTGCTGATGCGCCAAAGCTAAATTCACAGCCTGAAGCCGAAGCGACACCTAAACATGTCCAGCATCCACCTACTCCCCGGCACGATGCAGCCGCCAAAGCCTCCAGTCCTGTCCCAAAGCCCACTGCGACAAAAAGCCCAAGGTCTGAGCGCTCAGCACGCAGTTTTAACATTAAATACCTAAAAACTGCCTTAGGCGGCTTAGCTATCTGTGCCAGCTGTTTTTACGGCGGCAATAAATGCGCCGATTTATGGTTAGCGAGACAGGATACTGCCACAGTATTGGCCAGGGTTAAAACCACAGCCCAAAACGGCGATACTGATTCTCAGCTGTTGCTGGCCACCTTGCAGCGCTATGGTTTGGCCCGGGCCAGCTCACCAGATGAGACCGAACAGTACTTGGCCTCCGCTGCCCAGCAGCTTCCCCAAGCCCAATACCAGTTAGCCCTTTGGCAAAGGAATACTCGCGCTGACGGCGGAGATGCCACAGCATTCTCTCATCTCGAAGCTGCCGCCAACTCAGGTTCGTCTTTGGCTATGCTGGAACTGAGCCGCCATTACTTGCAAAACAAACAGTTTAACGCCGATTTCCCTTTAGACGAAGAGTGGATCGTCTGGCTCAGCAAATCCGCCCAGCAAGGCAATATCGATGCCCAGTGCCTCTTGGGTCAGCACTTCGTAAACGTCAGCTATTTATACCCAACTGAGGAAACAGGACTGCGCAATTTAAAAGTAAATGATGCTGAGAACTGGCTAAGCTCAGCGTCCGAACGAGGTTCAGCAAAGGCAAAATATTATTTGGCCTGCCTCTATCGCGACAACCCCAGCCGCGGAAAAGGCGAACAAGGCCTCAAGATGCTCACAGAACTAGCTGAATCTGGATACGCTCCCGCCCAATGCGAATTGGGACGTATGTATCTCAAGGGGCAAAGTATAAGCGCAGATGCCAGCAAAGCTCAGGAATGGCTAAATAAAGCCGCCTCGCAGAACTGTGAAGAAGCGCAGTACCAGTTAAGCCTGATGTACCTCGACGGCCAGGGAGTGAACAAAGACCTAGCCAAAGCTCTGGATTATATGCGCCAAGCTTCACTCTTGGGCAGCGCCGCCGCGCAAAACCGTTTAGGCATTATGTATCTCAACGGCAGCAACGTCAATAAAAATTACCGCCAAGCTTATGCTTTCCTGAAACAAGCCGCCGTTCAGGGAGACACCGAAGCCCAGTTTTGGTTAGCCTGCCTCTGCGACGGCCTCAATGGCAAAAAAGTCTCCGATCCTGGGATTCCTAAAGATTTGCGCGATAAAGAAAAAGCTTTGCAGTGGCTGACCAATGCGGCAGAGCAAGGCAATATCGACGCGCAATTAGCTTTAGGGCAGCGCTACCGCCAGGGTAAGCTGATTAAGGCCGACGGCAAACTGGCGGAGACTTGGCTTACCAAAGCTATGGCCCAGGGCAGCAGTGCAGCCATGTTAGCATTAGCCGAGATGTATGAACAGGGCAGCGTTATCGAAAAAAACGGCGGCAAAGCCGTGGAACTATACGCACAGGCAGCCAAACAGGGCAATATCCAAGCAATGAACCATTTGGGCGAGCTTTATGAAAAAGGAACCCTAGTGGAGCGCAGCCTCAAAAAAGCCGTAGAATATTATACCCAAGCTGCCAAACGGAACAGCCCTGAGGCCAAATGCCATTTGGGCAAACTGTACGAAAAGGGCCAGGGCGTTACTAAAAACATGGCTAAAGCCCGCAGTTTATATGAGCAGGCCGCCAAACAAGGCTCTGCCCGTGCTCAGTATTGTCTCGGTAATCTTTATGAAAAAGGTCAAGGTGTCAATAAAAATATCGGTAAAGCCCTGCAACTATACGAAAAAGCCGCCCAACAGAAGGACCCTGAAGCTTTAGCCGCTCTGGCAGCCCTGTACTATGTTGGCGAAGTTGTGCCGTTAGATGTGCAGAAGTCCATCAATTACTACAACGCTGCCGCCAAACGCGGTCATGTGGCCTCGATGGGCATGATGGGGCATTTTTACGAGTCCGGCGAGGGCGGCGTTCCCCGCGATATGAATAAAGCCCGGGCGGGAAATGTATGAGCAGGCGGCACAGCACGGCGATATCATCTGCCAATACCTTATGGGGACTTATTACGAACAGGGCATCGGCATCAGTGTTGATTATAAAAAAGCCTTCAGCTATTACAAACTGGCCGCCCAGGCTGGGGAAAACCGGGCCAAGTTTAGGCTGGGATGCCTCTACGTCAAAGGTCAGGGCGTAGGACAAGATCGCCAAGCGGCGGTGAAGTGGATCAAGCAGGCAGCTAACGCTGGCAATGGAGAGGCTTTAGCTTGGATTCGCGATAGGCAAAGAGGCATGAAAACGCGTTATCTCCCCGATCCTGCTTCATTTTCAGCAAAATTAGCATATGCCAGCTCATGTGAAAGTTCAGCCGTAAGCGTCACTTCTTACCGCGATTACCACTATGGAGAAGGTTGTTTAGTCTATGGAATCATCACTGATTGCAGAACCGAAACAGTAAAATATCCCAATGGAAAGCCCGTAATAACTCCTAGCGGAGAAACTCCACTCGTTACGCACATAGATATAAGCGACGGTAACAGCACTTTGCGGAATTTAGTGCCGCAGAATGCACAGCATAAGGAAGGCGATTATTCAATTCAGATAGGAGATGTAGCAATCTTTGCCGTTCTAAACCAAATATGTACTATTTATAAACTATGCGGGCATGTAGACTATAAAACAGAAACTTATTACGAACCTCCTAAAATCGGCGGCTGGGAAGACCTGCTAAAATGACGGGCGCCGCTCCCGCCATTGCTCCACAGTGTCAATATCCATCAGCACCCCCGCCGTACCCGGCACTAAGTGCAGCTGCCCCTGGTGGCGGCGCAGCACCTCCGCTGCCCCCCTATCCCCGCTGAGCTGCAGCAGCTCCTGCCAATAAGCGCGACCTATCAGCACCGGATGACCGCGCTTTCCTGCATAAACCGGGGCCACAATTGCCGTACTCCCCCAGCGCTGCTGCTCTTCCAGCAAAAGGGTGATAAACCTCGGCTCTACAAACGGCATATCGCCCAAAGCTATTAGCACACCTATATAAGGATTATCAGCAGCCTCACGCTTGAGCAGGCTGCGCACCCCTGCCGCTAAAGAAGTGGACATTCCCTCAGCCCAGCGCTCATTGACGGTGATAGAAAAACGCTCCTCTTGAGCAAATTCCTCTAAAGATGCAGTTACATCTTGAGCATTGGCCCCCACCACTACAGTACAGTCACACATCTGTGTACGCAACAAATTGTGCACACAGGTCTGCAAAAGAGTTGTTTTTCCCCACGGCAGCAGCTGCTTGGGCTGACCCATGCGCTGCGCTGCTCCTGCAGCCAGGCATAGTCCCGCGATCCGCATTATTTTTGCTCCAAAATGGCGGGAATGGCTTTCAAATCAGCGGAATTCGCACCTTGCTGCACTAAGAATACGTTAACTCCGCCAGCCTTATCTATCAGCCTAAATACTTCCCGCAGCCATTCGCGATTGACTTCTAATTTTTTAGAATTGCGCTGTGACTGCAAATAATCTTCCATGATGATGGGGCGCGGCGTTCCCAGCAATTCCAGCAGCAGAGCGGTCAGCACTCCGGTGCGGTCTTTGCCTGCGGAGCAGTGATAAAGAAGCGGATAACTCTTCGGGTTAGCCAAAGCGTGAAAAAAACCGCCTACGGATTCGTCATTATCCAAGGCATAAGAATAATAGCGGCCGATCTTGGTATCGCCTTTAAACGCCATGGGCAAATGCAGAGTTACAATCTCACTGCCTGAAGGCAAGCGGTCTGGCCCTTCTTTTTTTTCTATCTCTCGTTTCGTGCGCAGATCGATAATGGTGTTTAGGCCCAAAGACCCCAATTTGGCGACATCTTCGGCCGTAGCATAACAAAATGCCCCCGAACGATAGATCATAGCGTCTTTTATATAGCCGTTACGCGTAGGCAAGCCTCCTAGATCGCGGGCATTGCGCGTTGATTGAAACTTGATTTTGCGCTGTTTTGGCGAGCGTTTGGGAGTTCTCTCAGCAGCCACGGCTTTTTGCTGCGAAATTTCAATATCGTCCCTAGCCTGCCGCGCAATCCGCTGCTCCGAAGCCGTGCCTGAAACCGAGGTATGGCACTTGCCTTGCTCACAGCAGGGACAGCTCCCCACAGGGCCACAGAACAGCAAAAATAAAACAGATATATTTACAACATTTCTTAAAGATAAGCGCATAGTGAATATTATCAGTCAGCGAAAGGTTAAATATTGTTATTCAGGGATTAGCTAACAAACGAACTATCTAACTTCCCATAAATAATGTAAGAAGAAAAAGTTACGAAAACGATAGAGGTGGATGCCAAAAATTACTAGAGAAAAAAGAGTAGGATAAAAAAACAAGGCTTGGGCTGTCTTATATTAAGCCTGCTCAAACCTTGAAGTAAACAACAAGTGTTATTACATTTGCGCTGTTTCTTTGGGAATGAACAATTTAATTTCGGTAACCAAAGGCCAGATCTGAGCTAAGAAGTTGCCCTGTACGCGGGCATAAGTTAAAAACTCATCGAGGTCTATATAGCATCCCACAGGCGGTTCAATGCCCAGCTCGCTCAGGGAAATGTATCCCTGGCCATCGGCATATGCTCCATAGGCTATACAATAATTTCGTTCACCAAAAGTAAAGCCGACTTGCTGGCCTTCGCTGATCCACATCGCTAAATCGTTGATATTATTTACTTCATTAGCGTTTTTCTTAGCCATTTTCTTTCCTCTGCTCTATCAAGTATGCTACAAATACTAGGTTACAAAACATTAACTAGGCATTAGCTAGGTTACAAAACTTTTTAGCTTTTTCGCGTACCTTAAGCCTATACCCTTTTCATCATCACCATTATTTAAAGCAACAATGATATTGCCATTTACGATCAAGGCCAGAAGAGTCATAATTTCAAACACAACTCTAACACTCAGCTTATACCATTCAAACGCCTAATCTGCTTTAATAGCAGCGTTGCGAAGTAAATAACTCCGGTAAGCCCACAAGCTTACAGAGAGATAAAAAATTATAGATATGCGCCCGTGAGCCTGAGCGCTCCAGGCAGGGAGGACATTATGAGTAAGATTGTTGGTATAGACTTAGGAACCACAAACTCGGTAGTCGCCATTTACGAAGGTGGCAAACCCACAGTAATTGCCAATGCCGAAGGCAAACGCACCACGCCTTCAGTAGTGGGTTTTTCCAAAAACGGTGAGCGTTTGGTCGGTGAACTGGCCAAACGTCAGGCGGTAAGCAATCCCGACCGCACCATCTCTTCGATTAAGAGAGAAATGGGTACCAGCCACCGCGTCACCATCGACGACAAGAAGTATTCCCCTGAAGAGATCTCCGCTATGATCCTTCAGAAATTGAAACACGACGCCGAGGCTTATTTAGGCGAAGAAGTTAAGGAAGCGGTTATTACCGTACCCGCCTACTTCAACGACTCGCAGCGTCAGGCTACTAAAAACGCCGGTACCATCGCCGGTTTAGACGTCAAACGCATTATCAATGAGCCTACGGCAGCAGCTCTGTCCTATGGCTTAGACAAACAGGAAGAGACCCTGACCGTCGTAGTCTTCGACCTCGGCGGCGGTACATTCGATGTTTCTATCCTGGAAATCGGCGACGGCGTTTTCGAAGTTAAAGCTACCAACGGCGACACCCGCTTAGGCGGCGACGACTGGGATCAGCGCATCGTCGATAAAGTAGCCGATGACTTCCTCAAAGAAAACGGCATTGACCTGCGCAAGGACAAAATGTCCGCTCAGCGTCTGCGCGATGCCGCCGAGCAGGCCAAGATCGAACTTTCTCAGCGCTATGAAACCAATATCAACCTGCCCTTCATTACCGCCGATGCGAATGGTCCTAAACACTTAGACGTGACCATCACCCGCGCTCAGTTCGAAGATATGACCCGCGACCTCTTAGAGCGCTGCCAGGAACCTTGCCGCCGCGCTTTGGAAGACTCCAAACTTTCCAAAGGCGACATCGACCGCGTGTTGCTGGTCGGCGGTTCCACCCGTATGCCTCAGGTAGCCGATATGGTCAAGAACTTCTTCGGCAAAGAACCCTCCAAGGACATCAACCCCGATGAGTGCGTAGCTCTCGGTGCCAGCGCTCAGGGCGGCGTCATGAGCGGTGAAGTCAAAGACGTAGTTTTGGTCGATGTTACTCCTCTGTCTCTGGGTATTGAGACCCTGGGCGGCGTAATGACCAGACTTATCCCCCGCAATACCGCTATTCCTACCTCTAAGAGCGAGACCTTCTCTACCGCTGCCGACATGCAGACCCAGGTCGAGATTCACGTACTTCAGGGTGAGCGCGAATTTGCCCGCGACAACAAAACGCTGGGCCGCTTCAATCTCACCGACATTCCGCCGGCACCGCGCGGGGTACCTCAAATCGAAGTCACTTTCGAGATCGACTCCAACGGTATTATGAACGTCAGCGCCAAAGACAAAGCTTCCGGCAACGTGCAAAAGATCACCATCACCGCCTCCACCAACCTGTCCAAGGAAGAGGTTGACCGCATGGTTAAAGATGCCGATGCCCACGCCAACGAAGACAAACGCAAACGCGAAGAAGTCGAGCTGCGCCACCAGGCTGAGAGTTTGGTGCACACCACCGAGAAAGCTCTCAAAGACGCGGGAGACAAGATTCCTTCGGAGATCAAGAACAAGATCGAGAGCGCCAAAGACAGCCTCAAGAAAGAGCTGGAGAACACCAATACCGACAGCAAAGCCATTAAAGACGGTATGGAGAAACTGGCCCAAGCCGCTCAGGAGATCGGACAGTATCTGTATCAGCAGCAGGGCGCTTCTAGCGCTCAGGCCCCCAATCAGGGTGCAGCTTCGGCAGCCGCTGGCAGCAGTAAGAGCAACGACGACAACGTGGTCGATGCCGAATACGAAGTTAAAGACTAATAGCAGCGCCGCCTAAACGGCTAAGCGGCTAAGGGCAGTCCTTCTGAACTGATAGTCAGGTCAGAGGGACTGCTTTTATTATGATTCTTCTCCAATCACGTCTGCAAACGTCAGCTTAAGCAAGCTTACGTTTGCTCTCCTGAACTGTCAGATGCCTTGGATGATAGCTGCGGCGTGACACCGCTGTTCCGGTCGGCGGCGCCCGACGCAAACATGCCCTCAACGCTTGAATATTTTTCAATCGTTGCCTATTAGGAATCAGTCTGCTATACTGAATTTAGTGCTGCCAGATATATGGTAGGCGGTAAAAGCCCTCAGCTCAGTTTTAACTCTGCGGAGGGAATCATTTAAACCCTCCGCTTATGGAAATCCCTTAGGCAAATGCCTAGAGGAAAATCTAGGAGAGGAGGGCTTGTGAAATGACGATTGTCGAAAATATGCTTTTAGTGATCGGCTTTACGCTGACCGTTTTTAGCTTTGGCTTTGCCTTAGGTTTAGCCATCGGCAATATAAATAACACAAAAAAATGATGACCGCCCATAGTTCCAAAAGCGACGGTCATCATTATGACTAAAAGCTGAGGGCTAAACCGTCTATCGGTAGCACTTCTTTATTATTATAAGATAAGCATGTGAAGCTGTCAATTTAGCTTATCTCATTTTGCCAGGCCACAGGCATGACCGCCGCAGTTGGGGGTGACCTCTTCCAGCGCGGGCAGCGCTTCCACCAGTTTCACCGTGTCCAGCGCCACATAGGTACCCCGCTTGATCAAGTCCACCACATAGCGCGGATCATCGCTGTAGAGGTTCGGATCGTTGATTATGCCGGAATCCTTGTCGGTTTTGACCTGATACATGTAGATCAGCCATTCCAGCGCCGAGCGCCCGTTGACGATATATAAACGTGCGCTCGATTGAGTTTCCACACGAAGTATATACGGAATTGTTTGTCAAAATATTAACTTGCTTGTAAAGTTATTGCAATATCTCACCCACCTATTTTCAAATTTAGTATAGTTCT
>JAUNIO010000054.1 GCA_030535355.1 bacterium | reverse complement strand
AAAGCTGTTTCAAACCATTTGGGGAAGTGTCTCAAACCATCTGGCGGGTTATACCGGCGTGTTTTGTGTCTGGACATTACTAGTTCTAAGATAATAGATAATGCCCGCGGTAAGTGCTATTAGACATATCATAACAATAACCAGCGCTATTGGGTTTGTATCGGCGTTGTGCAGCATTCTGATAGGGCGGGGAACATCGGGTACATCGGCTGCTGCGGGAAGGGCACTGTTCAAAGTAATGGCATAGAATAACATCCCATAATAACTAATTGAAGATATTAATCTTTTTGTCATTATTTGCCTCCAAATATTAATGTTATCACAAAGCACAGTCTTGTAAGCTGCCTGTCAGCTGGCTGAGCTGATGCTTGAATTGACGGCTTCTTCTTTTGGTTCTGTTGTGGCGGGCTGGTAATAAGTGCGGAGAACATAAAGCAGAGCAGCTGTGAGCAGTATTAAACCTAACAGCGCAATGATGAGCTGTGGCCCGGCCCAAATGGCTGCGTCATGGGATGCTTTAGCGGGGGAAGCAGTATCAGATGGGTCATGGATGATGGGAGGCGAATTGGCGAAGAATATAAGGCTTAGAAATGAAAAGAACTCGTTGTTGATTGTCAGCATTTTGTTTGTTCAGGATTATTCTTTTATTTTTGTTTTAGCATAGATATTTTAGGGAGAGCTGGATGGCTTGCCTGTTAGCTGTTTGCTGCCTGTATGAGAATAGTTTACGATAATATTTTAGAATTTATACATACTGAAGGCGATCAGCAGCATGACCATAAAAGTACCAATAAGTGTACCTACGATAAGGGAAAAGAGATTGGCGCCTATAGAGAGCCAGATCGGATAGCGTATGGTTTGAGAATACTTGCGGTAAATGAAAGCTTCGACAGCTATGGCCGTAAGTTCGAGGATGGGAAGAATTATGGTGTAGGTAAAATGTTTGTCGGCATTGACGGAAACGAGAAATACGACCCAGGGATTGGTCAGGGCGTTGGCCAGGGCAACCAGTCCTAAATCTTTCCTGCGCACCCCGAAGATAAAAGCAAACAGCAGTTCCAACACTTCCGTGAGGAACAGGCAGTAAGCGAAGACGATGAGCATTATTAGTAAATTGCTGAGTATGTCGCCGAACATATTTGAAGCTTTTATCTAAGGAGATTCATAAGGTTATTTATAATGTTGAACATTCCACCTAATATTGGTAATAGTATTGGGAATAGCGTGAAGAGCAAAGCCATGGAGCCTATATTGGTAATTGCAGCCACCTTTATGGGGTGGGGTATGGTCTGGGAAAATATGTAGTAGACTGCAGCTTCTACAGCTAAAGCGACGGCTTGTAAAATCGGAAGCCCGCAGGCGTAAACAAGAGCGCTGCCCATTGCGAACATAAAGCAGGGATTGGTCAGGAATATTGTGGTCAGCACGTTGGTTAACGCTATTATCGCCATACCTTTTTTGCTGCGTATACCCAAGGCGTAGGCAATTGCAGTATCTGCGACAACATTATAGATAACTGCGCCCAACAGAAATATTAACATACCGCTCAATTGTTCACTTGTTAAGCTGCTCAGATTCATATTTTAATCCTTTCCATAACAGCAGCAGGGACAGCAGGGCTGCAGCCGCATAGGTGATCGGCGTATGCGGCAGGCTGTCGCAGCCTAAGAGGTGAGGCAGACTGCCCAGGAATAATCCGAAAGTCAGGGCTCCGAAGGCGAATCCCTTGCAGCCGGGAGAAATGAGAGCCAGAGCTCCCAACGTCAAAGGCATGGTCATGTTGAAAAGCCAGACTGCCAGAACTCCGGCCCAGGGAAAACCGGAGAGCAGAAAGAAGAGCGCCGCCGCGCTCAGCGTGGATAAACAGACGGTGAGCTGTCCGAACCGGTCGGCCAGCAGGCCGCCTCCCATTTTTCCGGCTGCCAAAGCGCACAAAAGGACCAGTCCCCAGGGAGCGGTCGTCTTCCAGGAAAAATCCAGAGCGAAGCCCAGATAGCTGCGCAGTATTACGACGCTGAACAGGCAGATAGCTGCTATAAGATAACGGCGGCTTAGCTTAGGAAAGCATAGAGGAGCGTTGGCGCTGCGCCAGCTGCGGCGGGTGAAATATTGTCCGGCTGCAATAGCTGCAGCGGCCAGTCCCGCTGCGCCAGCGACTATGCAGGCTAAATGCGGGGCTGTATGTCCCAGCAGGCAGCCATAAAAGATGCCCAAAGCGCCTGTGGAGACGAATATTCCCAGAGGGCCTGTTTTGCCTTGGCTGGCGTTGAGAACATCTATGCCCCCGCCCAGATGGAAAAGCGCGTTGCCCACGCCTGCTATTGCGGTAATGGTTAGCGGTGAAGCGGGGAGCAGGCAGGCTGATCCCACCAAGATACAGCCACAGGCGGCGCACAGGGCATTGCGGTTGAGCCGATCGGCGCATAATCCCAGAGGCATTTGCATGGCAAAGGCCAGAAACGCGTAAAGCACGACGCAAAACCAGCCCTGTTCGCTGTACGCTACTCCATGGTATAAAGCCCAGCCGCTGGCAAAGTCCACAACAAAATGGCTGATAGTGTAAACAGTCAGCATGGGAACCTCATAGCAATAATCTATAGAATGAGAGGAAAAATGCTGGCGACAGAGGGGAGATAGTGCTAATTATTTCGTCAGCAGGTCCTCTAATCTAAATATATAGAGCTGCTTCCAGTCGCACGATAAGTTTTTAGCGTTGTCAAAGCGGCCGGAATGCTCTTCTTCGGCGACTTCAACTTTACTGATGTCGAAATCCAGGAAAGCAATATAGACCTGTTTGTTGCGGGATAGGAGAGCTACGGGAGTTCTAGCGGAGCGCAAAGGCATTTTGCGGAAACTGAGCTTTTGCTGCTCTAAAACTACGTTGCGTTTGCCCTGCAATTTGGCCACAGTGCAGGCTAATTCCTTATCGGCGTTTATACTCCCTGAACCGAATTCTTGGAGATATGCTTCGTCTAAGCCCAGCTCTCTGTGCTTGCGGGCAGCTAAGGCCAAGAAATTCTGCTTATTCTCCCACACATTGATGTTGAAGGGAAATTCGGGAATATCGCTGACAATGATTATATCGCGTAGATGTTTTAAGTATGTCTCGCGCTTGCTGTCTTTAGGATAGCACTGCAAAATTGTAAGGTTGGGATCGTCGTTGTGCAGGCGGAAATTGGGCACGGCCGGGTCTTGGCTGAGCAGGCTAAGCAGATTATAGCCGTAACCTACTTTGTACTGGGCGTTCTCTAAAGCCTTCGAAAAACTGAAGTCCCTGCTGTAAAAGATATTGACTTTAACACGGGGCACATCGGGTATGTCGGCTTGAGCGGGTTGGATACCGCCGATAAAGCAGGCAGCGGTGAGGCAGAAAACTAACGTTTTGAGGCAGGCTGATAAGTCCATCTTGACCTCCTATTTGATTTTTTTCTTATACAAAGGACCGGGCTGAGCCTGGAAATTGCGGAAGTTGTTTTCAAAGAGTTGGCGCAGGTATTCCTTGTCTTGGCCGTCCAAGTAGACTTTGGATTTGGCGTCAGTACCGGAAGGGCGCAGGCATATATCGCGAACCGGCCCGCCGCTGAACCACAGCTGCAAGCCATCGGACCAAATATCGATGCTCTCCAGATTTTTCCAGATATGGCTCATCGCTGGGATGGATTCGCAGAGAATATCCTGAACTTCTTTGATAGTGAGGACTTGGCCGGAATGGGTGAGCCGGGGATTGTGCATAGCCACAGCCAAAGTGCGGAAGAAGCTGTTAAAATTCTCTTTTTCACGAGTGCCTTCCAGTTTAGCTTGGGCGAGTTCCTGAGGATCGACGATGGCTTCGTTGTAATGCACAATGTCGCCGCGGAATTCCATGGGATTGCTGACGCGATTGTCAGCAAACAGCTGGCGGAGATGATTGTGAATATAGTAATCCTGCGGTTTACCGCTTTGTAAGCTGTTGAGGTAGAGCCGGGCGCTTAGGGCCATGGCGGAGATACAGGCTTCACCGCTGCTCTTTTCACGCATACCGATAACTTTTTGCCCGAGAATGTTAGATATGGGCAGGCGGGGGCCGCCGATTTTGCCTCCGCTTTCTTCACCGGCGTGGTGGAGTTTGGGATTTAAGCCGATTTTCGTGATGTGCCCGCATTCGTCCATGATCTCTAGCGGGACGCTTGCGCCTTTTGCCCGGCGCTCAGCATCGGCTGTTTCCACCTGGCGCTCGACAGCGGCTATTTCCTTAAAACCTACGGGGGTATGCACGACTGGAATTTTGTTAGCTGCTGCCCATTCATCCCAGGATAGCGCGGAAACGTAAGAGTGAATATCAAAGTTGGAGTACTTCTCCCAGACGCCCTCTTCTATGGCGCTGGCCCGATCATTTTCGGCCAGGAGCAGGAAGAACTGGTTGGGAGAATAGAGAGCGAAGACGCGTTCCTGATCTAAGGGAACCTGTGCCACGCCTAGTTTATTGAGAGCATCCCCTTCGGACTTGGGCACAATTTGGCCGGCTACAAAACGGTCGGCGTCGGGATCGACGTTAAAGACGATCTGCCCTGTGGGGGCGTGGGCCAGTATTTTGTCATAACCGGCAGACTGCACCACGATGGGCATACTGGCATCTACACTGTCGTGAACGACTTCTAGCTCTGAGGTGCTGCCCTTTTTAGGGGCGACGCGGTAGCCGATATTGTGGAAGAAGGGGTCCTCTTTGGCGCGGATGTAGCCCTGTTCAAAGGCTTGTTCAATTCCCAGTTCGGATAGTACAGGCTGGAAAGTCTTGAATCCCGAACCGCCAAAGAAATCAAGCTTTAAGCGCATACCTTTATCGATGGCCTCATTGATCTTGGCCAGCGTCTGCGGGGAAGCTGTGCCTTGGCGCAGATAATTGGCATAGAGCTGAGCCATGCGTTCGTAGGTGATGGTATGGTGGAGGAACGGTGAATCTGCCGCTGCCAGTTTAATGGTATATCCCTCTGTTTCGCATTTTTCCAGGATGGAATACATCTTTTCCACGATTTTGGCGTATTGCGGGGGCAAATACTGGGAACCGTCGGGGCCGAGTATTTTATCGCTCTGCTTTTGGGGAGCGCCGTGGCTGGAAGTGTAGTAATCGCCGCCGGACAGGCCCAGCATGTAGGTCATGAAACTCCAGAGAAAAACTGTCGAGGTGTCGCGGTTGCGCAGGTCTTCAGTGAGAAAGACGTGCTGACCGTGGGCGGCGTAAATGCGCGAGGCCAGGCTTACAAATTGCGGGGTATTGGGGCGCACTTCACCGCCGACGATGCGCAGAGGCTGGCTTCGGGCCATTTCGATCGCCTGCTCTAGAGGCCTGCCGTAGATGGATTCTATAATGGCAACATTGTCTGCTCCCATCTCCTGGCGGATTTGCTGTGCGTCAATTTTGGGCAGAGCAGCTATGTGCTCGCGATGCAGTTCGGGCACTAATTGGCTTAGCGATTCGGCCATAAGGGCCAGCATATATTCGTTGATGCGGTAACGATGGTCCCAAGGGCAGTTGACATTTTGGTTTTCGCGCACGCCGGCGGTGGAGACTTTAGCTTCTTCTGCAAAGGCTTCAACCTGCTGGCGCAGATTGATGCGTTTGGCGATTTCAGGAGTTATGGTAAATTCTTGGGCAGAGGGATTGGCTAAGTCGAAGGGACGGCTCCCGCGCACGGACCAGTTCTGCCTTTCCCAGTTCTGCAGGCTCTTATCGGTCTGTTCCTGATAGTAGGCGCGCATCTGCGCGGGAGTCATGTCTGCTGAAACCACCGGAGGTGCAGCCCATAGCGGCTGAGCGAAGAGGGGAGCGGCTAAGGCCGCAGCGATAGCCAGGTTATTAATAAAGCGTTTCACGGCTGATGAACTCCTACATTGTATATGTTAGCTCAGATTCGCTTGGAGGCGGCTTTTTCCCCTATTATTCTAGCACTACCGTAGAGCGATGCAGTTTAATTTCACGCAATTTGCTTCATTTGGCCGTTCTGCTTATGGGGCTTGGCGGCTGCCGGTTTTACAGTAGGTGTTTGCTTAAATGGAGCGAAAATGCTAGTCTTCAGGCTTTTTCTGAAACTCTGTTATAAGTACGAGGATTTTGTATGTTGGAGCATGTCTGGGCTACCGATCCCGAGGTTGCAGAAGCGATTTTGCATGAAACCGAACGCCAGGAACACACCCTGGAAATGATCGCCTCGGAAAACTTTGTCAGTGAAGCTGTCTTGGAAGCACAGGGCAGCGTGCTCACCAATAAATACGCCGAGGGCTATCCCGGAAGACGTTACTATGGAGGCTGTGAATTTGTCGATGTCATCGAAAAGCTGGCCTGTGAACGCGCCTGCCGTTTGTTTGGGGCCGCTCATGCCAACGTACAGCCACATTCCGGCTCTTCCGCCAATTTGGCGGCTTATTACTCCGTACTCAATCATGGAGATACAATTTTAGGCATGTCCCTGGCTCACGGTGGCCATCTTACTCACGGGCATAAAGTGAATTTTTCGGGTTCTCATTTTAACGTGGTGCAGTATGGCCTTAACCCGGAAACCGAGCGCGTCGATTTCGATATCGTCCGCGATTTGGCCAAAGAGCATAAACCTGCCTTAATTTTAGCCGGTTCCAGCGCGTATCCGCGCGAATTTGACTTTGCGCCCTTTAGGGAAATCGCCAATGAAGTAGGCGCTAAACTGATGGTGGATATGGCTCACTTCGCCGGATTGGTGGCGGCCGGCCTGCATCAGAATCCCGTTCCGTATGCGGATATTGTGACCACGACCACTCACAAAACCCTGCGCGGCCCGCGCGGTGGCATGATCCTCTGCGGCGAAGAACTGGCTAAAGCCGTCAATAAGATCGTCTTCCCCGGATATCAGGGCGGCCCGCTGGAGCACGTCATCGCGGCGAAAGCTGTGGCCCTGCAAGAAGCGCTGCAGGATTCCTTCAAAGAATATCAGCGCCAGATCGTGGCCAATGCCCGCACCTTGGCTAAAACTTTGGCCGACGGAGGTGCCCGCCTGATCAGCGGCGGTACCGATACACATCTTATTCTCGTCGATGTTACTCCGCTGGGCCTGACCGGAAAAGATGCCGAAAATGCTTTGCATAATGCTGGCATTACCGTGAACAAGAACGCTATTCCGTTCGACAAGAACCCGCCAGCGGTGGCCAGCGGCATCCGTATGGGGACTCCGGCCTTGACCACGCGGGGGATGAGGGAAGCGGAAATGGAACTGATCGGTTCTTGGATAGTTTCGGTTTTGAAAGCTCCCCAGGATGAAGTTTTAGCTGCAAAGATTAAAGGCGAGGTTGGGGAACTGTGTGCGCGTTTCCCTCTCTACGCCAAGCGTTTAGAGGATAGTTACCGCAAATAGGTAATGTTTGTTTCTTGACGGCGCCCTAAGTTTTAATAAGCTCATAGGCTGGATGCGGGGGCGTCTGTTTTTAATTTTTTGTTTATTTCAGAATAAATATGCTGGAGGTCAGATATGGCTCGGGTAGCAGTAGTAGCTGTGGGCGGCAATTCGCTGATTAAAGATAAAAAACATCAGTCTGTTGAGGATCAGTACGCCTGCATTTGTGAGACGGTGTCTCATATGGTGGATATGATTCAGGACGGCTGGGAGATTGTGGTCACCCACGGCAACGGTCCTCAGGTAGGTTTTATACTCCTGCGTTCGGAGCTGGCCCGCAACGAACTGCATACGGTGCCCATGGATTCCGCAGGCGCAGACACTCAGGGTGCCATCGGCTATCAGTTCCAGAAAGCTTTTCACAATGAATTCCTGCGCCGCGGTATGCAGAAGGATGCCGCCACAGTGGTTACCCAGGTGGTGGTCAGTGCTGACGATCCCGCTTTTCAGAAACCGACTAAGCCTGTAGGTCCTTTCATGGATGAAGCTCAGGCTAAAGAGCGGGCTGCCGCTGATGGCTGGGCGGTCATGGAAGATGCCGGACGCGGCTGGCGCCGGGTGGTTCCCTCTCCCAAACCGAAAAAGATCGTTGAGCTCAAGGCCATTAAAACTTTAGTCGAGGCGGGCGAAGTTGTGGTCGCTGTAGGCGGTGGCGGGGTGCCCGTCGTGGAGAAGGATGGAATGTATGAAGGCGTAGCCGCCGTAATCGATAAGGACTACGCTTCGGGATTGTTAGCAGCCAACATGGGCGCGGACACCTTCCTCATCTCTACAGCTGTGGAAAAAGTTTACATCAACTTTGGCAAACCCGAGCAGAAGGGCTTGGATGTGGTGACTTTGGAAGAGGCCAAGAAGTATATGGCTGAAGGTCACTTTGCCAAGGGCAGCATGGCGCCCAAGGTGGAAGCTGCTATCGCTTTCCTCGAAGCCGGAGGTACTTCGGCAATCATTACCAGCCCTGAGAATATGGGCAAAGCCGTGCGCGGTGAGTCGGGAACGCGCTTTGTGCGCTAAAGGCTCAAGCTGAGGCAGCGCTCAAGCTGAGCAGCTGCTGAACTGTGCTTGACTAGCTCGGATCCGCGTGTTGTGCCAGAAAGCTGGCCGCGCGGTATCCGGGCCGTTTTTTATTATTCCCGTTTTATTGGTGCGCAAGCGCCCGCGGCGGGTTTCATGCCGTGCCATGCTTGTGCGCCTAAAATTCTCTTAATTCATTTTTCTTCAATGTCATTTAGTTAAGACTCAATGATATTGGAAATGTTGACTCACATACAACTATCGCCACGTTCATGCCTGCGTATAAGCTAGCGCATAACACAAGCTAAACCTCGATTCCCCAACAGTCTTAGGCCCCCCTCTGTCGCAGTCGCGACTTCTCCCCCTCCCATCCTTTAGGGGGAGTCAGATAGTTTCGCAAGTTAGCTGATCGCTAACTAAACGACATTACATTTTTCTTAATTAAATTAGTGAGATTGCAGCTAAAATACGCATGAAAAAGAATAAATCTCCAAAGCAGAAAACTTCGGTTTGGCAGCGCTATTGGCTGGCCAGCGTAGCCTTTTTGGAGCGGGCAGCCCAGCAGCGCCATGTGCTGGCTTTGCGCGACGGCATGATTGCTTCGGTGCCTATCATTTTGGTAGGCAGCGTATTTTTGCTTTTGGGGGCGCAGAGCGAAATTATCACGGCGTATTTTAATGGTCAGGTCTCCTGGCTGCCCAACTTGGCTGATACTTCTTTGGGAAAATGGTATCTGTCTCACACCGCGCTGTTTTATACTCCGTATCGATTGACCATGGGGCTGCTTTCCCTTTATGTGGCCTTTACCATTGCCAGCGCGTTGGCTGGGCAATATAAAATGCCGCCGCTGACTCAAGGGTTAGGAGCGGCTGCAGCCCTGCTGATCACCGGAGCTGTGGAGAAAGCGCCGGTAGGGGCCCAGGGTACGCCTCAGTGGGTGATTCTGCTGAAACCTTTGGGGCCAGAGGGGCTATTTCTAGCGATTATTTTAGGCTTGGCTATGGTGGAAATCTCGCGTTTGTGCGGATTTGCTCCTAAACGGCCTAAGCCGGAGCAGATGAGCAGAAATAACACCTCTGCCGGAGCTGAAAGCAAAACTAGAGATAAGGCCGAGGCTGAAGGTAAATCCCAAGTTGATGCTCAAAGCAGTGCCGAGGTTGATGCTGCGTCCAAGGAAGCTACGGTCACCAGCCAAACCATCCCTCCTTCAGTGCTGGAAGCGTTCAGAAGTTTCGCTCCCATGCTGATTCTGGCTACTGCGGTGTGGCTGATCCGCCATGTGGCCGAGATCGATATCAACGCAGCGTTTATGGCTTTGATTAAGCCTCTGCACGAACTGGGAGATTCTCTGCCGGCAGTGCTGTTTGCTAATTTCTTTATGCACCTGTTCGCTGTGGCTGGAGTGCATGGCATTTCTGTGATCAACGCGGTGATGCTCCCGCTGTGGCAGCAGTTTGTGGCGGTCAACGCCGAGGCCCATGCGGCCGGTCTGCCTTTGCCGCATGTGACCGCATTTCCCTTCTATCAGTGGTTTATTTGGATGGGCGGCGCTGGAGCGACTCTTCCGGCTACTTTGTTGCTTTTTACGATGGGGGAGCGCTGGAAGAAGCTGGGCAAAATGGCGATTGTTCCGGCTTTATTCAATATAAATGAACCGTTTCTGTTCGGTATGCCGGTAGTGGCCAACCCGCTGCTGGCTATTCCTTGCATTTTAGCGCCTCTGGTCTGCGGTGTCATCGCCTGGCTGGCGGTCAGCGGCGGTCTGGTGTCAGCTCCATTTATTGAAGTGCCCTGGGTGCTGCCTTGCTTTTTGGGTGCTCCGCTTTCCACCCAGGACTGGCGCAGCATAATCTTGGTAGCGGTGAACTTCTGCGTCTCAGGGGGGATCTGGTATCCGTTCCTGCGGGTTTATACAAACAGGAATTAGCGCAGCTGTTCCGCACGGGCTCTCATCTGGTATGCGGCTAAGTTTAATAGGCCCGAATGCTCACGCTGCTGGCATCGGCACTGCGCTCAGCATAGCCCAAAGATCCGGCATAGCGGAATTTTGCTAAAGTAATCCGCGCACTGCGGAATTTACCGTGGGCCGGGAGTGTCGTCAATGTCAATGCGCCCCGTGACGATTTGCCGTACCTGCCCCAGCCAATCGGTCAGGGCTAGACAGCGCTTGTTTTTAGCGGGAACGTGCGGCCACCAATATCCCTGGCGTTTGACCAGCAGCATCCAGCGGCTGTAACGGGGGACGAAGCGCAGCTGCAGTTTAGGCCCTTGGCTGAAGGATAGAGTGTATTTGCAGTTGGCAGCGGCAACGTTAGGGGAGAAAGGTGCGAGTTCGCGCTGCAGCCAGTTGGTTATCGTGGCTTGGTGGAACTGCGTTAATTCGTTGGGTAGTTTGGGCTGGGGGAGCAGGGAACAGAGACCGGCGCGCCCGCCGCTCCGGCAGGCCAGTTCGGCCCTGCTTATGGAGATATTTTTATCTTTGAGCATATAGAATAATTCTGGACAGCCGGAAATAGTCATTTAGTCATAGGTCTGCAACTTACGCCTTTTATCGTTATTCCTGCAGTGTCTGCTGTTTGTCAATCTTGAATTTTATTTAAGATTGAACTGTCGGATTTTGTATGTTAGTATAGCTTCGGTGCTGCCAATAGAGGTAAGCGGTTAGCCCTTACGACCTGAGGTCGAGGGGCCTTTAACCCCTCGGCCGTTTGAAACCCGTAAGGGAATCTGACGAAAGGGGGGCTGAAGTTATGCAGGATGTGAATATACTTTTAGCAGTGTTTAGCTTAATGGCGCTGACCTGTTTTGGTATTTGGTTCGTTCTTGGCTTAGCCATAAGGATCCAAATTCGCAATAAAAGCAAATAACCGCTCCCACGTCCAAAAGCGAGCGGTTATTTAAGCGCTTAACTTAAGGGCTAACCGTCTATCGGCAGCACTTTAATTTATTATAAATCTTGTTTCCGGCGCTGTCAACGCGTGCACTGCCTGCGCCCAGTCATCCTTTCTGGGCCTTTGCTAATTCTTGATACATCTGCATCAGCGCGGCCACGCAATCAGCCTCGTTCATGGTCTTCACATCGAAGCCGTAAGCCTCCATCACGGCAATATCATTTTTCTGGTGCGCCGTGCGCAGCTCGGGCGGCATGGCAATTTCGTCGTACAGATCCGCCAGACTGCTGCCGGGATACAACGCCCGGGCAGCCAAAATGCCCTGCGCGGTTTCTTTGATTTTAGCCCGCTGCTTGGTGTCAGGCGCGGGCCTGACGGCACAGCTCCACGCGTTTCAGCACTTCGGGCAAGGAGCACAGTTCTGCGGGCGTAATGCCCATCAGCCAAAGGCACCAACGCTCTTTATTATTGGTAAATTCTATTTGCTGCAGCATCTGCTCGTCTGGGGAACAGCACGTAAACAGATTATAACTTATAATCTATGTCTTATACCGAAAATTTTTAGAATCGCTCGAAATAATTGGATTCTGTCTTTTATAAGGCTTGACGTTATGATAATAATAAATTATAATTCTGAAAAGATACTGAAATATATCTTAAGGAGGCAGCAATAATATGGGTGATATGCTGAGCGCTAGACTGGCGGAACTGATACAGCAAAAAGGCATGTCTCAGCGCGAACTGGCCAAAAAAGCCAATGTCACTGAGGCTGCTATGTCGCATTATCTAAAAGGCGATCGCTTCCCCCGAGCCAGCGTGCTGGGGCGGATTGCTGAGGCCTTGGGCACTACAACTGATTATTTGCTGAATGGTGTTACTGCTGACAGCAGAGAAGAGATAAAACGGGCTAATATTTTGATTGCCCGCAATGTAGCTTATATGAGCCACGAAGATAAAATGGCGATTATCAGCATTTTACTTGGTAATGGCTAAGGAGAGAACTATGAAGATCGACGATGACCGCTACGAGTATATTAAAGCTGAGGTAGCCGCTTTGTTTGAGCGCTATAATGTAAATAAATGGCCTATCGATCCGTTTGTATTGGCTAAAAGGATGGGCTGTCAGCTCGAGCCTTATTCGTCCTTGGATGAATACAGATTGAAAACTGCGTTAACCGTCAGCAAAGACGGTTTTTTTCTTGAGGACAGATGTAATAATCGCGAGCATATTTTCTATAACGATAAGATGAACAAGAACCGCGTTAAGATGACTGTTATGCACGAAATCGGCCATGCGGTTTTGGGCCATCATAATTGGATAAATCAGGAATTAGCGGAAGCTGAAGCTAACTTTTTTGCTAAGTATGCGCTGGCACCACCGCCGCTGGTGCACCTAATAAAACCTTCTTGTCCCAGCGACGTGGCCCGTGCATTCTCTTTGAGCTATGAAGCAGCGCAGTATGCTTACAATTATTACTTAAAATTGAAGTACTGGTATTTAAAATACGGCATTTCGCGAGATTATGAGCAACGGTTGCTAACCTTGTTTGCTCAGGCGGTCTAAGGAGGAAGTGCTATGTGATATTGGCTGATCATGGAAATCATATTATATCCCGTAAGGTTACTGCCAATAACCTGAATGTTTTCGTTATTCTCAGGATGCGAGTGTTCTTCGGTCGGGTAACGAGGACTTTGCATTCAGAGAAACGATCCCGCTATTGCGGAGAAAGGTAATCTGATGCGTATCATTAGAAAGCCCAATCCTTATATTTGGGAGCAGCTGAAAAACGCTCCCACCGAAGGCCGTTTTGAGATGACGGTTCTGCAGCCTGTGCGCGATGCGGAGCCTCAGAATCTCATCGGTTTCAATGAAGCACGTTATGCTGATAACCGTCAGGATAAATGGTTCCATTTTTATATCGACGATTATCAGTACGAGTGTCTTTGGAACGATCTGCGCAAATACATACCCATGCTGAAACAATTTGCAGGCGGTATCGGTCCTGATTTCAGCATGTACCACGATATGAAGCGCGCTCAGCAGCTTTGGAATTGCTGGCGCAACCGCGCTTTGGCTTACATTATGCAGAAAGAGGGCATTTTGACTGTTCCTAATGCCTGCTGGAGCGATGAGGAAAGTCTTGAATGGGCCTTTGACGGTTTGCCGGAAGACAGCCTTTTAGCGGTTACCACGCAAGCCTGTATGGGACAGGACTATGTGCTCAGGCAGGCTCTGCTTAACGGTTTGCACGAGCTGGTTAGGCGCAAGCATCCCCGGAAGCTCGTCGTATATGGTAAGTTTCCCGAGGAGTGGAAAGAGCGTTTTCCCATGCCCATCGATGTTCACCCTTCGTTTTGTGAAAAGAAATGGAGGCTGAATAATGGGTAGAGGCTACGGCGGTTATAACGACAAGCAAAGCAGTTACAAGGATTCTGGCGGCCAAAAGGTTACCGATCCCGGATCAATCTTTGTAGCTGAGCGCTATATGGATGCGGGCTATGAAGCTGTTTTTCGCAGACGGCGAGATAGCGAGGGAATAAAAACTTTTGACCTCACTATAAAAACCAGCGACGATACCAGCATTATCAAACACATTGAGGTCAAACGCGTCACTAGCAATAAGCCCAGCCAAATAGCTAAAAATATCGAAATAGCTAAAGAGCAAATTAAAACAGGCGATACTGTGGCGATATACTTGCCTCACTATAACAATAGTGAAGCAGGACGTAAATTTGCTCAAGCTGGGATTGAGGAAGCTAAGCGCAAAGGCGATGTTATCGGACCTATAGAGGTATGGTTCGCAGATAAAACCAGGCTTGATTTTCCCAAGGAGGATTAATTATGGCAAGAATGTCATGCCGCTGTGGTCATGGAATGGGTACATCCAATGTTCCATCCCCATACAGATTAGATATTTATTATCAGGATGAAGTTGATTATGCCTTGAGCATTGATGCCGATATCTTGGTAGATGATCTTATCTGCGATTGGGATGAAAAAAACAATTGCAAACGGGAGTATATGCATAGAGGTTTTCCTGTTTCATACTGGTATTGCGTTGAATGTCAGCGGGTATATGAAGTACACGCCGTTCCTGAAGGCCATGCTTTACGGCTGTTTAAGCGCAGTGTGTCAGCTCAAAAGTCGCTGTCGTATGATAATTGGAAGAGAATATATGTACTTCCTGACGTTGATGTTTATGAAGCTCAGGAAGCTATCAATACTTCACTGACGCTATCCGAATATCTCAGCAATCATCCTTCTCCCGTCTATTACATTTCTGCTGATGAAACTATAGTCCACGCCTTAGACAGCAAAACAGGCGAACTTTTGTTTGCCTATGAGCTGGAAGATAGGTGGCCGAGTCCTGCTGTTTCTGTGCAGGAATAATAAAAAATCCGCTAAGTGCTGCCAACATTTAGCGGACCATTCTCGGGATACGAGTATCCTTCGGTCAAGTAAATATATTTTAAACGCTAAATAATTATTTGTCAATGCGCTGAACTGTCTTTGAAGGCTTTTTGAACGTCGTTTGAACGCCTATTGAAGAATGGGTTTTAAGAGGCTTTTTTCGTCGTTTTGTAGGGTCTATTGACTGATATTTTTGTTCGCCGGAGTGGATGCGAATATTATCTGCCTTGCCCGGAAGGCTACTAGTTATTTCAGTAGAAATACTAAAGCCGTTTATACGCCTATAGTTTCGCCTATAGTATTGGTGAGGCATATTATAAAATTCATATATACATAGCCGGGCTCGCGGAGCGCGGTTTACCTCGGAGGAACTTATGAAAGAGATTCCCAAAAAGTATCAGCACAGGGAAGCAGAAGAGCGTTGGGGCAGACAGTGGGAAGAGTGGGGCGTCTATCGCTACGATCCTTCTTGCACCAGGGAACAGACCTTTGCGGTGGACAGCCCGCCGCCGACCGTGTCAGGTTCCCTGCACGTAGGCCACGTGTTCTCTTACACTCATCAGGACCTCCTGGTGCGCTATCAGCGCATGCTGGGCAAAAATATCGCCTATCCCATGGGCTGGGATGACAACGGCCTGCCCACTGAGCGCCGCGTGCAGAACGTGTTCGGCATCAAGTGCAATCCCCATTTAGCTTACGACAAGGATATGACCTTTAATCCCGCCGAAGCTATCGCCAAAGCGGGCAGCGGCAAGAAGAAGGCTGCTGTGGAGCAGAAAGAAGTTTCCCGCTCCAACTTTATTGAAGCTTGTGCCGCTCTGACCAGCGAAGACGAAAAGGTTTTCGAGGAGCTGTGGCGTCAGCTGGGACTGTCCATCGACTGGAATCTGGCCTATGCTACCATCGACGATCATTGCCGCAAAACTTCACAGAAATCATTTTTGGATATGATGGCTAAAGGCCGCGTCTATCACGCGGAGCTGCCCACGGCTTGGGATACCGGTTTTGGTACCGCTGTGGCTCAGGCGGAAATGACCGATAAGGAGATCGATGGCAAATTCCATGACCTGCAGTTCGATATCGAGGGCGGCGGGCACTTTATCATTTCTACGACACGTCCCGAACTGCTGGGGGCCTGCATTGCCGTGGTGGCTCACCCCAGCGACGAGCGCTATCAGCCTTATTTCGGCAAGACTGCTGTCACCCCGCTGTATAAAGCGCATGTGCCCATTTTGGCTTCGGAACACGCTGACCCGGAGAAGGGTACAGGTATTCTGATGGTCTGTACCTTCGGCGACTCCGCCGACGTGGAGTATTGGCGCAAGTCCAAACTGCCTCTGCGTCAGCTGATCGGCCGCGACGGGCGCATTCTGCCTGTCGATTATAATGCTGCGCCCTTCCAGAGTGAGGACCCTGAGGCTGCCAACGCTGCCCACGCCCAGCTGGCTGGTCTGTTCGTCAAGCAGGCCCGGGCTAAAATCGTGGAGCTGCTGCGCGAATCCGGCGCTTTGATCGGCGAGCCGCGTCCCATCAAACACGCGGTCAAGTACTACGAAAAAGGCGAATTCCCCTTAGAGTTTGTGACAGCCCGCCAGTGGTTCGTGCGCATCCTCGATGCCAAAGAGGAGTTGTTGGCCAAAGCCCGCCAGGTGCAGTGGCATCCCGAGCACATGCGCACCCGCATCGAGCACTGGATCGACGGTCTGCAGTACGACTGGTGCATCAGCCGCCAGCGTTTCTTCGGTGTGCCTTTCCCGGTGTGGTACAGGCTGGATGCCAACGGCAATCCCGATTACGATCACCCCATCGTAGCCACCGAGGATATGCTGCCGGTCGATCCCATGTCCCAGACTGCTCCCGGTTTTGAGGAGTCTCAGCGCGGTGTTCCCGGCGGCTTCACCGCCGATCCCGACGTCATGGACACTTGGGCCACCTCTTCGCTGACCCCGCAGATCGTCAGCCGCTGGGCCGACGACCCCGAGCGCCACGCCAAGCTGTTCCCCATGGACATCCGCCCGCAGTCCCATGAGATTATACGCACCTGGGCTTTCTACACCATCGTCAAGGCTTGGCTGCACGATAACGACATTCCTTGGAAACATGTGGTCATCAGCGGCTGGATTCTCGATCCCGACCGCAAAAAGATGTCCAAGTCTCAAGGCAACGTGATCACTCCGAAGCATTATCTCGACGAGTTCTCCGCCGACGCGGTGCGCTATTGGTCAGCCAGAGCGCGTTTAGGCGCCGACACAATTTTCGAAGAGAAGCTCTTCGATGCCGGGCGCAAGCTGACCACTAAACTGTTCAACGCCAGCCGTTTCGTGATCAGCCAGCTGGACAGCGACGAAGGCGGTCAGGGGCGCTGGACCAAGGAATACGTCACCGATCCGCTGGATATCGCGATGCTGTCGCGTTTGCGCAGCGTAGTTGCCGAGGCGACCGAAGCTTTTAATAAATTCGAATCGGCTAATGCTCTTCAGGCTGCGGAAAACGAGTTCTGGAATTTCTGCGACAACTATGTGGAATTGGTGAAGCGCCGCTCTTACGAGGCCGAGGATACCCCGGGACGCCGTTCTGCTAAAGCGGCGCTGAATATCGCCTTGAGGGCTTTCTTGCGTCTGTTTGCTCCGTTCCTGCCCTATATCACAGAAGAAATTTGGTCCTGGCGCTTTGCCGAGGCCGAGGGGCGTGGGCGCTCTGTGCACACTTCCCCTTGGCCTACTGTCGAAGAACTGACGGTGGGTGAGACGCCGGAAGGTGAAGCTGAAACGAAGAAGGGCGACGTGTACGGGTGCGCTACGGAAGTGCTCAGTCAAATTCGTCAGGCTAAGACCAGGGCGCAGAAGAAATTGCGCTGGCCGGTAGAAAGACTGTCTGTCAGGGGTGTATATGAAGACTTGGCGGCTTTGGGCGAAGTACTGAACGACGTGCAGTTAGCAGGCAGCGCGGAAAACGCTGTGGTCTCTTTGACTGAAGGTCAGCCGGGAGAGATAGGTCATTTCTGCGTGGAGGTCGTTTTAGCTGAGAACGACGCCGAATAGCTTTTATTTAATAGTATTAGCTTAACTGCAGAGGGCGCAGGCGCTCTCTGCAGTTTTTTATACGCTGTCGCAGCTATTAGCATTCTTGGCAAATAGTCTATTTTGATTAAAATAAAGTCAGGCTTTAAAATTTCCGAGGCCAGCTGACGGTTGCTGAACTTTAGATTTCAGTCCGATGACGAAGCTAGCTTAATTGCGCCTTGAGCGAAAACCGAGGCTTCTTTGGGGCTTTTCGCCCTGCCCGGCCGCATTGACCTCAAAATCTTCTGGCCTTAGACACAGCAGTTCGTTTTTGCCAATTTCTTTGCCTTCATTTTCAGCTATGAGGCGCTGGGACTGTTTTAAGAGAGCCTGTTCCAGCAGGTTGCGCGCGAAGCGGCCATTGCCGAAATCTTTCTGCTGGCATACGCTGGCAAATATGTTCCGGCACTTATCTTTTACTTCCGGGGAAAGCTCAAAGCCTTTTTTGTCAGCCATAAGGGTTAGGATATCGAGCAGTTCGTCTGCCCCGTAATCGGGGAAATTAACGTGGAAAGCGATGCGGCTTTTCAATCCCTCGTTTTTATTGAGGAAAGCTTTCATTTTATCGGGATAGCCCGCAAAAATGACGATTGTATCGTTGCGGTGGTTTTCCATTTCCTGTACGATAGCGTTTATCGCTTCATCCCCATAAGATCCGTCGCGATCATCAACTAAGGAATACGCTTCATCAATGAACAGAACGCCGCCTCGGGCCCGCTTAAATTGCCGCTGTACAGCAGGCGCTGTCCAGCCCACGTATTTGCCAACCAGCTCAGCCCGCCCGCATTCCACGAAATCTCCTGTTTCCAAGATGCCTTCTTTGCTCAGTATCTCGGCAAAGAGACGCGCTACGGTTGTTTTAGCGCTGCCGGGATTCCCGGTGAAGACCATGTGCAGGCTAGTTTTCTGCTGCTCCAATCCCAGGGAGGAGCGAATTTTTTGGACTCGAGATGCAGCCAATACCTGCTCAACTATATCTTTTACTTCCTTTAATCCGATCATTTCGTTTAAAGTTTGATACGCATCTTTGCCGGACATATCATTTCGGGCAATCATTAGGCGGTTCACCTGTTTATAGGCTACGTACTTTTTGTTGCGCAGGCTGCCTTGATAGAGCATTTCGTATTTATGGTAGATGTCCGAAGGACGGAAAGTGGTTTTGTCGCCGAGTGCTTCTAACAGTTCTCCTTCGCTGTAATCGGTCATTTCCGCTTTGCTGAGCAGATTTTGGAGATACTGGAGCGCTGCTGAGCGATTGCTCGCACCTTCTTTAATTTCTACCAAGTAGAGTTCTTCCTGCAAATCGCTGATTAGGCTTGGAGCAAAACCGGGGTTTTTGGTGTTCTCTACGAGAATGAACAGAGTCTCGCGCTGATGGCTGCGTATCAGTTCGCCGATATAATTTACCACGCGCTCATAGCAGGAAGCGTAGTTGCGATGCTCTTCGTTAGATCCGATAAGCTCTATGATAACTGTATTCCCTTTGCTCTGTTTGAAAATATTGGTTAAATCACCTTCATCATAGCAATTTTCGGTAATGGCATGGATACGGCTGACAGTGCGTCCTCCCAGCCGCTTGTTGGCGTATAGCGCTTGGGCAAGAAAATTGACGATTTGCTGGGCGGAATGACTGTCGCCAGCTGTAATTTTGTAATGTATAGGGTGCCCCATAAATATTTGTGGGTGTTTAGTATCGTAAATGCGTGTAATTTCTTCCAGCAAAGATGAATCAGCCATTAAGCTGTTGGCTTCATCGATGGCCTGTTGATAAGTGAACTCGGTACTGGGAATAAGGTACTCTTCGATTTTAAAGGTTCTATTTCTAAAATAACTAGAATCAAAATCATCATTGCGGGTGTTAAAATCCTCAGGCCAATAGTATCTGTTATTGTCAAATATCTTGTAGGCTTGCTGCGGGGTGATTTCGGTCAAAGAACTTGACTTTATGCCGAATACTCCATAACGCTTAGCAATGCGATCTTTAAATATCTCTTTAACTTTTTCCGCAGTAGTCCCTGTTGGACCTTGTACTGCCACGACTAGGCAGACATCTTTAATGCTGAGGCGATAAACCATAAGCATCATCTTTTGGCTGTGCCATTCATCGTATAAACTATTGTTGATTTCTTCTGTCATTCTACGCAGTTCATGGCGGGAATCGTTTTGGGCTGCTAAGATTTCGCTAGTTTTGCGTAATTTAAAACTGAGTCTAAGACTGTAGAATATCATATGGTTGCTCTCCGCTATACGTAATAAATTGAGTGTCTGTTAGTGTCTGTAAAACTTGATGGAAAATATCTGTATAGAGATGATTTTATAGGACAATATATTGTATATCTGTCGCAAATATCCTTTTTCGGTTTTAGCAATTTTTTGGTGATATATTTTTGATATTTTAAATATAATTATTTTACTGTTAATGAAGGTGGTAATATTGGTACTTATTGTTGGCGTTTGATGAATGTGTATTTAAGCGTTGTAGATGATTGTGTTGAGCATTGCTTGCTCTTCGTGTTTGTATGTAGCAGCAATGTCTGTATTAATATTTTGCTATTATATTAATAATTTGTTGAATAATTATCAATCATTGCTAATATTGCGTTAGTGTGTTATAACATGTATAAGTGCTGCCAGATACGGAAGCGGTTAGCCCTTGAAGCGTCTCTAACACGTGAAGGGGCTTTTGTGGACCCTTCACTTGATAGCCCCGTAAGGGAGACTGGAGAGGGGAGGGCTTGGCTGATGGTTACGATAGAAGAACTGATCGCAGTGTTGAGCTTATGCTTGGGCTGTTTTAGTGTTGGATATATGGTCGGACGCCGGGATAGCAATAATTCACAAACAAAATAACCGCGACCCTGCACAGTCACGGTTATTAATTCAAATAACCAAGATTGAGGGCTGACCGTTTTCCGGCAGCACTTTTATGTACTATAACACTGAGCCGTCAGCCTGTCAAACCTGTGCGGAACTGGAGTTTAGCTTTTCACCCAGCGGCAGCAGTTCTTTCAGTTTGGCCACGATGCGCTTCTGTGTGGCTGATAGCCGCAGTGTTTGCTCTTGCTGGCATGTTTGCTTATGTTGGTGTTTGTGTGCGGCGATGCTGTGCTATTATCTGGCAGTTGAAAGCAGCGTTTGTTATCTGTGTTTTGCTATATAGTTGTGGTTTTGTTGAATAATTATCAATCATTGCTAATATTGCTGTAGTGTGCTATAACATGTATAAGTGCTGCCAGTAACACGGTAGGCGGTCTAAGCCCTTAGCTGAGTATTTAATTGCTTTGCGAAGGGCGTCATTTAAACCCTTCGCTTGTGGAAATCCCTGTTGTTGAGGGAAATCTAGGAGAGGGGGGCTTTGTGGAATGTCATTTGTTGAACAGATGCTGTTTGTGCTCAGCTATACGCTGACCTGCATAGGCATTGGCTTTGCTTTAGGCTTGGCCATTGGCAATATGAATAACACAAAAAAATGACGGCCGCCACGCTCCTAAAGCAACGGTCGTCATTTTTGATGTACTCTGCTAAGGGCTAACCGTCTATCGGCAGCACTTTTATGTACTATAACACTGAGCCGCTGAACTGTCAAACCTGCGCAGAGATAGAGCTCAGCTTTTCGCACAGCAGCAGTTCTTCCAGTTTGCGGTGATGCGCTTTTTGTGTAGCCGTTAGCTGCGGTGTTCGCTTATGCTGGCATGTTGGCTTATGTTGGTGTTTGTGTGTGGCGATGCTGTGCTGTTGTCTGGCAGTTGATAGCAGCGTTTGTTATTTGTTTTTTGGGGGGCTGTGCTGACGTTTGACAGTTGGTGGCGACGTTTATTGTTTGTTTTTCTATAAATACTGTGATTTTGTTGAATAATTATCAATTGTTGCTAATGTTGCGTTAATGTGCTATAACATATTTAGGTGCTGCCAGTAAAACGGTAGGCGGTCTAAGCCCTTAGCTGAGTATTTAATTACTTTGCGAAGGGCGTCATTTAAGCCCTTCGCTTGTGGAAATCCCTTGGTTGTGGGGGAAATCTAAGAGAGGGGGGCTTTGTGGAATGTCATTTGTTGAACAGATGCTGTTTGTGCTCAGCTATACGCTGACCTGCATAGGCATTGGCTTTGCTTTAGGCTTGGCCATTGGCAATATGAATAACACAAAAAAATGACGGCCGCCACGCTCCTAAAGCAACGGTCGTCATTTTTCGATCTAGCTAAGGGCTAACCGTCTATCGGCAGCACTTTCGATTAATATAACACCAAGCCGTCAGCCTGTCAAACCTGTGCGGAACTGGAGTTAAGCTTTTCGCCCAGCGGCAGCAGTTCTTCGAGCTTGGCCACGATGCGCTTTTGTTCGGCCAGGGGAGGGAGGGGAATAATAATACTTCGTAAAGAGGTTAACCCTACTGTTTTTTGTGCTGTTCCAGTGGCAGCAGCATCACATTGTGTTTTTATTAGTGTACTTTGCAGAATGTTATAAATATAGCTCCGATTTGTTAGCAGTTTTAGTAACGTCATATGTCGCTGAAAGCAAAATAGTGCATCACAATCAACTTTTACTGGTATTCCATACGAGCCTGTAACGGTGAATAGAATATCTCCTTTTCGAGGAATACGATCATTTGACAAGGCTTCATAATATTCTACAGGAACGAATCGTGTATTGGAAAAATCCAAATAACCTTTTGAAATGTTCGATATTACAATAAAAGGAACTCCATGATGAACTTGAGGGGGTGGTTGATGATCTCCGTCAGCTATACTTTCGCATATTGAGTATAATCGAACCCATTTCCAGCTTTTAGGAATATCAAACGGTATCTCATCCTCGCCAATCTCCGGCAGGGGCTTTTCCTTCTTGATCTTCCCAGTCTCAATCAGCGCCTGTTTTTCGGCCTGAATCTGTTGATACAGTTCCTCCGCCGTGCCTTCCTCAGGGCGCTGTTCCACCAGCTTGCCTTGGATGGCCTGCTGCAGCAGCGACTTCTGCAGGTCAGACGGGAAGCGCCGGTTCAGCTCTTGCAAGCGGCTGTAGGCCTTTTCGTAGCGATCGACCAGGGGTAGCAGTTCCTCAAGTTTGGCGGCGATGCGTTTTTGCTCGGCCAGGGGAGGAAGAGGAAAAAGAAACTGCTCAAGGCTTTTTGCGGCAAGATTGGGTTGAGCTGTTCCATTATCATATCTTCTAATTTCGCTGTAAAATAAGGGGGTTTCAAGGTATAACATTAAGAAATCATCGAGTAGTGCCATATCAATACTTGAACGTATAATCACAAGCGATGATGCAATCGCGCCTTTTTTGAAGGGAAAACGGCCATGTTTGCCCAGTGAACCTCTGATGCAAACAATTATATCTCCTTTAATTAGTTTACCATTCCCAAGCTTTTCATATTGGGATTCTGTTAAGCATAAAAGTTTGTCATCATCAATAATGGTATTATTGTGAAGATTTAATGCACTAATAAATGGTATGCCTATATGTGATAACGTGGACTTTGCTGGATAGTTCTTGCCTCTATCACCATTTATAATATTCCATATATTTGATATCCGTACCCACTTCCAGCTTTTAGGAACATCAAAAGGTATCTCATCCTCGCCAATCTCCGGCAAGGGCTTTTCCTTCTTAATCTTCCCGGCCTTAATCAGCGCCTGCTTCTCGGCCTGAATCTGCTGATACAGTTCCTCCGCCGTGCCTTCCTCAGGGCGCTGCTCTACCAATTGGCCTTGAATAGCCAGCTGCAAAATGCTGTTTCTCAATTCCTGCGGAGTCATTGCCCGTCTCCTCCCAATTTGGCGCTGATCTCGGCCAGCACCCGGTCGATCTCCGCGTTTAGCGCAGCCCGTTCCTCCTGATAGCGCCGCATCAAATCCAGCGGATGCAGTATTTCCTCTTCCGCGTGGGGATAGCCGCACTGATCTAAATTATACCCCAGCGTTTCGCTCAGCTCCCGCAGCGTGTACTTTTGGGCCTTGGCAAAACCGTCCTCTGTCAGCTCGCGGCGATTGGCCCACCACTCTTTAGCCGGGGCGAAATGCTCTGGCTTCATGGGCTTAGTCTTGCTGAAATGCTTGTAGCCCTCCGGCATGTCCAGCCGATAGAACCAGGTTTCCCGGGTGGGGCCGCTGCGCTCGAAAAAGAGTATGTTGGTGGTGATGGAGGTGTAAGGCGAAAAGACGCTGCCCGGCAGGCGGATGACCGTGTGCAGATTAAACTCGTTCAGCAGCTTTTTTTTGAGGTTCACCTTGGCATTGTCGGTACCGAAGAGAAAACCATCGGGCAGGATCACTGCGGCGCGTCCGCCCGGCTTCAGACGGTACATGATCAGCGCCATAAAGAGATCGGCGGTTTCGGAACTGGCCAAATCGCTGGGGAAGTGCCGCTTGACCTCGGCCTTCTCGCTGCCTCCGTAAGGCGGATTCATCAGGACTACGTCCACCTGATCCTCGGCGGTGTAGTCCAGCTATAGGGGACCGGAAGGTTTGAGACAGAGGGGGTGCGGGGCCGATGGCCTCGGGAGGCCGATTCTATCGGGGCCGCGGGCCGATTTCACACCCGAGCCGCGCGACACTTGATTTGAGACAATCCTTCCGCTTTCCTTCCGCAAAACCGCA